>NZ_JBSICB010000001.1:0-559311 GCF_058245615.1 Chryseobacterium sp. UF-290
TGTGACCCGGCTGGGATTCGAACCCAGGACCCATACATTAAAAGTGTATTGCTCTACCAGCTGAGCTACCGAGTCGGTCACTTATTTTTTTAAGTAAATCCCTTTGTTTAAGGGACTGCAAAGATAGGAAAACCCTCTTTAATTCCAAATTTTCTTATGCTTTTTTCTCGTAAAATTTCTACCAAAACAATTAAACAATTGTTTATAAATTAATTACGAAAATTATTTTTTCAGCAAAAAGTTATCTTAAAATAACCGGGGTCACATCCTCGTATAGTTTTAGTACTAAAAATTATCACAGTTTTCAGTTTGTTAGCTGTCCGATATGTATCAAAAAGACTGCCTTCTCAAAGACAGTCTCACCACTCTACTATAAAATTAGCTAAACCAGCTATACTTTTTGATTTTGATATAGATTAAAAGAGTCTTCTGTAAATAGATATCAGAGAAGCTGATTCCTTTTCACAAGCATACAAAAGAAATCCTTCCTAAAACCCATAAACAGCCTCTCCCAATCATTCTTCCCGCCACTCACAGCAAGCAGATGATGAAAATAGTTTCCTATCTTGAATGGAATATCGGGGAAACGCTTACTTTAAGTAATGTAAGTGCCGGATTCGGATTGAGTGAGCGTTCCATGTCCCGTTTGTTTAAAGCAGATATGGATATTTCCTGCCTCCAGTACCTAAAATCCTTCAGGATCATCAAAGCTATTGAACTGCTGTTAAATACTGATAAACCCATTAACGAAATTGCTGATGATGTTGGCTATAGTTCGATTAGCGCCTTCAGTGATACCTTTACCTTTCGGAAATTTACCCAATCAAGACCGTCTGATCTAAGGAAAAGAAGTAAAGCATTCCATAATCCTCCGGTAACCATTCCGTAAAACTTTTATAATATACTCAACCTCTGCTTTTTTGTCACTTCAACTTTTTATGAAATTTATCAACCTTCAAGTAAAATAAAAGAGTTTTTTATCTTTTATTAAAAATAAGTTTATATATTTGTCCTATAAAATCAGATACAATGTTTTCCAAAACCTGCGAATATGCTTTAAGAGCTTTAATTTATATTGCCCAGCAATCTAAAAATGACAGCAGAGTCGGAATCAAGGATATCTCAAAAAACATTAATTCTCCTGAACATTTTATCGCTAAAATCCTTCAGGATTTGAGCAGAAAAGGATTTGTACAATCTGTAAAAGGGCCGAATGGAGGTTTCTATATGGATCAGAAAAACCTGGACACCAGTATTGCTGATATTGTAAGGGAAGTTGACGGTGATAAATTGTTTTCCGGTTGTGGACTTGGACTTGACCAGTGTTCTGAACTTCATCCTTGCCCCCTTCATGATCAATTTAAAAGTATCAGGCAGGAACTTCGTATTATGCTTGAAACGTCTAAAATACAAATGTTCGTTGATAACCTGGATTTAAAATTGACTCATCTTAAAGCATGAAAAAAATTTGAATAAATAAAAGATAAAAAGATCTTAATATATTGAATAATAAAAAAAATGAAACTCTATCTTAAAAATCCTGTTGTCCTCATGTTATTCTGTCTGATGACAGGAATGTTTATAACAGTAAGCTTTATAGAAACTCCCCTTAAGTTTCAGGTTCATGGAATCACCCTTTCAACCGCTTTGGGGCTGGGAAAAATAATGTTTGAAATCTCAACAAAAATACAGGCTATCTTTCTGATCCTGATTCTGATATTCATGACAATCAGTCATAGCAACTATAAAAAATTGGATTTTATACTACTCTTTATTTTATTCTTCATCCTGGCCTTAGAACAGTTTTGGATGCTTCCGGTTTTAGATGCACGGGCAGATCTTCTTTCATCCAGTAAACCATTACCTTCTACTCCGCTGCATGATTATTTTATCTATGCTGAAACAGTAAAGGCCATCACTCTGATTTTGACTGTCATATTCCAATTCAAAACCCCACCTAATGAAAACAGACCCTATTGAAAAAATGTCCGCACACTGGCTGTTAGCTAAGATCGGTAAAAAAGTTCTGCGTCCAGGAGGCGTAGCGCTTACCCGAGAGATGCTGGCTATACTGAATATTACCCCTGATGACCGTGTAGTCGAATTTGCTCCGGGTCTTGGTTTTACCGCAAAACTCACCTTGGAGAAAAATCCGGCATCCTATATAGGAATTGATGCTGAACAGGAGGCTGTAAACCTGTTGAAAAAAAAATTTAATTATACTTCTGCACAATTTCAACTGGGAAATGCAGCACACAGTCCATTACCTGAGCAATCTGCCGATAAAGTGTACGGTGAAGCTATGCTGAGTATGCATGCCGATCACAGAAAATCTGAGATTATTCAGGAAGCTTCGAGAATTTTGAGATCTCAGGGATTTTATGCCATTCATGAGCTGGCACTTACCCCTGATAGTCTGGATGAAAATGTAAAACTACAGATTCAGAAGGAGCTCGCTTTAACCCTGAAGGTAAATACCCGCCCACTCACCATTCCGGAATGGACTCATTTACTGGAAAAAGAGGGATTTAAGGTCTTAAAAACAGAAACAGCACCGATGCACCTTTTGGAGATTAAAAGACTAATCAGCGATGAAGGTTTTTCCGGATTCCTGAAAATTGCAGCAAATATAGTAACACAACCTAAAATCCGTTGCAGGGTAATACAAATGAGAAAAACATTTAAAAAGTTTGAAAACAACCTTTGTGCAGTATCCATTCTTGCACAAAAAATATAAATCAAACGACAATTATTATGAAAACACAACTTATAGGTACAGCAATGATATTGAGTTTATTAATGATAAACGTATCATGCTCCGAGAAAAGCGGAACGACTCCTATACCAATACCTGAGCCTTCTACAGAGCAACCGGTACCACAACCCGCTGTTTCATCAGATACCTCCAGTGATCCTGGCTTTACATTGATAGAAGGAGCTGACTGCCTTGCATGTCATAAAATAGATGCGAAATTAATTGGCCCTTCTTACCAGGAAGTAGCTGAAAAATATACCGAAAAAGATATTGATCAGCTGGCTCAGAAAATCATTGACGGAGGAAAAGGCAACTGGGGTGATATCCCGATGACCCCTCATGAAGGATTAAGCAAAGACGACGCTAAACAGATGGTAAAGTACATTCTTTCGCTCAAAAAGTAATCAAAAAAATTTAAAATAATAAAAGATAAAAAAGTATTATATTATGGATACAAGAACAGATTTAATAGGAAATATGGTAGCAGAAGACTTCAGAACCGCAGCCATTTTTAAAAGACACGGAATCGATTTCTGTTGCAAAGGCGGAAGAACTATAGAAGAAGCGTGCAGCAGCAAGAAGCTCGATCCTGAAAAAATTTACACAGAACTGGAAGCGCTCCCAAAAAATGAAGGTTCTTCTATTGATTTCAACAGCTGGCCACTGGACCTTCTGGCAGATTATATCGAGAAAACACACCACCGTTACGTAGAAGAAAAAACTCCTGTTTTGCAGGCTTTCCTGGATAAACTCTGTAAAGTTCACGGGGACAGACATCCTGAATTATTCGAGATCAATACTTTATTTAATGAATCAGCCCATGACCTGGCAGCTCATATGAAAAAAGAAGAGCTTATTCTGTTTCCTTTTGTAAGAAATATAGTCAAAGCTAAAATATCCGGTGGCAGTCTTCCACAACCAGCGTTCGGCACAGTGGAAAACCCGGTGAATATGATGCAACATGAACATACTGTGGAAGGAGAACGCTTCAGAAAAATAGCGGAGATCACAGATGAATATCTTCCGCCTGCCGATGCCTGTAACACATACAAAGTAGCCTTTGCCATGCTCCAGGATTTTGAAAATGATCTGCACAAGCATATTCATCTGGAAAACAATATTCTTTTCCCAAAGGCTATTCAGCTTGAAAAAGAATTTGCTGTTGAATCTTAAAAACCGATCTGAATGACACCTAAAAAACTTTGGATAGGACTTTCTATTGTAATGATTACCTCATTTGCAGTGCTTATATTTTACGGAACCGAAATCTATAGAAAAGTCCCTCCGATTCCGGAGCAAATAGTAAGTGCGGACGGGACAGTGATTGCCACAGGGCAGGATATTAAAGATGGTCAGAATGTATGGCAGTCTATTGGAGGACAAACCGTGGGAAGTATCTGGGGACATGGCGCTTATATTGCTCCTGACTGGACTGCTGATTATCTTCACCAGGAAGCGGATCTTCTGCTTAACGAACTGGCCAAAAAAGAGGGTAAAATATACAAAGAACTTCCTGATGATGAGCAGGCAAAATACCAGGTACTGCTGAAAAAAGAACTCCGTACCAACACTTTCAATGAAAAGAAAAATGAGATCGTTTTCTCTCCTGAAAGAGCAAAAGTACAAAAGCAACTTTCTCAATACTACTCCGGATTATTCATGAATGATCCTTCCATGTCGGAACTGCGTGGACAGTACGCCATTCCCAAAAATACCATCAAAGACAGCGTAAGAATGGCCAGGATGAATGCCTTTTTTGCATGGAGCACCTGGGTTTGTATCACAGAAAGACCTGGAGATGATGTTACCTATACTAACAACTGGCCGCATGATGAGGCAGTAGGGAATGTTCCGCCTCCATCACTCCACCTGTGGTCAGGATTCAGTGTATTATTACTGCTGGCTTGTGTCGGGCTTCTGGTATTCTATCACGCAAGGAATAAAGAGGAAGAAATCAACGAAGCGCTTCCTCTTGAAGATCCTCTACGGAATATAAAGCCTACTCCATCCATGAAAGCTACTTTGAAATATATCTGGGTGGTTGCGTTACTGATCCTGGTTCAGATGCTTGCCGGAGTCATTACAGCCCATTACGGAGTCGAAGGAAGCGGATTTTACGGAATTCCTTTGGATCAGTTTCTTCCGCAGTCAGTATCCAGAAGCTGGCATGTACAGCTGGCTATATTCTGGATTGCCACTTCATGGCTGGCTACAGGGTTGTATATAGCCCCGGCGGTTTCAGGATATGAGCCCAAATATCAAAAATTGGGTGTCAATGTATTGTTCGGAGCTTTATTGGTCGTCGTTTTGGGATCTCTGACCGGGCAATGGCTCGGTGTAATGCAAAAGCTGGGACTGGTAGATAATTTTCTTTGGGGGCACCAGGGGTACGAATATGTAGAGCTCGGAAGGATATGGCAGATTTTATTGCTGATCGGGCTGATTCTCTGGCTGATTTTAATGGTAAGAGCATTACTTCCTGCTTTAAGACGTAAAGACGGAGACCGTCACTTACTTCTTTTATTTACCCTTTCTTCTGTAGCAATTGCCATGTTCTATGGTGCCGGTCTGATGTATGGAAGACAAACTCATATGGCTATTGCCGAATATTGGAGATGGTGGGTTGTACACCTTTGGGTGGAGGGCTTCTTTGAGGTTTTTGCAACCGTAGTAGCCGCCTTCCTGTTTACAAGATTAGGACTATTAAGACTAAAATCAGCAACCCACGCAGTCTTATTTTCTACCATCATCTTCCTTGCAGGAGGTATTTTAGGAACATTCCATCATTTGTATTTCAGTGCCACCCCCACTGCTGTACTTGCTTTGGGAGCTACTTTCAGTGCATTGGAAATTGTACCTCTTGTCCTGATTGGTTATGAAGCATATCAAAACTATCAGCTCAGCAAATCGGCAAAGTGGATCAAGGCATATAAATGGCCAATATACTGTTTTATCGCCATGTGTTTCTGGAATTTCCTCGGAGCAGGAATCTTCGGATTTGCCATCAATCCCCCTATTGCATTGTACTATATCCAGGGACTGAACACAACGGCCGTTCATGGCCATGCCGCTCTGTTTGGGGTGTATGGAATTTTAGGAATCGGATTGATGATGTTTGTCCTCAGAGGTCTGTACCCGGACCGTCAATGGAATGATAAATTAATTGGCTGGGCTTTCTGGTTAACCAATATCGGATTACTGGTTATGGTGACGATAAGCCTTCTTCCTATAGGAATTATGCAATCGGTAGCCTCTATCAAAGAAGGATACTGGTATGCCCGTTCCGCAGAATTTATGCAGACTGATATCATGCATTTCTTAAGATGGATGCGGGTTCCCGGAGATATTTTACTTGCTGCCGGAGAACTGTTACTGGTTATTTTTATCATCGGATTAAAATTCGGCTGGTCATTGAAAGAAAAGCGTTAGCATATTTTTCATTACATCTTACAGGTTTTTAAAAACCTGTAAGATGTAATATTTTTCTTTTTAAAATTCAAGCCCATATATTATGTAACGTAATGAAAATATAATTCTTCTTTCCCGGGATCATCACTACGGGCTGCTTTGCAACCGGAAGATAAGATAAGGACCCCAGAAAAGGCGTTGAAACAGCCAGAATTAAAAGATATATTCTTTATTTTTGGATAAACCACCTGGAAAACCGTCAGGTAAAAAGGAACAGGAAGAAAGGAGCCAATCATTCTTAAAAGTTGATCTGCTGATATCTCTTATTGTGTCACTTTAATGATTGCTGTAGTGATCTGCTCTTCCTTCTTTTTTGAATAAGCAGAATCAAAAGGTTCCATTACTTCGAACAGATATTGATAAAAAGGTGTGATCTGCTGAACATTTTCAGCCTCAGTCATCGCTTTCTCTTTACCCATCTGCTGAAAACCCTTTACAAAAACATTGAATTTCTCATCAATCGGCTCTACTGGCTTCAAAAGATAAGCATGAGCCTTTTCATTCTGTCCCAATGTACGGTAAGCTTCTATAACAGCAGAAATTACAAGTGCATATTCCATCGGTTTCGATCTTATTTGCCTCCGGGCAACTGCCTGGAATTTTGGTGAAAGGCTCATATAATACCCATATTCATCAAATATTCCTTTTTTAAGGCTTTCTTGCCAGCTGAAGTCCATTCCTCCTGATGAGAAATTGACCGGACGCTTCCAGTCAAAGTTGGCCAGCATATCCAGCATCGTGAGATTACTTTTGTAAAGGACATTGGCTTTGTAGCTGATCATGATCTGATCCACAACATCCGGAAGTGGAGAATTGTGTTTTTCATTAAAAATAAAACCTTCAGATTATCAGCCTGAAGGTTTACATTTTCATAAAGAGTATTTTTCCCGCTTAATACGTATTATTCAACCCTCCATCCAAAGGAATATTTGCTCCGGTAAGGTATGATGCATATTCTGAAGCCAGGAAAGCAACCAGGTGTCCATATTCTTCAGGCTTACCCAGCCGTTTCATTGGAATTTTCTGTTCTCTGGCTTTTTTTATTTCTTCTGTAGAGGCTCCTGTTTGCTTTGCTTCATGCTGAATGAGATTTTGGATTCTTTCCGTATCGAAATATCCGGTAAGAATATTGTTGACCGTAATATTATGTTGTGCAATCTCATTGGATAATGTCTTTGCCCAGGCCATTACCGCTGAACGGATAGAATTGGAAAGCGCCAGATTACCGATCGGTTCTTTTACTGACAGTGAAGAAACATTAATGATCCGGCCGTTTTTCTGTGCAATCATATAGGGTAAAGCCAGCAATGTGGTTTCGCAAACGGTTTTAAAAAGAAGATCGAACGCTTTTTGATAATCCGCAACACTTTTATCAAGGGCTAAACCCGGCTCCGGTCCATTCGTATTATTGACCAGAATATCTATGGAATGGGTGCGGAAGTATTCTGAAATCACTTTTTTATAATTTTCAAAATCAGAAAAGTCAGCAACCAGATACCCGTGTTTCTGATCAGGGTTTACAACAGGCAGTGAAGACACAAAATCTTTAAGTTTAGTTTCATTGCGTGACATTATCGTGACATTGGCTCCGCATTTTGCCAGTTCTGTAGCAATTCCTGCTCCTATTCCCTGAGTAGCGGCTCCCACTAATGCATTTTTTGAGAAAAGTTGAATGTTCATAAAATCTTATGATAATTGATGATTGATAAATGTAAGAAAAAAACCTCCAAAAGTATATTGCAGAGGCTCTTTTTTTAATCGGATTCAACATGTCACTTCACGACTGTAGCTTTCTGTCGATTACGGTTTTATTTCAGTAGGGTATCTATCCCGGCATAAAAAGAATTTTTACTGTAGTCTGCAATACCTGTATGCCTAAGCCGGATCTCTCCCTGCTTATCCAGAACCACAGTAGTAGGCAATGATCCGTCATAAATTTCCTTCGGAATAGTACCAATAGTAATCAGGAATGGAACTGTAAATCCTTTTTCTTCCAGGTATGCTTTCCCCAAGGCTGGGTCATCATCTATATTTATCGTAAGAAACACCATATCCGGATGGGAACGGTATTTTTCATAAAACTTCTGAACGGATGGAAACTCAGCACGGCATGGCGGGCACCATGAGGCCCAAAAGTTGATAAATACAACTTTCCCTTTCAAATCTGAGACACTAATCAGTCCTCCCTTTTCATCTTTCAGGGTGAAATCAGCATAAGAAACCGGTGATACAGCTTCAGCATCTTGAGCTTTCGGCTTTGATATGCTGGAATTTAATAATCCGGTAGCTGCAACCTGTCTCATCAGCCATGCTTTGGCATCCGGGTTCACAAGTAATATAATGAACAGAAGGGCTAAGATCACTGTAGACCAGTTGCTTTGAAACCATTTTTTCAGTTGCTCCATATTCTCTTTCTGATAATTCTTTACAGCAATATAAGATTAATATTTGAACCGGTAGTTCGCAGGAAATGTTTCTGCACAAAAAAGCCTTTAAATCCGAAGATTTAAAGGCCACCTCCACATTGGATTTCTCTTCCTGAGAAGAAAAAACATCTGCTCCATCTTTAGCATACATCAAGAATTTCATTTGTGTTGTTTACCTTCCAGCCGTTAGATTTTTTTTGTATATCCCACATTTTACGATATATCCCATTTTTCTCCAAAAGCTCTTCATGGTTTCCTTTTTCTGCAATTTTCCCTTCATTCAGAACGATTATCTGCCGGGCATTTTGTATGGTAGACAGTTTATGAGCGATAACAACAACGGTTTTTGATCTCACCAGTTCCTGGATCGCCCTCTGAATGTAAATCTCATTTTCAGGATCAAGACTGGCGGTAGCTTCGTCCAGTAATACAATAGGCGCATCTTTCAGTAAAGCTCTTGCTATACTGATTCTCTGCTTTTGCCCTCCTGATAGCTTACATCCTCCCTCACCCACTTTGGTGTGAATACCTTCCGGAAATTCTTTGATAAATTCGAGACATTGAGCCTGCTCCATGGCATGATAGACTTCCTGCTCCGTAGCATCCGGTTTTCCGATCTTAATGTTATTATAAATAGTATCATCAAAAAGATAAACCTCCTGGAACACTTCACTGATCAGTTTATAAAAGGTATCCTGTTTTATATTTCTGATGTCCGTATCTCCTATCGTTATACCGCCCTGATTTACATCCCAGAATCTGGCGATCAGGGAAGCAATGGTCGTCTTACCTGATCCGGAATGTCCCACTAAAGCGAGCATTGATTTTTCAGGAACAGTAAAGCTGAGATTCTGCAGGGTCATTTTTTCCTGATAGCCAAAACTTACATTTTTAAAACTGATCTCATAGTGCTGAGGAAGCTCATTCTTTTCGGTTTCCATTGTAGGCTCTTCCAATACTCCGATGATGCGGTTCAGACTTTCATTCATATATCGAAGGACAAGATAATCTACCATCACTACCTTTAAAGGACCGTAGAGATTATATCCCATGATCAGAAAAGTAATCAGCACCGGAACCGTGATAGACTGATGAAACAAAAAATACAGTCCAAGCACTACCATTCCTATAAAACCGATCTCAAAAACGATAGCTGCCGTCACGATAAACGGTCCGGGAACCGCTTCCAGGCGGATACACTTGCGGCGAAGATCGTCAAAAGAGTCTTCCAGCCCTTTATGTTTCTTTCCTGTTAATCCATAGGATTTCAAATGACGGATTCCCTGTACATATTCCAGGAATTTAGCTCCTACGGTATTCCTGGCCTCAATCTGCTTTTTTCCTAAACGGCTGACCAGATAATTCGCAATCCTTAAAAAAGGATAGATCAGGGGTAAAGCCAGCAACAGGCAAAGGGCCAGCCTCCAGTCGTATATCAATAAAATTATCGACAGTAAAACTGTACCAAATGCCGCGGAAGCCAGATTACCGATGCTATGTCCGAATATTCCTTCAAAATTGGCAACATCCTGCAAAACAATAGAAGCAATCTCCCCGGGATCTTTTTGTTTAAAAAAGCCTAAAGAGAACTTCTGAATATGGTTTCCCAGCTTAATGCGCAGCTTTGTAGAAAGGTCATATACCAGGATGTTGGATCTCACCATCGAACGGGACGCTACAAAAAACTGGACCAGAAGCATCACTGCCATCAAAGCAACTACGGACCATATTCTCGTCATATCCGGATTTTCTGAAAACAGTTCCCAAATGATTACCAGTAAAATTCCTGAAGGAGCAGCAATAAAAAGGCTGTGCAGGATCTCTGTAAAAGCAACCTTCCGGGTATCTTTCGGATTGAAGGAAGTAACGTATTGTAAGTTTTTTATCATTGTAAGGCGCTTTTAAGAGTTTCACCCTGTTGTACCAGTTTTTTTCTGAACAGGAATAGCAATGAGCTGAAAAATATCAGATAGGCAATATTGAATATCGCTCCACCCACCCATCCTGAATAAGGAAGCGGCAGAAGATTTTTCACAGGAATGATAAGTAAAGTCAGCACAACCGGCGTCAACAGAGCCATCCATCCCGGAAGTAAGGTTTTGTTTAAAAGGATGCATACCGCAAATGAAATCCAGCCGATAGCCAGAACACCAATAGCTGCTCCCCAGGCGATATTCAGCATTTTCATAAAACCTCTTCCTGTATCTAAAAGGTAAGGATGAGCAACAGGATCTGTATGATAGACCGCTTTATAAATCTCTCCTACATAAAAGAACCCGGCATGACCCAAAGGAGACAAAACCGCTCCTGCTAATAATACCCAATAGACAAAAATGGCATACCATTTTTTGGTGTCCTTAAAAAACTGATGGACCAGCCAGGTTGCAGGCAGCAGCAGCGGACCTGTAAGAGCACCAATCAAAGCTCCGAACATCAGTCTGGAGGTCGATCCTTCCAGCATCAAAGTGGCCATTACAACATCCATCTGATCTGCGTACATTTTTGAAAACAAAGGATAATTCGCCGGATCCGGATCAAATCCGGCAACAAAAATATCACCGATCAGCCAACAAACAGACACCATGATTGCCGCTGCAAAAGACCAGTTTATTTTATTTGAATATTTCATGTATTTTTCTGTAAATAATTATTTTTAATAAGTTTTATCGTTCTAAAGATCAGACCTGAGCGCTTCGGTAGAAACTTTTACTACTCTATCATGAAACCCGCATTCTGAAATTTTTCAGGACAAGATGCGAATCAATTCCTGATACAGCATATGTTTTACTCTGCTGCATTTTCTTTATGTCTTTCTACGGCAGATTTATCTTCTGCAACTCCTGATTTCCAGTAAGAGTAGGCATACAGCTCTTCCTGCTTCCATTGTTTTTCTTTCCTGAGATAGCTGCGGATCTCTTTTACTGAAGAAAATTCTGCCGCTACATAGCCGGAACGTGAATCCTCAGGCAGCACCTGTTGTTTTACTACTTCTGCCAGCCTGCTGCCCTGTTGAGGATGCTCATTGTAGAGCCATATAAAATCAATATCCGCGAGAGTTTGCAAGTCCTGCTCATCTTCCTTACCATGAACTTCAATGATGCAGGTTCCTCTGGCAGTTGCCGGAAGGTCTTCCAGAATGGCTGCCAATACGGGAATTCCTGTGGCATCCGCTACCAGAAAGTAATTTTCAGCTTTACCATAGAGCTCTGTTTTGCCGTCTTTCATCAGGACTCCCAACACATCTCCTTTCTTAGCCTCCAGTGCCCATGCAGAAGCCGGGCCTTCGTCTCCGTGGGCCACAAAATCAATCCAGATCTCATTCTTTTCAAGATCAATCCCCCGATGGGTGTATGTTCTTATAGTCGGGCGGATCTCTTCAGGCTGAGGCTTCCAAAGCATCTTATCATAATCGAATTCCGGAAAATGGATCTGATCCGCTCTTTTGGGTGGAATAAGGATCTTGTTGTTTACTCCCACCGTAGTATTGGCTATTAAAGGAACCTGCTCTCCTGTCAGAAAGATCCTGATATAGTGCGGCGTGATATATTCTTTTCTGCTTACTCTAAATTCTGCCTCTATTGCTTTAAAATTTCTCATAATACTGTTTTATTGGGATATTCTCCTTTTATCATTTACATTACAAATTCTTTGGCTCTGATGTGAGCATTCCACATTCTCTGATAGATTTCACTTTCTTCCAGAAGATTTTCATGTTTTCCCTCTGAAACGAGTCTTCCTTTATCAAAGATCAGGATCTTGTCCGCATCGGTAATTGTGCTTAGTCTATGGGCAATAATCAATACGGTCTTAGCCCTGATCAGCCGGCTGAATGCCTGCTGGATCTTATATTCATTTTCAGGATCGGCAAATGCTGTCGCTTCATCCAGGATCAGGATCGGGGCATCTTTAAGGATCGCTCTCGCCAGCTGAAACCGCTGCTGCTCACCTCCACTCAGGTGTACTCCCGATTGTCCGAACAGTGTATCATAGCCGTTTGGAAGTCCCATGATCAGGTCGTGAATCTGAGCTGCTTTTGCAGCCTCTTCTACCTGTTCCTGAGTTTTATCCATTCCCATTCTTATATTTTCAAATAGAGTCTGCTGAAACATAAAGCTATCCTGGAATACGAAAGAAACCATCTGCATCAGCTTTTCCTGCGGGTAATCCTTAATATTGACACCGCCAATTTTAATATCTCCTTTACTGGTATCCCAGAAGCGGGCTAAAAGCTGTCCTACCGTACTTTTGCCTGCTCCTGAAGGACCTACCAGCGCTGTAATGGACCTCTCCCTGATTACAAAGTCAACATTTTCCAATACAAAATTATTCTCATCATACGCAAAGCTCACATTCTCAAATACAATGCTCAAATCTTCCGGCTGATGATTTTCATGGTTTTCTTTTAAATTATCGTGATACAGAAGGGCATCGATCTGCTCCACTCCACGGTTGATCACTGAGATCTGTATTCCCATATTGCTGAGCACAAAAAGGGGCTTGATATAGCCTGTACCCAATATCAGAAACAATAATAAAGTGGACAGCGTAACGCCATTCTTAAAATATAAATACAGTCCCAATGCCAATACCGGAAGCATCGCATTGCTGATAAAGCTCATGAATACGGCAAAAGCCGGTGTGCTGGATTTCACCCAATCATTCACAAAGCCATTGAACCGTTTCACTGTATTACCGTATTTATCAAAGGTTTCTGCCGACTGTCCGAATATTTTCATCACCGGCATAGCCCTCACATATTCTACAATTCCCGCATTCATATCTTCTAATGACTGATGATAGTTTTTCATCAGCACTTTTGACTTTTTACCTCCAAACATGACAGGGATCCAGATTCCCAGAATAATCAAGGGAACAAAGCTGATCGCCGCCAGCCGCCAGTCTTGTGAAAAAAGGAAAATAATCGTTACTACAGGCAATGCCACTCCTTTCACAAAATCCGGGATCTGATGGGCGATAAAATTTTCAATTCTCTCCACATCATCAGACAGAATCTTTTTCAGAGCTCCGGAGTTCCTGTTATTCAGATAGCCCATAGGAAGCTTACCGACTTTATCTACTATAAATCTTCTTAATTCAAACAGAATATTATATGCCGCGATATGTGACAAAATTCCTGAGATAAAGAACACAAACATGCTCACTACTGCTGCAATGACAGCATAGATTATATACTGGCGGGCCAGACTGAAGTCTACAGTCTCTCTCGTCAGCTCACGGATAATATAAAATACAAGCACATAAGGAACCAGACTCAAAAAAGCATGAATGACGGACAAGAATCCGGACAGAAACAGCATCATCTTTCTCCTTCCCGCTATTTCCAGCAACCTTGCAATTCCGTTTTTTCTTTTCTTAGATTCTTTCATGAAAAATAGACTTAGTTATTAAGAATGATTCTAAATAATCATTACCTTTGTGCAAAAGTAGATCGTACAGCCAACAGTTTGGGTATGCAGGACGGAATAAAAAGTCCGCAAAAAGGAAATTCTAACTAAAAGAAAGAAAATGACACTACGCCTATACGATGAAAATATCGGGGAAATCCTCATGGAGAGAAATTATCCTGATACTTATTACGACAATGACGGGGATATACAGGAGTGTATCACCCGATTGGTTCCTCCTTATGGTGACGGTTTTTATCATGAAATCTGTTTTGAGAACGTCCATATCAGTTTTGGAAATATTTCATTAGCCAACAAACTTCAGCTGTATTTCGAAAGTGATTTTGATACGGTGGAAATGCATTTTGCCCTGAAAGGTAAAAGTGTGGCCACTTCAGGAAACTTCCAGGATATTGTACAGTTTGACAGTTACCAGCACAATATCATTTATGCTCATCACATGCAGGGTAAAATGGAGTTTTTCGGTCCTGATCTTCATATACTGGAAATCAACCTGGCTCCTGCTTTTTTTAAAAAGTTTCTGCCTGAGCATTCCGGATTGTTTGAGGCTTTTAGAAATGCAATAGAAAAGCAGCGTTCAACCCTGATCAATCCTGACCACAACCTGATCAGTCTGGAAATGTATCAGATCATGAATGACCTTATGCACTGTGACAGAAAAGGGATCTTCAAACGGATCTATCTTGAAGCCAAAGTAAGTGAACTGCTGCTGCTTCAGCTGGAACAGCTTTTCCATAACAGCCCTTCTTCATCTTCCCTCCCTAAAAAAGATGAAGAAAAGATCTATGCCGTAAGGGATTATATCGTCAACAACCTGAATGCCACCTGTTCCCTGAACGAGCTTGCCCACCAGGTAGGAACCAATGAGTTTACTTTAAAGAAAGGATTTAAAGAGCTCTTCGGAACTACGGTTTTCGGGTTTTGGAATGACACTAAAATGGAGCTGGCCAAAAAAATGCTTCTCGACAGCGATATGAATATCAGCGAAATTTCGGATATGATCGGTTATAAAAATCCAAGGCATTTTTCAGCAGCTTTCAAAAGAAAGTATCATATTTTACCCAGTAAAGTGGGAAACAGATCATAGAATGATTATCTGAAATGGAATGAAGAATATTAAGTATTTGATTTAAGAGGCTCGAGGCTGGAAGAGGGAAGCTGGAAGTTGATATGACACAAATAGTTTCTGGTAGTTATCATAAAACCTGCTTAAATACGCCTTAAATATTTCAGATTTGATCTGCGAAGAAACGGAATTCACTATTATTCCGAGAACAAACACTATATAAAAGGAAGTTTTGGTTTTCATGGATTTGAGATTTAGCCCGTCAAAAGTATACCTTTATCAATATTCACTAAAATATATTTTCCCGTACTCCGTTTAATTAACTGAAAATTAAAATAAAAAGGATATTATATCATGCTTTACATAAGTTCTGTTATCTTTGCCCCTGGAGGTATTGTAGCTAAAAAATTAATTTATTCAATATTAAGCTTTTGGGTGTAACTAATCTCCTCTTCCTTCAACTAATCTTACATCAATAAACTATTTTAATATAGAAAAGATCTACTTCTTTTTAAACAAAACTAATGCAAACATCCTTTTTAAAGATTACCGCAGCCACCGCTGCGCTCTGCTTCAGCACCTTTGTAATCGCCCAGCAGACCTATTCCGTAAGCGGAACGGTAAAAGATAAAAAAAATGGTGAACTGCTGATCGGAGTAACGGTAAAAGTCCGTGAAAACCCTTCGATCAATGTAGCAGCCAATGAATATGGTTTTTATTCTTTATCTCTGCCGGAAGGTGACTATACTATTGTTATTTCCAACCCGGGATACCAGGATTTTGAACAGCAGATCAAGGTAAATCAGAATATAAAGCTCGACCTTCCGCTTATCCAGCAGGAAGCCATTTCAAAATCAATTGATGAGGTAGTCATAACAGGTATCAAGAAGGATAAAAACCTTTCTACCGCCCAAATGGGAACTGAAACATTAAATATTAAGAATATAGAAAAACTCCCCGTTCTTTTCGGTGAAAAGGATGTCATGAAAACCATACAATTATTGCCGGGAATTAAAAGCAACGGCGAAGGAAGCAGCGGATTCAGTGTAAGAGGGGGTGCTACGGACCAGAATCTCATCTTACTGGATGAAGCTCCGGTCTACAATGCTTCGCATTTACTTGGTTTTTTCAGTACATTCAACAGTGATGCGCTGAAAGATGCCAGCATTATCAAAGGAAACAGTCCTGCCCAGTATGGGGGGCGTCTTTCTTCCGTACTGGATGTGAAGATGAAGGATGGGAATAATCAGGACTATAATGTAAATGGAGGAATCGGTCTGATCAGCAGCAGATTAAGTGTAGAAGGACCTATCCAGAAGGAAAAATCATCATTCATTGTTTCAGGAAGAAGAACTTATGCTGATTTATTCCTGAAAACTTCTGAAGATTATAAAGACAACAAATTATATTTTTATGATCTGAACCTGAAAGCCAATTATCAGATCAACGAGAGTAACCGTCTTTATCTTTCAGGATATTTCGGAAGGGATGTATTAGGATTAGGCAATACCTTCTCAACAGACTGGGGAAATACAACCGCTACATTGAGATGGAACAGCATCATCAACAGCAAACTGTTTTCCAATACTTCATTCATCTACAGCAATTATGATTATAAGATCAGCCTGAAGAGTAATGACAATACTTTCGGTTTGAATTCGAAGATACAGGACTGGAACCTTAAGCAGGATTTTACATGGTTTGCCGGAAACAAACATTCGGTTCGTTTCGGTCTTCAGTCTATCTATCATACGATTACCCCAAGCAGCGCTTCAGGGACCAGCGTAAGCAGCTTCCCGAGAAATCCCAGAAAATCGTGGGAAAACGCATTGTACATCAATGATGATTTTAAAGCAACGGAAAAGCTGACAATCAACTATGGGGCAAGGCTTTCCATGTTCAGTGTGTTAGGAGGTGATACGTTTAATACCTATGAAAATGGAGCGCTCACTGACAGCAGATACCTGGAGAAAGGTAAATTCGGAAAGACCTATATCAACCTTGAGCCCAGAGTTTCAGCCAACTACCGTATCAATGAAGTAAGCAGTGTGAAAGGAGCTTATTCCCGGAATACCCAGAACCTGCATCTTTTAAGCAACTCCAACAGCGGGAATCCTACGGATCAATGGATCGGAAGCAGCTATACAGTAAAGCCTGAGATTGCAGACCAGATCAGTTTAGGATACAGCAGAAACTTCAACAATAACAATTATGAGCTGAATGCTGAGATCTATTATAAGTCCATGCAAAATCAGATCGATTTTAAAAATGGAGCGCAGATTACTTTTGATACGGCAGCGGATGTGGAAAGTGAACTTTTATTTGGAAAAGGAAGAGCCTACGGACTTGAGCTCATCGCTAAAAAGAAAAGCGGAAAGCTTACCGGATGGATCTCTTATACGTTATCCAAAACCGAGCGAAAGATCAACGGAATCAATGATAATGAATGGTACAATGCCAGAATGGACAAAACCCATGATCTGTCTATTGTAGCCACCTACCAGCTGAATCCAAAATGGTCTTTCTCGGGATTGTTTGTTTACAGCACAGGAAATGCAGTGACGTTCCCTACCGGAAAATATGAGCTGAACGGACAAACTGTTTTCCAGTACAGCAACAGAAATGCTGACAGGATGCCGGCTTACCACAGAATGGACCTTAGCGCTACTTATGAGCCGGAGTCTAATAAACGATTCCGCGGCTCATGGACCTTTGGAATTTATAACCTGTATGGCCGTGAAAATGCCTACATCATTACATTCGAGGATAATCCTAATAATCCGGGAACGACCCGTGCCATGCAGACTTCTTTATTCCGTTGGGTTCCTAACATCACTTACAATTTCAAATTTTAAATCATGAAAAATCCATTTTTTATCATATTATCCCTGTTTTTATTAACTTCTTGCCAGAAAGAAATTGACCTGGACCTGGATGACCAGAGTGGAAAAATCGTCATTGAGGGCAATGTAACCGATCAACCGGGGCCTTATACCGTAAGAATTACAAAGTCTGTAGCCGTTACACAGCCGAATCAGTATCCTGCAGTTACAGGTGCGGAAGTAGTACTGAGTGACAATACCGGACAGAGTGAAACTTTACAGTACATAGGAAATGGCCAATACCAGACCTCAACATTTGTGGGAGCATCAGGAAGAACGTATACCCTGAAAGTAGTCGCGGAAGGACAGCAGTACACCGCTCAGAGCACTATGCCGGAAGCTGTTGATTTTGAAGGCCTGCAGCAGGACTCTTTCAAATTCGGGGACAGAATAAGCTATACCCTTTTGCCGATCTTTACCGATCCTGCTGTATTGGGAAACCGCTATCTGTTTACTTTTACCATTAATAATTTAACAAAAAAATATATTAACGCGTTCTCAGACAACCTCAACAACGGATTACCCAACCAACGTCCTTTAATGCTTCCCAATGATGATAATGACGGGGCAGACCACGAAGTTGTAGCAGGTGACACCATCCATGTTGAGATGCAGAGCATTGACAACAATATATTTACTTATTACAGCGCGCTTCTTGATATTTCCGGAGGTGGCAGCGGTGTAACTCCGGCCAATCCTCCAAGCAATATCAGCAATGGTGCTTTGGGATATTTCTCCGCCCATACGGAAAGCAAACAGAGTTTCGTGATCCAGCAGCCTACAACTCCTTAGGTAAGAAAAAGGCTATCTCAAAGGTCTCATTCTGATGAAATGAAGAATATTGCAAACTCAGAATGATATACGTCAAATTACCGGCTTTTGAGATAGCTTTTTACTGATTATATTTGAAAATAAAATAAATATTCGCAATACACCATGAATCTGAAATCTTATCTGGAAACAACAACCGCCTATAATATCCTCTGTATAGAAATATTATACGAAAGAATAGCTATCTCTGGATCAACATCCAAACCATATGATATGTCTATTCAATATGACAGCATACTCAACTATAATATCCAATATTGCTCACAATAAGAGGAACTCAGGTACTGATAATGATCATCAGTTCGATTAGTTGTTATATAAAGAGCGATATACCATAAAAAGAACAAATGCCTGGCTGGATAGCTTCAGATCACTACTTAATCGATTTGATACCACAGTAACAAGCTGGATAGGGTTCAATTATTTAGCTTTTATAGTAATAATTCTTAGAAAATTTCAAAATGAAAAGTCGAGATGACTTCATGATCCGGTCCTCTCCTCAAAGACTATTTTCATTTTAAGATACTCTACTTTAAGGAAAGCATAGCATCTTACGTAAGGAAAAATGATTCATTTTAAATGAAACGTATAGCCATAAAAAAAGAGGCATTTCTGCCTCCTTTTTTTGTACTCATAACCCGTCTGAACCTCCCTTATATGAATTTGTGTTTTTTTTTATCATTTGTTTTTTTTCAAGAAGTTCTTGCTAAAGGTCATTCATACACTTCTATATTTTAATTCATCACTTGTATAATCTTCTCTCATCATTTGTGTTTTGTATAACTATAGTTTATTATTTATATAGTTATTATCATTGTGTGTGTTTTTATAAAACTTACGTTCCAAAAAAGTATTTTTTATTTACTTAATACCTTTTTTTCATTTGGTAAATTTTATACTACAAAGTAACAACATCGCAGAATAAAATCATCTACAAAACCCATCGATACATCTCGATTGAAGCATAGATATTTATCGATAAAATATATGAAGTGAGGAATAACCCTTAATAGGCCTATATTTTATGGTGCGTTTTGACAAGATCAATCAGTTCCACCAGATTTTCTATTTTTAATTTCTCAAAGATATTTTTTTTGATAGTACTTACTGTATTTTGCTTTATGTTTAAACTATTCGCAATTTCCAGGTTTCCATATCCATCAGCATACATTTCAGCAATTTCCATTTCTCTTTTGGTTAACTTGCTCAAAGGGCTGATCAGCCCCGGATTGAAAACAAACTGTACAAGTAAATTGCGGGCAAGCTCAGAAAAATACTCTCCTTTTTCTATAAAGGCAATCAGAGCATCTCTTATTTCATCCTCTTCACTCAATTTGCTCAGGTATCCATTGGCACCGGCTTTAATAAATTTAAGAGCATGAAGATCCTCCTCAAGGCCTGTAAAAATTAAAATCTTAATATCCGGGTTCACAGCCTTCAGCTGTGGTAGGATGTGCAAACTGTTTCCATCCGGAAAATGGGCATCAATGATAGCCATTTCTATCCCTTTAGTTTCTACAAGCTCCATTACCTGCTGCAAAGATGAGGTCTGATAAATTTTAGCATTCGGAACAATATCACTAATGACGATCTCCATTCCCTGCCGTACAATACTGTGATCATCCGCTAAAAGAAATATAATCTCTTTATTTTCAATTGGTAGCTCCATTGTTATTAATATTTAAATTGATCCTGAATGTTACTTTTGTTCCTTTATGCAGTTTACTTGCTACTGATATCTCACCGTCGAAAAGCTCTACGATCTCTTTTACCAGATTAAGCCCCAGGCCTGCTCCCAGGTTATCCACCTCATCAGATACCATTCCCTGATAGTAAGGGTCAAAAATTCTGCCAAGGTCAGATTCCGATATTCCGATTCCGGTATCTCCTACTGTTGTGATCAGTGATATCGTATTTTTATCTACAGGTTCTGTGAACATCGTAAGGTCGATCTGCCCGTTCTCTGTAAACTTGTTGGCATTCCCGATAATATTCATGAAGATCTGATTGATCCTGATATTATCTGAGTATACCACCACATCCGCCGGTATCCTGTCCGTTACCACAAATTTATTATTTCTGGTTTCCAGGTAAGGCTTGATCACCTTTACAATAGAATTGATCTCTTCTTTAAGATTAAAAACAGATTGTATCAGCTTCTTTTCAGCGTCCTGGTTCTTTGTGTATTCAAGGATCTGGTTAGACTGAAGCAGCAAAGTACTGTTGGTAAACTTTATCGATTTCAGATAGTCTTTGATCGTTTCATCACTGGTAGATCTGTGGATCTTATCAATAAAAATATTAATGATCTTCAGCGGGGATCTTAGATCATGGCTCAGCATTCCCAATATTCTGTTCTTGAAATTAAGGTTCTTTTTAATTTCACCATTAGCCGCATTAAGCTTTTGTTCATATATAAATGCAACCCTTGTAAAGTACATGATCAGAATGGATACAATGAACATCAGGACCATCAATCCAAGGACAAGATAAGTCCTGATCCTGTTATTATCAGAACTTTGCTTGTTGTATTCTTTTTCCAGCTCTGCTCTAAAGTCCTTGATGGCACTTTCATACACATCTATCAGTCCGTTACTGTAAACCAGCAGCTTACCGAAGGTACTGTAGAAGCGTAAATTATCCTTCTGATTCTGGGCCGCGTATTGCTGAACCTTTTTTACTTCGGCAGCATAATGCTTATCCATAGACTTGATGGTATTATCCATCTTTGACTTTACCTGCGAGATATCTATGGTTTTATTATTGGTTAAAGTGATAACGGTACTTTCCTTCTGGACATCCACTTTACCTGTCACAGCATCTTTTAGTCGTCCGAAAAAGCCTTTCTTCTTGATCGTATCAGCATAGGTGTGGGTCTGTATATTGAAGTCCTCAAAGTCATTTTTATACTTCTCCGGCTCATACTGCTTATCTTCTATTTTTGCTGGAGGGTTCAGAGATGTCTGAAATACCGAATCTATTAATGTTTTCAGCTTCGTGACCCTCATCGTATCTTTTTTATGCTGTGCCAGGCTCTTTTTCAGTCTCGGGCTTGTACTTTCATATTCGCTGATTTTATCAAAATTCAGCTTAAGCTTTTTCAGTGACTGAAAATACAGCTGCAGGTCCTTATCATCCTGGCTGGCCATATATCTCTGGAAATGATCCTGCGCAACCATAAAATCCTTTCTTGAGTTATCGGTTAATCCTCCCAATGCCCTGCTGTCATCCAGTTGATTCTTGATAAACTGCAGTTTTTTACCATTGACAAATTCGTTATAAAAAAAGATGGCGATAATAACCTGTATCAATAAAATACATATGATCAGTGAATAATGAACTACTTTCCTCAATTTGAAATTTAAGAATTTATTTTTCATATCTATTTGTCAGCTAAATTAATTATCCTGATAACTTAAGTTCACACTGTATTAGTTTTCAATGATATAATACTATTATCAAAAATTTAATAATAAGCATATATATACTAATTTACAAAGTTAAAGTAATTTTCACTTCTTTATAATAGTAAATATCGGATAAAATAAAGGATATTCAGTGTTAATTTTTATCAAAATGCTTTTACCAATCAAAAGTTTCATTCAGTCTGAGGATATTTTCAGAATTGGATGCAAAAATCAGGATTCAACAAAATATTTGATACTTTATTAATTTTCTTTATCAGGAGCTTTATCCCGCTATCCACTCATACTCCTCGCTCCAGTGTTCTCCAGCGCTCAGCCCCTCAACTTCTCCATCCTATGCTGTGGGGTAACCGTTGCTATCGGGGCTGGGAATAAATGATGAATAATGAACAGGATGAGGGCAAATATGGCAGTATTGAGCATACTTCATCAATATTAAGTATTTATACTCAAAATGATAATTGGTCATTTACACTATAAAATAACTGCCACCTTCTTTGTTACTTTGAAATGCTTATTGAATGTAATCCTGTTATACAACAGCAACAGTATTTAAATGTACCGGCCTGGCATTAGACCAGATGGCAGATCAGTAATGGTGTACATTCAAATAGATCATGACCTTACTTTTCTGTATTATCTGCTTACACTATAAAACTAAAAACTAATAACACATGATCACAGAAAACTACGACGTAATCGTCATTGGCGGAGGTGCAATAGGCTTAGCTACAGCCTACCATCTGGGTAAAAGAAAAGCCAGGACATTAGTGCTGGAACAGTTTACTTTCGTGAACCAGTTAGGAAGTTCCGCAGGAGTATCACGCCAGTTCCGTATCCCGTATCCCGACCAGTATATGGTACAGATGGCCCTGGATGCACAGCCTTATTGGGATGAGCTGCAAAAAGAAACCGATGTCCCGCTGCTGGATAAAGTGGGAACTCTCTGGTTCGGAGATCCTGAAGTACACTCCACTGAAGGAAATATTGCAGAAGCTGAAAAAGCGCTAAAAGCTTTAGGCGTTCCCTATTCCACCCTCACAGCAAAAGAGATCGAAGATCAATATCATTTCAGAAACCTTCCGGACAACTACACCGGATTATTTCAGCCTGACGGAGCCAGCATCAACTTTAAAGCAACCATTGAAACACTCTTAAACCTTTGTAAAAATGAAGAAACCGTTCAGCTGGAAGACAACTCACCTGTACTCCAGATCATTTCCAAAGGCAAACTCTTTGAGGTCATTACACCTAAAGGGATTTATACCGCTGAAAAACTGGCGATCATTCCCGGACCTTATATCAACAGTGTCATCAACCTGCTGGATTTTAAAATAGAAGCCACCTACTGGAACATGGCTTCGGCTTACTTTAAAAAGACTGATACAAACATACAGTATCCAACCTGGTTTGTGTTTCAGAATCCGATAGAGCAAAATGGCAATCAGTTTTACGGCTTTCCTTCGGTAGACTGGGATCATCCCGAATACATCCGCGTTGCCCCGGACTTTGTAATCGAGCCATTGGAAGAACCGAACGACAGGACATTCATTCCCAATCCACAGGAGCTGAGCTATACCTCTGGCTGGATCAAAGAGCACATGACAGGTTTGAATACAGAACCTGAATATACCTCTACATGCCTGATCTCACTGAGCAGAATCCCCAATAAAGAGCTGTTGATTGATTTTGCTCCCAGCTATGTTCCCAACCATAAAAACATTGTAGTATATGCCACGGGATGGGCCGCCAAATTCACTCCTTTTCTGGGGAAGATCATGTCTGACCTTGCCTTAGACGGGCGTACTGATTTTGACATCTCCCCTTTCCAGCTTGGACACAAATATTTCCTAGCCCTATAAAAACTTTGAAACCATGAATAAAAACACTCCCCTGAATCCGGGAATGCACCCCGATCTGAAAGTAGAAGTCGCTATTATCGGTGCCGGAACTTCCGGACTGTACACCGCTTACCGCCTGCTAACCGATAAAAAGTATAAAGCCCACGAGGTACAGATCTTTGACATGAGCCCAAAGCTCGGTGGAAGACTGGAATCCGTCATTATGCCCGGAATGAACTTCTGGGGCGAACTGGGAGGTATGCGCTACCTGACTTCTCAGAAAATTGTTACCACATTGATTGAAGGGTACCCTTCTCCAACAGATCCCGGGAAACTTATCCCTGTTCTGAAAGATAGAATGACCCCTGTAGATTTCCCCATGGGAAAACCTGAAGAGCTGCTGATGTACCTCAGAAAAGAACACTTTAAGCAAGATGCATGGGACGTTGCCCAGAAAAAAAATGAAAAGCTGAAAACCCGGTATTATCTGAATAATGATGATGAAGGTTTCAGCTCAGATCAGCTGTTCAACAAGATCATTTACAATGTTCTGATGGCAGACCCGTGGGTAGCCAAAACCTATGGAGATAAGATCATTGCAGGACCTCAGGTCTATGATTTTACTTTTAAACTGGACAGCCGTGACTGGGATGATATCAAGCCAAGATTGATGTACAATTTTCCCGGTTCCCCTTATCACAACCGCAAAGTAAATGATATTGGCTTCTGGAACCTGATCAAAGACCAGGTATCACAGGAAGGTTATGAATTTCTGGCCAATGCTGGCGGATATTATTCCAATACCATCAACTGGAACTCCGCGGAAGCCTTTCCTTACATGGTAGGAGATTTTTCGGCAGATACTCAGTACAAGACCATTAAGGAAGGCTACGACAGCATTGCCTACGCAGTAGCCAATGCCTATATGGAGAACGAAGGAGCCTGCATCTGGTCTGAAAATAAACTGATCACGTTCACCAAAGAGCATCCTCTGGCCCACACCCACAAATATCAGCTTACATTCCTTAATATCAGGACCAATACTCCATGGAAGGTCTATGCCAATACTTTGGTTCTTGCTATGCCGAGAAAATCTCTGGAGCTTTTGGATCAGGACAACTTCTTTTTCAATATCAATGAAAATACGGAGCTGAATGACAACATCCGGTCCATCATCATGGAACCGGCCTTTAAAATATTAATGGGCTTTGAATATCCCTGGTGGAAAGAACTGGGAATTCATTCCGGACATTCCATTACAGATCTGCCCATGAGACAATGTTATTATTTCGGGACAGACCCTGACAATGACCATTCAATGCTGTTGGGAAGTTACGGGGACATGGAAACAGAAACCTTCTGGAAAGCATTATCTGATGATAAAGTTCTTTTCAAAGTAAGGGGCATTAAGTCAGCATCTCTGCAAGAGCTTCATAAGTTGGATGATGTTCAGGCGACCCAATTCATGGTCAGCGAATTAATGAATCAGCTTAGAGAGCTTCATGGTAAAGCGGTAAAAATACCAGAGCCTTATGTAACCTATTTTAAAGACTGGACGGATGATCCTTATGGTGCAGGATACCATGCGTGGAAGGCCGGTTTCTCCGTAAAGGATGTAATGCCTTATATGAGAAAGCCGGTTGCTGATGAATCTATTCATATTATCGGTGAAGCCTATTCTGATCAGCAAGGCTGGGTGGAAGGCGCTTTCTGTGAAGCAGAAAAAATGCTGCAGGAACATTTCGGACTGAGCCGTCCCGAATGGCTGAGCCCGGATTATTATCTGGGATGGTAATCATAAATAAACATTAAACGCCATATAAACCAAAGAGGCTGTCTCAAAAGTGTCATTCTGAATGAAATGCATTGTAATGAAGAATCTCAAACAACTGATCATCAATGAGATTCTTCCTTCGTCAGAATGACAAAAGCCGAATTATTTGACTTTTGAGACAGCCTCTTTTTTATATATTATAAGCTAACAGTTATTTCCAAAAATGGGACACTTATACTGTATATTCATAGCCCAGAACATTTCTATAATATTCCGATTTCGTATCATTGTCATTAGTATTATCTATTTCGCAGAGGAAGCTATGATTTGATATTTTACTAACTTGTCTCATTAAAAAGTAAAGCAATAAAGAATACTGCCAAGTAATTTCATTTCTTAATTATCAGCAGATATTCAAAAGCAGATAACAGTAAAACAGCTTTATCATCCTATGGCAAATAAAGATATTAATTATCAGAGAGGTTTTACATTCAGCAAGCATATACCGGAAGAACTATCAAATTTTGACCGGGTCTTTGATGTGTTCAAAGATTTGCTTACCCACACTTCCGGTGATATTGAGGAAGCTTTCGAATGGCTCGATATGCTTGACAAGGAATATGACATCTTTAACGATGAATATTCTCTTCAGGATTTTGAAGAGGATTTAAGAAAACGGGGATACATCAGGAGAGAAGATCCTGAAGAAGGAAATTCAGGGAAAGGCCAGGGTAAAAATATCCTGACTCCCAAACTGGAAGCCGCTCTCAGAGAGTATGCCCTGGACCAGATCTTTGGAAAACTGAAAAAAAGCGGCACGGGAAATCATCGTACCACAAAAACAGGAATCGGAGATGAACGGGATGGCGAAAACCGTTCTTTTCAGTATGGTGATGACCTTTCTGCAGTAAATATGACTGAAAGTTTAAAAAACGCACAGATCAATAACGGAATTTCTGATTTACGTTTGACAGAAGAAGATCTTATTGTAGAGGAAACCAGGCATAAAGCGCAAATGAGCACCGTCCTGATGATCGATATCAGCCACTCCATGATCCTGTATGGTGAAGACCGCATCACTCCTGCCAAAAAAGTGGCAATGGCATTGGTGGAGCTAATCAAGAGAAAATATCCTAAGGATTCCATTGATATCATTGTATTTGGAAATGAGGCATGGCCTATTAAAATCAAAGACCTTCCCTATTTGAAAGTTGGTCCTTATCATACCAATACTGTTGCAGGATTGGAGCTCGCCATGGATATTCTGCGCAGAAAAAGAAATACCAATAAGCAGATCTTTATGATCACGGATGGAAAGCCAAGCTGTATCCAGCTTCCTACAGGAGAGTTCTATATGAACAGCTACGGTCTGGATGAAATAATCGTTAATCAATGCCTCAACAGAGCGGCACAGGCCAGAAAACTGAAAATTCCGATCACAACCTTTATGATCGCCCAGGATCCCTATCTCCGTCAGTTTGTGGAAGCATTTACCGCTCAGAATAAGGGCAAAGCCTTCTTAACAGGACTGTCAGGCTTAGGACAAATGATATTTGAAGATTATGAAAAAAACAGGATAAGAAGGATATAAGACTCCGGAGGTGAGACATCAGATATTAGACTTATAATCAAAAAAGCATTTAAAATTTTAAATTGCTCATCAGATAATTATTACTTTAAAGAAAATGAAAAACGATATTATTACATTCAAAGAATTAAAAGATTCCGGTTATACTCATAAAACGATCAGTGAGGAGCTTCAGGCCAATTTAATTTCTAAGATTAAAGCTAAAGAAGCCGTATTCGAAGGACTATGGGGCTATGAGGACACGGTGATTCCCCAATTGAAAAAAGCGATTCTTGCCGGGCATCACATCAACCTCTTAGGTTTACGCGGACAGGCAAAAACCAGAATTGCAAGGAGCATGGTAAGCCTGCTGGATGAATATATGCCTATCGTTAAAGGATCTGAGATCAATGACAGTCCGTTTCATCCTATCTCTAAATTTGCCAAAGATCTTATCGCAGAATTGGGTGATGATACTCCGATTTCATGGGTACACCGTTCTGACCGGTTCTTTGAAAAGCTGGCGACTCCGGATGTGAACGTTGCCGATCTGATTGGTGATATAGATCCCATCAAAGCTGCCACTTTAAAGCTGCCTTATTCCGACGAACGGGTCCTGCATTATGGAATGATCCCACGGGCCAACCGTTCTATATTTGTGCTTAATGAGCTTCCGGATCTACAGGCAAGAATCCAGGTTTCTTTATTTAACATTTTACAGGAAGGGGATATTCAGATCCGCGGATTCCAACTGAGAATGCCACTGGATATTCAGTTCGTCTTTACTGCCAATCCGGAGGATTATACCAACCGGGGAAGTATTGTAACACCTTTGAAAGACAGGATCGGATCACAGATTTTCACCCATTACCCTAAAACAATTACTCTTGCCCGCCAGATCACAGCACAGGAAGCAATGATTTCAGCTGAGGATCAGTCGAAGATTCAAATTCCTGATCTGGCTAAGGATCTTTTAGAAGAAGTTGCATTTGCAGCCCGTGACAGTGAATATGTAGATGTAAAAAGCGGCGTCAGTGCCCGTCTGACCATCAGCGCTATGGAGAATTTGGTGGCAGCCGCAAAATTACGTCTGATCGAATCAGGCGAAGAAAAAACGACTATCCGCCTGCTTGATTTTATGTCTATTATTCCATCGATCACAGGAAAAATCGAACTTGTGTATGAAGGCGAACAGGAAGGCGCCGATTATGTTGCCAAAATGCTGATTGACAAAGCAGTAATGAGACAGTTTGAAAGCCTGTTCCCACGCATCCCTAAGCTGGAAAAAGAAGATATCAAAACGCCTTACACCGATCTGATCAGATGGTTCAATAAGAATCACCTTGAACTCAATTATAATGATGCCGATGAAGAATTTTATGCTAAACTCAACAAAATAACTCCTCTGATCACGGTTGTTGAAGAGAATGCATCAGAACTCAGTACAGAAGATCAAAATTTCTGCAAAGAATTAGTGCTTTGGGCACTCACCATTAGCAGCAAAATCGATAAATCTGAAAACCAGTCTGTTTTCACTTTCGATTCTGCAGGGATTGGTCAGTTTTTACGTAACTAAAATTAAGATACAAAACAACAAAGCGGCTGTTTCATTTTGAAACAGCCGCTTTGTTGTTTTAACCAATGAACGAATCTTTTATCAGTACGTTCATGACTGAAAAAAATATTAATTTGCCGCAGGATCAATAAGTTCTTTCGTCATTCCTAAAAACTTTAAAAGATCCTTACTGTCAAAAAGTAATGTTGCATAGTGGGTTCCTTTTTTAAAAGTCATTCTTGAACCTTCTGAAAATTCACTGTCTGCACCAAGCTTTTGAACTTTAGCGCCATATTTACCATATTTGATCTTAGCCTCCTGTAATGTGGTTTTGTTCATCACAAGACCAAAAGGCAAGCCTTCAACAATTAAAAATTTATCCTCCGGAATATCAAAGAACATTTCGTTGATCATATTATTCTTTCCGAGACTGCAATAAAGTTCCAGCCCTGATGCGGTAAGCCATTTCGCATATTTTTCCTCATTGGCATCTTCATAGAAAACCGTTTCTGCATGCAAAACCTTCGAAATTTTATCAGGCGTCTGTGGGAAAACGAATTCCGAATTCTTATTCAGCAGGCTATTTAGATCTGCAGTTTTCTGTGAAAATGCAGTTAAACTTATCAACTGAAAAAGTACGGTCAGGATAAGGGTTAATGGTCTCATCTTCATAAGAGTAATTTAATTTAATAATCTGATGCCTAAAGGTATTAAAATTTACTCTGCTGAACAGAGAATAATGTAAAAAACATCCAATAAACAAATCATACCCTATAAGTAACTAAGGGATTTAAAATAATGGTCTTTACTTTGTCGTTTCTGCAATGAAAAAGTATCAAAAAATTTTATATTACCACTCTAATTCTCCGACCAGTCTGAAAATCAGATTGATTCTGGGGTTCATTTTTTTGAAGATCTGGCGATCCGGTGTTCCCATTTCTCCTGTGGATTACCCTTCGTTAACAAAAGTAAGCCGTGTTTTAAAGCAACGAATATTTTCAAGCATCATTCAGACCAAACTCATCATAAGTGATTATTTTTCAGTATAATTTACTTCAATTCATAAGAATTGATTAATTTCGAATAGAACTAAACCTAAATATTATGAAAAATTTAAAAAAAATCGAACGACAGGAAATGAAAGCCATTAACGGTGGTATTAACTGTACAGGTGGTCAGCTGTGCCTGATCAACGGAAAATGGCAATGTATGCCATACGACGGATGTGGCGGAGGAAATCAACCTTAAATTGCAATCTTAAAATTACTTGATTATGAAAAATTATAAGAAAATTTCAAGAGATCAGTTGAAGAATATTAATGGCGGAGCCCTTACTTGCTCCGAAGCATGCTGCCCACCTCCAGGAAAAAAAAGATGTCCCTGGGTGATCTGTGTAGCACCGTGTGATATATTAAGTTGACAACCTGATACTGTATCTTCATACACCGTATTAAAAATAGCAAAGCCTTAGAATCCTGGATCCTAAGGCTTTTTTGCAATACGTTTTCGTTCTTTATATTCAGCTGCTTTTGTTCCCCAATACATAAGCGTTCTGGTTATTGTAGTTAGTATCTGTTACAACAATAATAATCCCCTTATTTTCCTTTACGAGACCCTATAAAACAGACTTGAGAAAATCTAGTCTGCATTTTTTTGCATATTATATATATATTCCGTTGGAGTTATGCCTTCAACCTGTTTAAAAACTCTGTTAAAAGTTGATTGGCTGCTAAAACCCGATGATGTATAAATATGCATAAGAGTAATTTTGCCAAGATCATTCTCATCGATCAATTTCTTAACGTACTGTATTCTGCAAAAATTGATATAATGGCTAAAACTGGAATATCCATTCAGCTTAATAGATTTTGCAATATATAAATTATTGATTTTTATCAAATGAGACAGCTGTGAAATGGTAAAATCCGCATTCTTAAAATACAGTTGTTCTTCAACTATATTTTGTACATTTTGAAAAATTTCAGCATACTTATCAGTCTCTCTGTCGTAACCGGAAATATCTTCTTTTAAAATTTTATTTTTACCGGCTTCCGGCTTACATTCGGCAACGCTATCAGAAATTCTGTCTTGTTCAGAATTGACAGCAATTTTCACTGATTTTACTTTATCATTATAATATAACAGCAGGGCAACTATGATGATATTCGCACATCCCACTAATGCATCTGAAACATCAGTATTATTAAGACGTAAAGGAGCTTTTATTGTCAAAAATTTGCTTATAAAAGTTACAAGAGCTATAATTAAAATAATATATAACATATATATATACACATATTTCTTTTCGAGAAATACATAGGCACCTATCGGAACCGGCAGTACCCACAATGCTGTTCCTGCTGAATATCTCCAAAAATAGAGCATTACGAAAGCGGCAAAGAGCGGATCAAAAATCAAATAGAGATGGACTATTACCTTAATGTTATAGGTTTTTCTTATAAGGAGGAATGTATACAGCAGAATCAGGAAATAGACAAACATCACCCAGGCAAAATTCTTATCATTTAATGTAAAATAAATAATAATTGAATACAGGCATGAAGCGCCACACAATACATATACAATTAAAGATATACAGCGTCTCTTTAATTCATCCCCGGTATTTCCAGATATATTATCATTATGTAAAACCATACTAAATATAAAATCTAACTTAAATAAACACTTAATATACAGCCATTTAAAATCTTTAAGCTAAATTAAAAAATTGATTTGTGATTATAGATTATGATTACTACAAGCAACTATCTTTGTACGTAAAGATAATAACTAAATATTTTCCAACAATAAGATCATAATTCAATTTTTCAATTAAGATTCAGCATAAATCACATATTTATTTATGATATTAATTTCAAAAACCCAATATAAGTATTAAAAATTTATCAATTAAGCCATTAAGTTTAAAACACGACTTTCTTTATCACCAATCAGACATCAATAGCATTTAGCTGCCTAAAATTCCGCAGGTTTTAAGCATCTGAACTATTAATAGGAAAAACCTAATTCCCTCATTTTCATTCTGATTCAAAAATATACCGAATCAGAAAGTATTGAGACAAGTAAACCCTGTCTTACACTGTAATAAAGCACACATAATGAAAACCTTACAACAACAGCTAAAGCCTACTCTGCCCTCATACAAGAGCGCTTTAATGCTGTTGTTGTTATTTTCACTCACATTGACCCTCAATGCTCAGTCTTTTTATTTTGTAAAAGGCACCAAGATTACCATTGATGAAAATACAACATTCTTCGTTACAGACTCAGGAAAGGTAAACCAGGCAAGACTGAGGGCTTTTGAGGGGCAAATTTCAATAAAGAAACATTCTTTAAATGAAACAAAGCAGATTGCATTTAACAATAAAAAATCCAAATCCAGCTCCCAAAAAGATAAAAAGCAGTCCATTGCAAAATCCTCTAAAGAAAGAGCTGAAACCAGCCAAAAAGCAGAACCTATTGAATTTATAAGGTCCTGTCCGGATAATTTCTTTTCATCTTATCAACAGAGACTGGCAATTTCAGCATCAGTTCCCAATATCAAAAACAACCTGAAGTTTTTAATTGAACATATAGGATTAAAACTACTACACGGATATTCAGCAAATATTAATCATGAAATAATCAATAATAATTTTCTTTTTTTTAAGGATTATCATTTGTCACAATACATGACCCGCCCTCCTCCTTTTTGAATTTTATTTTAAAGAAACATATTCCAAATATTTAAAATTTAAAAGAAAATTAAGGTGAAAAAAAACAATACTTTAATGAGTATATTCCTAATGCTGAATATGCTCATGCTCACAAAAGCTCAAAGCCCCGGTGGAGTCACCGGACCTCAGCTATGGTATAAAGGTGATGCCGGAGTAATAACTGCAGGAAGCAGCGTAATCGCATGGAATAACAGTGCTTCTGCCTTATATAATTTGGTTCAACAGGGTGGGGTTACTACTTTGCCTACTTCAAGTCAGATTAATTTTAATCCGTCAGTAAGATTTGACGGTACAGATGACCGTTTAGCCACAAGCTCTAGTGTTCCTCAAACTGTAACAACAACAGCTTCTGCTCCTTATGAAACATCACAGTATATTATATACAGAAAACTGGGAACTGCAACAAACCCTCTTTACAGCCATTCAAATGGTTCAGGAGGAACCTGGAACGTAGGAAGCAGCGCAAACGGATCAATGTTAATAACAAACCGAAGCATTAGCACAGGTACTCCTGTAGCAAACGAAATCCGTTTACAGGAAATAGACGGAAACTCTGCCGCTGCATCGGCGTATCTCAATGGAGCTTTAATACCTTCTTCACTTACAGGGACTACATCAGCTATCGGAGCACAAAATTTCTGGGTGGGAGCCCAGGGTACCAATGGATTTTCCAATGCTGATATTGCAGAAATTGTAATTTATAACGCAGCGCAGCCAACAGGCCGTCCGCAAATAGAAAGTTATCTTTCCTTAAAATACGGAATTACAAAGTCTGGTAATTACACCTCTTCAGGAGCAACATCCACTTACTGGAATGCTACAACCAATACCGGATACAATAATAATATTGCCGGTATTGGAAGAGATGATAATTCTGCTCTTTACCAAAAACAATCGATGAGCTCTAATTCAGGACAGCAGATTTTGATTGGACTGACCGGTATGGCCAATACGAACGCTTCCAATTCCGGAACGTTGACTGATCAGCAATTTCTTGTCGTTGGAGATAATGGGTTAGCTAAATCACCTTCAGCTGCAATCAGTGGTATTGCCGGGGTTAATTATCGTTTCGCTTCTGTATGGAAAGTTCAGAATACAGGTTCGGTAGGTACGGTAAGAATCATGTGGCCACAAGGATTTAACAATTTAAAACTTGTTCAAAATAATTCAGATCCTACCTTTACGACGGGGAATACCGTTACTGATATGTCGGCCAATACGCAAACCATCAACGGGGTTGTTTATAACTACGCTGATGTTTCATTGGCAGACGGACAGTATTTTACGTTGGCAGCTTTCGTACAGGCTCCCGGAGGGATTGTTTCAGGTCTTAGGTTTTGGTTAAAATCAGATTTGGGAGTAACAACATCGGGAACTTCTGTTACAAACTGGAGTAACCAATCTATAGCAGGATTATCTGTGACACAGGCTACTGCAGCCAAGCAGCCGGTTTTTGTGAGTAACTATATGAACTTTAATCCGGGAATCAATTTTGCTTCAAACCAGGAAATGGCCCTTCTTAATGCCAACCCTGCTATCTTTGGAACAACAAGCCCGATGACAGCATTTTATTTAGGAAACTCAACCAGTGTGGCGGGCAGCCGGACAGTTATGGAAATGCATACAGGAACCGGTGATAATCCGACTTTTGAATGGAGAGGAACTTCATTTGGGATGGATCTCGACGGTACCGCATTCCAGGACAATGGCTATCATGCTTCTAAAACCGTTGCAGCCAACACGCCTTACATTATATCCTCAGGATTTAATAATCAGAATGCCGGCGGGCAGATATTCAATATGTTTAATGGAGGTTTCCAAAACATAAGAAATGGAAATGCATTGGTATCAAACATAGGAGCCAATATTTACATTGGAGGTGCCAGCGGAGGGGAATATTTCCAGGGGAATTTACCTGAAATAATAGGTTATAACACGTATGTTAATAATACTACTGATATTCAGAAAATTAACAGTTATCTGGCCGTTAAATACGGTATGACCCTTGACCAGACGACCCCTTTGGATTATCTTAATTCAGCAGGAACAGTGATCTGGAACGGAACAACCAATGCAGCATTTAATAATAACATTGCCGGAATTGAGAGAGACGATGCCTCTGCTTTGCATCAAAAGCAGTCAATGAGTGTGAATAGCGGTTCACAAGTTGCTATAGGAATAGCCGGTGCATTAGCAAATACAAACGCGCTCAATGCTAATAGCTTCTCTTCTGATCAACAAGCTGTAATGTGGGGTGATAACGGTCTTGCTAAATCTCCTGCAGTTCCTATTTCGGGAATAGCTGGGGCTAATTATCGTTTCGCTTCTGTATGGAAAGTTCAGAATACAGGTTCAGTAGGTACGGTAAGAGTGATGTGGCCACAGGGTATTACGAATCTGAAATTAATTCAAAGTACAGATGCAGTTTTTGATAATACAGATACTGTTACAAACATGACCTCTACACAGACCATTAATGGAGTAACTTATAATTATGCAGATGTAACATTGGCTGATGGCCAGTTCTTTACTTTTGCAGGATTAATCAATGCGCCTGCAGGTGTGGCGACAGGATTGGGGTATTGGTATGACGCAGGGGTTACTGCTACTTTAACCAACTGGTCAGACAGAGTAAACGGGTTTACCATAAGTAAAAACGGTACAGGGGCAATCGTATTATCCAACGGTGATACGAATAGTAACTTTAATCCGTTCTATACATTCTCTTCAACAGATTACGCGCACTTTACAGGGGTTATAAATCCTTCAGCATTAGGCAGATTGCATACAACTTTTGCAGTAGGTGCAAAATCAGGAGATATTAACCTTAATTACAATCATATTTTCAGGTTTGGAAATATAGCGGGAAGCGGAGCTGCTCACAGATATGGTTTGGGTATTGATAATATCAGTGCCGTAGGAGAGAATTTCCCAACGCTTCATTATATTGACAGCGGAGGTACAATAAACAGACAAAATACAACATCTACTGTGCCTTTAAATAAAATGGCTTTACTTGGAGGACAAGTAAGCTCGATTGTCAGTGGTAATAACAAGCAGGTAGGATATAATGGCAGCTTTGTTACTTTTTCGGATGCCATAACAGCTGATGTATATAATAATATGCAAATAGGCGGAAGTATTTATGGTTTTGCAGGTAGAATTCCTGAAGTCGCCTACTATAATGTAAGTCTGTCTACACAGGATAGAGATAAAGTAAATAGCTATTTTGCCATAAAGTATGGTATTACACTGATACAGCCATTGAATTATCTCAACTCTGACGCTACCATTGTCTGGAATGCTTCTACCAATACTGCCTTTAACAACAATATCTTCGGTATTGCAAGAGATGTTAATGGTAATCTGGATCAGAAAGTATCTCACAGTATCAATGCTAACAGCATACTTACCGCATCAACGATCAACGATTTTACATCACCTAATGCTAATGTAAGCAGAACATCACTGGCTGACAAAGGATTCATGATGTTTGGAGATAATAATATCCATACAGGTACTACTGCTGTAAATTCTGTGAACTGTCCTGCTTTGGCAGATGGTCTTATGAGAATCAACAAAACATGGCTTGTTCAGGAAACAGGAACTGTTGGCGCTTCTTATATTGAAGTTGATCTATCTTCTTATAATATTAATAGTGAAGTGTCTTTATACTTCTCGGATGACAGCGGTTTCACAACCAATACGGGAGTTTCCCCTGCAATAAGCATGTCCGGAGGTAAAGCAGTATTTTATTATAATTTTAAAAACGGGCAGTATTTTACTGTAGTGGGTAAAGTTGGCCCTATTGCCTGTCAGACCTGTTTGGGAGGAAAACAAACTCTGCAGAATGCCCAGGCCTGGTTAAACGGAGGAACAACAGGTGCCACAAACAATGCTTTAAATAATGTTCCATTAAGCGGAACAGCTCCTGCAAGTGGTGCTTTATCAGCAGATATAAGTGTTACCTATCCTGCAGATGTAGAATGGATTCCTACGATCTTTCCAAGAATGTTCGGTACATGGACGCAGTTGTCAAGATACGACAATTTGAGTGGTGCTGCCGGTAAAGTATCTTATACCGTAAATTTAAAAGATATCAGCGGAACCAAAGCTGCAAAAGCAAGCTTCCAGATCGCCGGTATCACCAAACTGGCGGGACAGTCTACCGTTGTAAAAGTAATCGGTTATTGTGGAGCAGATCAGGTGGTTCCAAAAATGAATTACGCTTACAACTCAACACCTTCTCTTAACAATATTCTGAGAAGATATACGATTGATGCTTCTACAGGTACAGCTTCGGGAACTCAGCCTTATTTAGACATTACAGATTTCGCGACTGTGAATGTGGATTTTGAAAAGCCTGTTGAAAGAATCGTGATAGAATGGACAATTGACAGAAGTCCGGTATTCAGTAAAGTTGATTTCCTTTATATTGGTAATATGTCATTTGTATGTGATAATCCGATTGAGCCAACTCCGGATAATGTGAGCATCATTGCTTCATATATTGAAAATCAATTGCCGACTTGTGAAGATGCTACTTTAAAATTAAATATTAAAAATAATAACTGTTCATCTAAAACAATTGATATCAATAATACCTTACCCGGAGGATTACAATATGTAGCGGACAGCTATGTAGGTCTTGGAACTGAAACGCCAACTTATGCAGGTCAAAATTTCTTGTTAAATGACCTGACGGTACCTTCAGGAGACTCTTATATTTATATAAAAGTAAGACCTTCAGCAGCAGGAACGTACGCCACCTATTTTAATTATACAGTAGATGGCGGAATCAATGATCCGAATCCGTACAGAAGTGACGACGACAGCGGAACTCCAGGCTATCAGGATACAAGTATTACCTATACTGCATCGACAGCGGTTACGAAACCTACAGTAACAAAATCTGTTGACAGATGTTTCGGAACCTCTTCCACAGAATTGGAATACACGGTTAATATCACGAATAATGATGCCAACCCTATTACCAATGTAGAGTTTACGGATAATCTGGATGCAGCTCAGACTTATATCGCAGGTTCTTTGGTTCAGACTAATTTTACAGCTAACGGAACAGCTATGTTTGACGGAGATCAGGTTTATATTTCGGGAATGAGCATAGCTCCCGGACAGACGGCAGTGATTAAATTTAAAGTTAACACCAACGCTTCGGCTACAATGGCGTATACAGATGAGAATGGAAGTAAATACTTCAACAATATCGCTTCTGTCACATTAGATCCTCAGTCTCAGTGTGGAGCGGCAAATTCTGTATCTTCCAATTTACTCAAAGTGCTTGCCTGCACTCACTGTACAAAAGATCCGAACACCTCTCCTGCCGATACCATTACGAAAATCGGTATTACGCTTCAGACTAAACAAAACGGATGGCCGGAAAATATTCCGAATGGCGCAGTAGCTCTGGAATCAAAAACAAAAGGTTTTGTCATTACACGTACACAAAGTTCTTCAATTGTGAATCCTGTGGAAGGTATGCTTATCTACGATACTGCAGATAATTGTATAAAGCTTTACAATGGAACAAGCTGGAATTGTATAGTAAGAAGCTGTAACGAATAATAATATTTAAATTAAAAAAAATGAAGAAAATAATAATATCAGCAGTTATTCTTGCCGGCTTTTCTTCCCTTCCGGCACAGGTGGGCATGGGCAAAGCTTCTGTAGACGGGGATGCCATTCTGGATTTTCCTTTATCGAATACCGGAATTATCCTGCCTATTGTAGATGCTCTCCCAACAGGAGCCGCGGCAAGCAACGGAACAATTTTGCTGGACAAAACAGACATTACAGTAAAAATGCGTGAGAATGATGTATGGGTTCCGCTATCAGACGCGGGAAGCCTTACTGGAACAATGCCAAATACGTCTGCAGAAACAGGAGGAGGTGTCATTATTGGTGCTCCGAGTTCTCCTGCACAAGGTGTATTGGTACTTGAATCAGCCAGCAAAGCATTGGTCTTACCAAAGGTCGATGATCCTGTAGCAAGCATGAAAAGCCCAGTCGCAGGAACGATATGTTACGATACAGTGAGTAAAACAATAGCTGTATTTGATGGATTAAAGTGGAGCTTTTGGAAATAAAAGCATTCTAATATAAGTATTCAGGTCGGCACAAATGTGCCGACCTTTTTTTGATTAAAGCAATTGAATTTTTGATTTGATTTAAAATAAATCCGTGAAAAACAAAAGGTAGTGACTAGAAAGCTACGTCTTTATTTTTTCCGTCGTTTAAAGTCAATATATATTCTGAAGGGGTTATCCCCTCAATCTGCTTAAATACCCTGTTAAAAGTAGACTGATTAGAAAATCCTGATTCCGTATAAATATACATCAGGGTTACTTTGCTGATATCATTTTCCCGAAGCAGCTTTTTCACATTCTCAATCCTGCAGGTATTCAGGTAATGGTTGAAGTTTGAGAACCCATTGAGCGTAATGGATTTGGATATATATAAATTATTGGATTTCAAAATATTGGATAATTGAGAAATCGTAAAACCTACATCTTTATAATAGGCTTTTTCTTCTACAACACTTCTCACTTCATTAAATATCGCACTATATTTTTCTACATTCTCATCATCTGTATAAGCGGTTTTATCTTTCTCAACAGACTGAATCTGCTCAACCTGATCCTTGGGTTCGGAAAACCTGATCTTATTAAGAAGGTTTTCCTCTATCTCTGCTTTTCTAATTTTTTCATTGTAATAGATCAGAAGACTGAATACGGCAATATTGGAAATCCCTACAAAAGTGTCTGAGGCTACAATTGTATTGACGTCATCCAGACTGAAATAATCAAAGGTAAATAGCCTGGTAAGAACACTTACGGCAGCTATGATCAGTAAAATATACAGAGAATAGATATATACATATTTTTTTCCAAGAAAAATATGAGCTCCAAGCGGCACGGGCAGAAGCCACATGGCTGTTGCTGCAGAAAACTTCCAGAAATCAAGCATGATAAACCCGGCAAATAAAGGTGCATAGGAAATATAAAGATGGACAAGCATTTTTATATTATAGTTTTTACGAATAATCATAAACGTATAAAGCATCAGCACAGAATAGGTAAGCGTACAGGCTGCGAAAAAAGAATCTTCAATAATAAAATAAAATACAACAGAATAGGCCAGTAATATACCAGACATCAGGTACACATATTGGGAAATAAGCTTCCTTTTCAGTGTATCTACGGATTTATTCAGAAATTCTTTATCAGCCACCATCCTAATTTTCAAAATAACTTATGCAAAATACTGAATTACAATATTTTGTAAACCTAAATGAAATTAAAAATTCTATTTAGATTCAAATTTTTTGATTGTTTTTATCCATTAATTTTGCACAGGTAAGTTACAAATTTAATAATAAATGGTCAAGTTGCAAATGATTGAAAATATAAATTAATTTTCACATTATTAAACATAATTCATTATATAAAGATAAATGATGATAAAAACAGCAATATTAAAATAAAAACAATAGTTATATAAAAAAATAGCATGTTTGTTAAAAAAACAAAAGCATACAGATTTTGACATATACTAGGAAAACAAAATTTTAATAGAAATATTTTTACAGTATAATAGCATCATCTTTTTTAATTAAAAGAATACTTTATAGTCTGTTTAACACAAATGATGAAACCTCTCAGGCATCAAAGACTCTATTCTTTTTCAACCTTTAATAAAACATAAATGAAATGAATTTTAAAGATATAAACATTGGTCTGATGATTCAAATGAGATCTCTGGAATGCAAAATAGAAATGCCTCGGCTTTGTAAATTTTTCAATTGTTCGGAACAGGATATTTTAGACATGTATAATGCTAAAAGCCTTGATTGTGAAATTCTTTTAAAATGGTCCCGGGTTCTGGAGTATGATTTTTTCAGAATTTATACTCAGAATCTCATACTTTATTCTCCGCCTTCAAGAACCAATAAAGAAAAAAACAGAACTCAGATGCCATACTTCCGTAAAAATATTTACACGAAAGAGGTCATTAACTTTATGCTCGAGCTTATTGAAAGCGGGGAGAAAACAAAAAGTCAGATTATTGAAGACTATAACATCCCAAAAACAACCTTATACAAATGGATAGAGAAAAACAGAAAATAAGCCAGCCTTATTATAAAAAAATTTATTTTGATATTCTTGTTAGAAAATTCCCGGAAAAGATTAATGAATGTACATCTATATTGTCAAAAGAAGAATTAAGTGTATTAGATATTATTCAGCTTAATCAAAGAATTTTTGGACGCCATGAAATATCTTCAGATAATCAGCGCCTTCGCTCTTATGATTATCAATCTATTTTTAAAATTCTGGAGTATCAAAAAAAATATAATCTGAATAATTCTCAGCTATCAATTCATTTCAAAATGAGCAGAAATACCATCGCGAAATGGAAGAAAGAGTTTACACTGAAAAAGAATCAGACACAATAGTACAGAATAAAATTATTTCAAAAGCAAGTTAGTCTGCACTATTAAATCTTGGGGAAGCTGATAATTCTATACCCAATCTCTAAGCCCCCTCCCCGCTCTTAACATGCTCTACTTTTTTATTTGATAATCTTAATTTTTTTCATAGCAATTAAATATCTGACTGCTAACTCATTGTTGCAATCAAGGCAATACAAGGGTTAGCATGAGGGTTTTTGAGTGATGCTTAGTTTTCACTCAGGCTCCCTAAACTATATGTTTGCTATAAAATTAATTCGCAAGAACTTCTATTACCAAAAGCACATGAAAGAAAAAATTACCCGTGAAGAATCAAAATTATTATTCAAAACAGTTATTACACTTTCTATCATCTTCTTTTTTATATCCGTAGCAGATTTCTTTTTCAGCAGTAAGAAAATGCTAATATATCCCACCTTATTCGTTTTAGTATTTAATGTAATCACACTATTCAATATTAACACATCAAACAGAGAAAAATTCAAGTTTGCGGATATGATTATTCTGATCATATATTTTTCTTTTTTGTGTCATTATTTTTTTTTGGACTTATTTTTTGTAGCAGTTTTTTGCCTGTTATTTTTATATGCTCTTTTTTTATTTAAAGATCTGCAAAGAATCATTATATGCTTTTTAATCATCTGCAGCATCACTTTCCTATTGTTTCTTTTCAGAGAACAAAACAATACGCTGAGATCACTTGGAGACAGTAATGTATATATCGGCTATCTTCGTGCTACAGCACTGTTCGCAATGGGATTGCTTTTCTATTATGTTGTTGGTTTCTGGTTTACAACCAAATCTTTATCAGAAGAGTCAGTCAAAATAATACAAAATGAAAATCATTCAGTAACAGCTTTAGCTGACATTTTTGAATCAATCAACAGAAAAGACAATTCCTTCATGCCTTTATTTTTGGCAACCCACTCAGTTTTCGTGAATAGAATTAAGGAGATTTGTCCTAAAATTAATGATACGGAGCTTGAGGTTTGCGCTTTAGTAAAACTGGGGCTTACCACAAAAGAGATTGCCATAGCAACAAATTCTACTTACAAAGCCATAGAATCTATCAAATACAGACTGCGAAAAAAGCTAAATCTGGAATCCAGCATAAATCTAATGTTATTCTTTAACGAAATTAAATAACCTAAAACACTTATATATCAGCACTTTATGATATTGAGGGACAATAAGGGGGACTCAAAGTGTTTTAACGTGAGCATTTTCTGCTGCTCTTCTTCTCAATCATGATAATTTCGCCGACTGAACACAAGCACATAAGATTTAATTAAATAAAAACATTTTAGAAATGAAAAAAGTATTATCAACAATTACCGTACTTTCATTAGGCACCTTTGCATTTGGACAAGTGGGAATTAATACACCAACTCCCGAATCTACATTAGATATCAGAGGAAAAAATCATCTTGGTCCTGTTACAGCAAATGACGGGGTTTTAGTACCCAGAGTTTCAGATTTAATTACCAACGGAGCTGTAAGCGGACAGTTGGTTTATCTGGTCGCAGATAGCGGAGCCTTTACAAAAGGTTTTTATTATTGGAACGGAATTGTCTGGACTGGCTTTGGAGGAAGCATTACAGGCTCTGACACCACAAATGATGCATGGATAAATGATTCTTCAAATACAATGGTAAAATTGGGGACTCTTTCAGACGGATCAACAGCAAGAGCAGCCGGAACCGAATTTGTTGCCAAAGACAATGGTGCCGTCGGAATCGGAACATCTCTCCCCGATTCATCTTCTATTCTGGATATCACGTCTGCTGACAAAGGTATTCTGATTCCAAGAGTATCACTTACCAGCGCTACCGACCAAACAACCATTCTTGCTCCCGCCGTAGGATTACTTGTCTATAATACAGGGGCATCAACTTTAACCTATAAAGGCTTTGTTTTCTGGAATGGCACAGAATGGCGTTCCATCAACAATACAACTACTATAAATCCCAGTATTTCAGGTTTAACTTGTAGTGGCGCGTCAGCATTTCCTCAAACATTTACATCAGGGGTTCCTTACAGTGGAACACTTACAGTTCCGTATTCCAATGGAAACGGGGGAAGCTATCAGGGAGCTTCATCTTTTACCCAAAATGGTTTAACATTCACCTTAAATCCCGGCACCCTCAACAACGGAAACGGTACGATCACCTACTCTGTAACCGGAACCCCGAATTTTAGTTCTCCAAGTACCGCTACAATTCCTTTAAGCTTTTTAGGATTTAACTGTAATGCCATTATTGGAAATAATAGCTCATCATTTGCTGTAGGAGAAGTTAAATCTGTGAGAATAGTGGTGCCCGCTTCTGAATTTACCAACAGGTCTACAGCAGGTACTATAAATGGTATGAATGGTAAACTCATAACCAATACATCAACTATAAGTAATAGAAATCAGGCATATACTTTAGCAAACGCAACGGATAAGTCAAGATTTATAGTGATCAACGGATTGAGAATGGATTTTCTGCAAAGCAGGGGAAGTGATAATAGTGTAAGCCCTAAGTTTTTCAACACCTTATCCAATGCGGTTTCATATAATGTATCATCACTTTCTACCAATGACGCTTACACACAAGGAGCCGGAACCAATATACAAGCCGGATATTACAGCTATAATATTGATGGTAATGATGATTTCGCATGTGGTTTCGGAACGCAGGCTGAATATGTAAATGCAATGATAACATTTGATAACGGTGAATGGTACAACTGTACCTGGCATGCTACAAGAGATGCCAATAACTATTACTTCTACATGACTGCACAGAGATTAAATTAAAAGATTCTAAATACACAAAATGGAAAACTAAAGCATTATTGCAGAATGTGAAGGCATCCCTTTCTTACAGTACTTTTTTAGAAGGACATTTTCATCAGATCAAGCCTTATCCTGAAACTGTTGTTGTGAAACACACTTGACTCAATAATTGGAAATGATAAATACTGTTCTGTAAGAGTCTTCACTTCTGCAATATTTTATTAAAAATTGGTTTTATATCTCTTTCAATATTATTTGAAAGAGATATTTTTTAATTTCCAGCCATAAAATTTAGAAAAACAGCATCAGGCTTACAGAAAAGCCTGACTGACCCTGAAATTAGAAGCCAAATATACAGGATTTACAAATATCGACAGCAGATGCCAGCAAAATATAAGTACACGCCTGAAACTACTGCTCCATAGAACGTGGTGCATAAAAGATAATACCAACACCTATAAGTGCAACCAATGCCCCGATAATATCATACCGGTCAGGTTTAAAGACATCTACCTTCCATGCCCACAGTAATGAAAGCACGATAAAAATACCTCCATAAGTCGCATAGGTTCGGGCGAAATTGGCAGTTTGCCATGTGGCTACTATCCCGTAAAAAGCAAGGATAAAAGCACCTAAAATACCGTACCAAAAAGGCCTATCTTCCCTTAGCCAAAGCCATACGAGATACCCGCCACCTATTTCACATATACCTGCCAGAAGGAATATAGATAATGATTTTAAAACTGTCATGTTGAGATAATTTTGTATTAGAATAATCCTTAAACAGGACTACTGTACACTTTCAGGTTTCTCCTGAGCAAAATTATCAAGCACATAAGTTTGCAATCCTTCTACATTTTGATGGCTATGTTGAAAGGTATCTGGCATTAATTTAAAATTCAGTTTTTCCAGTATATTAACAGATGTCGGGTTTTGGGAGGAAGGGAAAGCAGTGATCAGGTCTGCTCTCATATTTTCAAATCCAAAATTAATGACTGCAGATAAACTTTCTGCCATGATGCCTTTCTTTTGAAATTCAGGAAGCAGTTCATAACCGACTTCAATAGACTTATTATCCGTATCATAATTCCAAAAGCATATCGCACCAATCAGAGCAGAAGAATCTTTATAGGAAATTGCCCAAAACACACAACCATTCTCTTCAAACAGCCTTTCAATTTTTTGTATATACGCTACCGCTTCATCTACATTCGTGAAAGGTTCTTTTCCTGTTAATCGTGCTACTTCCGGATCTGATCGCAGTTCGTAAATAGCCTCAGCATCTGCAATCGATAATCTCCTCAGACTTAATCGGGCAGTTTCTATCACAGGAAATATTAAAAATTCAGTATGCATAATTTCTTAGATTATTGTTACAATCCAGTTATAAATCTCTTTTTACCAGATCAGCAGTTAACGTTTGGGTGTATCTTATTTTATCCATATTATTTTTAAAATACTAAATCCTGGATTTATAATACCTCTCACCAAACATAGCATAATCCAGTTTTACAATCTAATTCTGTAGGGATTTTCATACGTTTCTCCTGTGCCGTCCAACAAAAGTTTTTCCCATTAGTAAATTTAAGAAAAATTGACTTGCAAAAGCACTATCATCTGTTACAAAGTTTGCAGTACCCCAATTGATCATTATGTAAATATTATAATCCAGTCTATAAAATATTTATAGCAAATTCTGTTTCGGTTTCATTGCTATCAACCTCTTATTTTATAGATAGAACTTTTTTTTCTGCTCAGATTGACTCAATTTTTAGCCTGGTCTCCAAGTTTTGCGCCTGATCCGAAATAGTGGGGAATAAAATCTATAGAAAATAAAAAGAGGCTGTCTCAAAAGTGTCATTCTGAATGTAATGCAATGTAATGAAGAATCTCAAACAACTGACCATCAATGAGATTCTTCCTTCGTCAGAATGACAAAAGCCGAATTATTTGACTTTTGAGACAGCCTCTTTATTTTGTTTCTGCCGGGAGAGAGGACTCCAACCGAACACTTAATACCGCTTTTAACTTTTTTAGATTCTTTTTTATTTCCTAATCTGACTTTAGAATGCAACAGTATAGACTACTTGGATTGGCTTTTAAAAATCAACATTCTGGCACAAATTTCGTGTCATGCTAAAGCATATGTCCAAAATTAATGATTATGGAAAACAGTAGATTCTTTACAATTTTAGGTTGGGTCGCAACAATTACTGCTATGGCAATGTATATCTCCTATATTCCTCAGATCAGCAGCAACCTTAAAGGGGATAAAGGTGACTGGCTGCAACCATTGGTAGCTGCAGTTAACTGTAGCCTTTGGGTAATGTATGGCTTACTTAAGAAACCAAAACGTGACTGGCCTGTAGCAATAGCAAATTCACCAGGAATCATTTTCGGGTTAATTGCTTTCTATACTGCTCTTTAGGTATTTCTGTCAAAGTCCACACCAATATAGAGCTCAATTCAATTAATGTTTGCTTGACGGATTAATGAACTGTTGTGTTATCTTTATTTAAATTTTCGTTCGATAAACTGACTAAAGGATATTGCAGTTGTTGCAATACCTGCTAAGGTTACGGCTTGATATAAATCTTTAAGGCTAGAGACGTTTATCAGCGGCGGCGCCATCCAAAATAGAGCATCAACATCTTTTGTATTTGCAATCACCTCTTCTTTATTGGCTATGTCCGTATTAATCAGATGTACGGTATCATTTTTCAGATGTGTGGCAGCTTCAATATTTCAACTCAATAAAACCTGTTGATGTTCTGTGTTAGCGAGTTGGTTTACAATTCTAGCCCCTATATTTCCAGTTGCCCCTGCATTTCTCCCTTATTCTTAAATTCTATTTTCATTATTTTAAAATTATAATGCAAATTTAAATTCAATTTTATACTTTTGAAAGTAGGTACTCTAAAGTATAATATTAATCTGAAAGTATAAGTTGGATAGGATGGAGCTAATAGAAGAAAAAAAAGATGAAAATTTATTCAAATTGCAGCAAAGCTTATTGCTAAAGTCAAATTTGGATGAGTCTTGTATCCTCTAATTGCTAACGAATGAACTTTATTAATTTTAATGGCACTGAAATACATCAGTCCAACCAGCAATGAATGGGTTTTGTATGGGAAATTATTTCGAGAGGATGTACGAAGAAATATAAGATAGGATATAACCAAACATCAGCCGCTTATTTTACCTTAACGTTTAGATTTACAACACACTCATTATAAATCAATTAAATGTATTTTTGCAACGTTTTGTATTTTATTTTTGTGGCAATTTTAAAATCTCATTAAAATTGCCACAAACTTTTGGACTATTTTTGAAAACTATAGCAGTCGCTATATACAAAGAAATCCTGCAAATCATTGATTTTGTATGATTTATCTATTTTTTGATGCTTTTCTGAATACTCTAATAAAGTGAGATCTGATATATTCTTTTCTTGAAACTATGGCCACTATCTACCCGCTTTGCATTTTAGTCGTAATAAAATTCTAAAGAATGTGTTTATTTTTCGTTTATAAAGTATGAGCTTACATCATTTCATCTTTACAATTTTCCAATCCTCTTTTTTACTAAAATCAAATAATGATAGTACCACAGATAGAATTGCGCATAAAAGCAATCCAACTATCAGAGGGAGTTCTGATCCTTTTTGGAGAATGCCCATAATTGTAGAAAATACAAAAGCAACACTTAATTGAATAAATCCGAATAGGGCTGAGGCTCTTCCGCTTTTTTTACGGTGTCGTTCTAATGCGAGTTCTATTGTTGACGGTAAAAATATACCTACGGCCATTAAGTATAGAAATAGTAAAACTAAGACAGCGTAAATAGAATAATTCATATTAGCCATGAAGAGTATTGATAAGGCAAAAATTGTCTGTAAAATTGCTACCGTCTTTACTATGCTCTTTAATTTAAAGTGTTTTACGAGCAAATTGACTAAATAAGATGCACCAATTATTCCAACTGAATTTAAAGCAAATAAAAAGCTATACTGAGTTTCGTCAAAGCCTGCTTTTACCATCAGAAGAAAGGGAGAGCCCGAAATATAAATCATCAGCGCACTATAGCAAAGACTTCCAATAAGCGTATAAATGATAAACTGGCGGTCATGAAAGACATATTTAAAATCCGGGGCATCCGATAAGCTTTCCGTAGAATGTGTAGCGTTAAGATTTTGAAATGAACTCTCTTTTATGAAAGCTAAAATCATAACCTGCGCTGTCATTCCTATAAATCCAATCGCTACAAAGATGTACTGCCAATGGCCCATTTTCAAGAGGAAATTACCCAATATAGGGGCAATGATTGGAACAATCCCCATGAGCATATTTAGAATGGTAAAAACTGTAATTGTATTTTTATTATTAAAACTGTCTTTTACTATCGCTCGGGAGATTACCACACCAGCTGAACCACTAAAGGCTTGAATAAAACGCCAAAACCATAACTCTCCAATACTGGTGGCAAAAGAAATTGCAAAAGAGGCAATAATGAATATTAGTGTAGCCAGTAATAAAGGTTTCTTGCGTCCAAATTTATCCGAGATAAAGCCCCATATCAACTGACCTACTGCAAAACCTCCAATAAAGATGGATAGGGAAATCTGAATTTTTTCAACACTGGCATTAAAATCCTTTGCCATAGTATAAAAAGCAGGAAGATATAAATCTATACTCAATGCTTCTAAAGCTGTAAGTAAAGAGAGCGTGTAGATTACATTTAATTGGGATTTAGAAAATTTCATTTTTGAAAGTATTTAATAATACTGCAAAATTAGATAAATACCAACCTCTCTTACTTGCACAAATATGCGAAAATCGTGCACTAAAAAATCATTAATAGAACTTTTAACTATTTAGCATATTACGAAACTCTTGAGGTGCCAGGCCGCTTTTTTGCTTAAAAAATCTAGTGAAATACGCAGATTCATTAAAGTTTAGAAGATATGCAATCTGTGAAATTGTCAAAGATGGTACTGCGATTAATCTCTTGGCTTCAGCCATTAATCTATCTGCGGTTAATTGCTTTACAGTTTTACCCGTATTCTCTAAACAAATTTCATTTAATCTTCTAACACTAAGAGCTAGCTCAATCGCATAAAAATCGACTTTTCTTTGAGTTTTATAATTTTTATCTACAAGTTCTAAAAGCTGTGAAAGTCGATCATGATTTGAAACAAATTTTGAATCATAAAGTAATGGAAGATTAAGAAGAAATGCTGAACAATATGCTTGAAGAAGTTTTCTTCTGTTATCCTTTTTATATTCTTCTTCAGCAAGTGTTGTTATTTTATTTAATACTTCGGAAACTGAATTCTGTAATTGCTGTTCAAAAAAGAATGGCTTGAAAAGGAGCTTTGCTGGAAAATCTATTAAACTCTTGAAAAAATCAATGGAAAAAGTCATTACATAACCTTTCTTTTTTCCAACATCCATCTGATGAGTCTGATTGGGAGTAAGAATATAGATTTGATTATTTTGAATATCATATTTTTCAAAATCTATCCAATGAAAATCATGTTTATCGACTTGTAAAAACCATAAGAGCTCAAAAAAATCATGCCTATGAGTTTCTTTGAAAAAGTTTTCATCAGCATTTTCTATTCTTTCAATACTAAAGAATGTATCTGATTGCATTAAATGAAATGGTATAAGTCCAGATTTCATGTAAAAATATGTTTATGATTAAAACGTGACAATTTAATAAAAAGATATATTAGTTTTAATTAAATGTTTGTCATTTATAGATACTTATTTCAAATGATTTTTGTTTTTTTAGTAATGTTTTTTTTCAAATTTATATATGTTTTTTTTCATAAAACTTCACAATTGTGAAAAAATAAGATTATTTTATTTCTGTACGTATTCTACTTAAGCTGCCAACTGCAATACCAAGATAAGATGCAATATGAGAGAGCTGAACTCTTTTCAAAATATCCGGACTATCCATAATTAAATCTTTGTAACGTTCCGATGCTGTTTTAAATTGCCTGGAAATAATGAGTTCTTCTGTTCTCATCAGTTCTATCTCGGCTAATCTACGCCCCCAATTAGCTATATGAATATCCCTACCAAAAAGCACTCTAAGATCATTTATCTTAATCTTGTATAAAATAGAATTTTCCAATAATTCAATATTTTCATAGCCTGGCAGATCATCTACATAACTTCTCAGAGAAGCTATTACATTTCCCTCACACCCAAACCAGAAAGTAATATCCTTATCATCTCTAACTGAGTATCCACGAACTAATCCTTTCTTTAAAAAATAAACATAGGGAACAAACCTATCAGCTTCTATAAGTAAATAACCTTTTGGAAAAGAGACTTCAGTAATATGACTCTTAATGCTTTCAATTGAAGCTTCAGGTATACCGTATATATCATTAATGATGTAATCTATTGTGATCAAAAGACTAATTTTAAATTGGTTTAAATTAATTATAACAGATGACTTTTTAAATTTTCGTTGTTTGAAAGAATTTAATAGTACTGTAAAATTAGATAAATACTATCCTTAATTACTTGCACAAATAAGCGAAAATCATGCACTAAAAAATCATTAATAGAACTGTGTATTATGAAACTCTTGAGATACCAGGCCGCTTTTTGATTAAAAATCGAGTGAAATACGTGGGTTCATTAAAGTTTAGAAGGCATGCGATCTTGTTTGAACTAGCGACAATTTTTAAGACAAAATTTATATACTCTTTATGCTACATTTTTAGATTGATTAGACATTAAATTTTGATACTTTTTTATGGTTAAATTTCCTAAAGCTGAATGCCTTCTCTGAGCACTTAAAGATACTGCTTGGATCTTAAACTTTAAACTGTAAATTTTTTCTGATCCTTTTTATACTCTGTAAAGAAAAGAGTATAAAAATCATATCCTAACAAAGGAAACAACTCTACTACTACCTTTATTCATTATTATCACTATAAAATAACAAAAAAAATATTCTATTTATTCACAATTGTGAAGTTTAACCAAAAAAAATATATTGATTTTTGTAGAAAAATAACAAGATTAATATTGTATTGTCATCAATACATTTAATTGATTTGAATAAATCTTATAAACTTATTAATATGAAAATTATTTGCATAGAAGATCGTATTATAGAAGTATTTCCAATGCATCCATAGGGCTAGAAATAAATTATATAAACAATAAATATAGGTACTGATATTTCCTATAGCAGTACTGAACCCTAAATTATTTCTGGAGAAACAGCGTCTAATTATGTTTTTGTCATTGGAAATAAAAGTATTCCAGAAATGTCATTCAAATTTCAGGTAATTGTATAAATGATCAAATTAATTATAGATAATAGTATAATTGACTTAAAATATATATAAAAATGGAAAATCAAAATCTTGAACAAAATCAAAAATCTAAATTTAATCCAATTATTAAGTCGGTATTAACAATAAGAAAAACAGTTAATGAAATAGGTGATATTGAAACTGATATTTTACATTTTGACAAAGAAGTATTGGATTTGATAGAGGATGCCGGAAAAATTATAATTGCTGAAAAAGAGTTAATGAGTACATGGTTACAAGAAAAGAATATTTTAATTGAAAATGTTAATCTTTTAAAAGAGAGATTGCAGGTTTTATCACAAAAACTTAAGAATAAAGATACCGAAGGACTCTCAGATTCATGGAATAAATACAAAAGCAATGTTGACACTGTTAAAATAAAGCTGTCTGAAATGGAAAATCTAGGACAAGTTGTATTTGTTGGAGATAAACTTCAAAATTGGGACGAAATTTGGGGAAAAATTGGGGAAAATCTTGAAAATTTATTAGATATTGCTGAAACAGTTAATATTAAATTATCATTAATAGAAAAATTAAGACCCGAAGAAATTGATGAGCTTACAAGTGAAGTTTTAAAATATATGCCTAAAAATATTACTATTGAAGAAGGTTATAAATATGAAAAAGAATATATTCAAGCATATAATGAATTAAAACAAGAAGCCTCTAAGAAAAAAAATCTATGGGATAAATTTCTAGACATACTCGCAGGAGGAGTTCAAGAAACTCCAGCTCATAGAGTTCAAATGAGAAGATGGTTAGAGGGAGACTCAGAAGATAATCCTCTTTAATAATAAGGAATATTTTTTGAGAAGAAGATTTTTGATAGTCGAAAAAGAATGTTTAATCCAGGCAGTTGAAATGTTTTTTTAAATTGGCATTAATGACGAAGAATATATTGACGAAAATATATATATGAAGAAATTCAGTTGAATGTGCTCTGACTGCATTATAAGTCCCAATGTCATTACCAACCTTGTACAATAAAAACAGATTAAGAAAAGCCAAATATTTTAAAAGAAGCAGATATTTTAATCTATTAATAATTACTATTTGATCATTACACTTTTTTTGCTTTTCGTGAATTGATCTCAAATAAAAATTTGTTTCCTGAAATTTTTTGTTTAAAAAGTGCTTTAATTAGTCTTGGTATTTTATTCAATCCCTTAATGAAAGATCTATATATAGAAATATCTCTTAAAAAAACAGATCATTATATTTTTTATCCACAAATAATTTTAACCTCAAAAATATATACAAATGAAATATCCAAAAATTATTTTAAGTCTTTTTTTCGCTGCAGCAACATTAAGTTTACTTACATATTCATGTAATAAAAAACAAGAACCAGCAAATGCGACACTGTTCGATATTAAAGGAAAAACCATTGTCTGGCACTGGACAAAAGGTGATTATGCAGGAGGAATATATAAAAATACATTCAATCAAAATGGAACAGTAGCATGGCAAAGTCTTGCAGGTGGTGAAAAAGGAGACTCTGGTATAGAAAAGAATTATAACATCTTCAATATATCAGACAATATCGTTTGGGTGTCTTGGTATGAGACTAGTAATGAAAAAGTCAAAGGCACAACAGTTTCCGTTATCCTAAACATTAAGAATAAAAAAGCATATGGTATTATCTCAAATGGGGACGGAGCTGTATCTCTATCAGGTATAATTGAATCTATTAACTAAACAAGTGCTTCCATTTTTTATCCTCCTTTTCTTTTAATTTTTTCATAGCAGACTTCATATAAAACAAAAAAAACATAACTATAAAGAATGGGAGATTAAAGGGTTGAAGTAATAAAAAAGAAAAACATAAGAAAAAAATTAACAAAAAAAACATTCAAATGAAAAAAAAATTACAATTACTTCTTATTTTATTTTTTAGCTTATCAAATGCTCAGGTTGGAATACATACGTCTAATCCTCAAGGGGTTTTTAATGTTGATGCTGCAAAAGATAATCCTAGTTCAGGCGTACCCTCTGCAGCACAACAACTAAATGATTTTACTATAACAGCATCTGGGAATGTTGGAATTGGTACTACTACACCAACTACAAAACTTGACATTAATAATGGTAATATAAACGGAGCATTGAAAATTGTTGATGGTACTCAGGGTGAAGGCCGAGTATTAACATCTGATGCCAACGGTATAGGGACATGGAGAAATTCTACGGTAACCAATGTTAATGGTGTTACGCCGAGTATTAACACTCCTTATGGTACATCATCGGATAAATATATGAATGCATTTATAGATTTACCACAAGGGAAATGGTTTGTATTTTTAGGCTTTCTTGTAAATGGAGCCAGTGGGGCTAATAGCCGGTATGCCTCTAGATTTACCTTATCAAGTTCTACTACGGCAATACAAGAAGTTGGATTTACTTTTATCAACAATAACAAATTTGTATTAACTCAGATATCCAATGGTCCAGCTGGTGCTGGAGGTTTTGGAATGTTTTCTTCAGGAATTATTAGAGTTGATGTTACAGCAAATTCCCAAAGGCTATATGTCTGGGATGCAAATTCAAGAGGGTTTGGAAATACAGCATCAACATCCCTCAATGATAATGGGGAAAACTATATTTTTGCTATAAAGGCAAACTAATTGAAATGAATTCTATAGAGGTGGGTAATTGTATTTGGTATTTTCTTGTATATACAAATATATCAAATACAAATCCACTCTAGTATAAAATAATTTATAGAATATAAACAGTATTTAAATTTTATATCTAGATACTATGACTTAAAAATAATAAAAAGTTAGTGAAGCACTATCGAAAAACTTTCTTGTATTCTTCGGGGGTAAATTGCGTTTTCTTACGGAATAAATCTTGAAAAGTAAGCCGGATCATTGTCCCCTAGATGATATGCAATTTCTTTAACGGAATTTTTCTTGGAGGAAATCAAACGTTTGGCTTCGGTTATAGTACTGTCTATTAACAATTGCTTTACGATTTGTCCAGTGTTTTTCACACAGATTTCGTTCAATCTTCTTTCACTTAAGCTGACGGCATTTGCATAAGAACTTACTTTCTTTTCCTGATGAAATTCCTGGTTGATTAAACGTAAAGCTTTAACGATCCGATCCGAATATGTGTTATCTTTTTCCCCTTTCAAACTACTGATATACAGTATAAATGCAGTACAATTAGCTTCTAGAATTTTTTTTAATTTTTTTTGAGAATAAAACAAAAGAAGTAAAAAGAGTTTATTGATAATCATTTAACAGAACCACATTCTATAAAGAATTTGGCACATTTGGTTGGAATGAACGATTATCATCTGAAAAAAGGGTTTAAGCATCTTTATAAAATGACTGTTTATTCCTAATATTATCCATAAAAGAATGGAGCGTTCTAAAAATCTTCTTTTACATAAAAATGGAAACGCAAATGAAGTAGCCCATCTGCGTAAAGTCACAATATTACCACAAAGATTTCGAGTTTTTTGAAAACTGTAGCAGTCGCTATATACAAAGAAATCCTGCAAATCATTGATTTTGCAGGATTTATCTATTTTCTGATGCTTTTTGAAAACTTTCGTTTTCCCAACTGGCGGAGAGTGAGGGATTCGAACCCCCGGACCTGTTACAGTCAACAGTTTTCAAGACTGCCGCAATCGACCACTCTGCCAACTCTCCCTGAACTCCGGTAGTACCGTCGTTTTCAGTGGTGCAAATATAGAATGATTTTTAATTTCTGCAAAACTTTTAGAGAACAAATTTTAACAAAACTTAATAATAGACTAAAAATCAGGTGAATTATTTTTTCCCTAATTATTAATCTATAATTTTCTATAGCCCCATCCTATCGTAAATAAAAAGAGTTGTCAAAAATTTTATTATGGGTCATATATGAGTTCTCATCTACGAGGCCAGTAGAAGCATTACCGGCCTGGTAAAAGACAGGATTAAAATTATAAAAGGAAAATATATCTTTAAGATTAATGATTATTCAACCTATAAAAAACTGCCCCTTATGGAAGCAGCTCTTTATTTTGTAGGAGATCGGTTGATTTCTACTCTCCTGCCGGTTCAAACAGTTCTATCTTGTTTCCTTCCGGGTCCATAATGTGTACAAACTTCCCATATTCATAGGTTGACACCTCATCCAATAGGGTCACTCCTTCTTTTTTGAGCTCTTCTACCAATGCTTCAATATTTTCCACGTGGTAATTGATCATAAAATCCTTTGCTGATGGTTCAAAATATTGGGTAGATTCCTTAAAAGGACTCCATAGCGTATATCCTTTTTTATCAGAATCTACTTCTTTCCAGTCAAATTTGGCTCCATACGGGCTGGTTTCTACCCCAAGATGTGTTTTATACCAATCGTTTACCTGTTCAGGATCTTTACATTTAAAAAAAATACCTCCGATTGCCGTTACTTTTTTCATTTTTTATTCGTTTTGTTAAGTTATATTAATAGAATACTAAATTCAAATCGTTTTGAAATTTCACAAATATATCAATGTTTTTATATGATTATTGCACATTTCCCGAATTTAATTTTGAAAAAGAAAAATAAGAATAAAATGATAAAAAGAGACTGCTTTTTTTAAAACAAAGCTTCAGATATCAGACTGTTTTATATCTAAGAAAGCAAAGAGAAACAGCGGCTTTACCAGGATCTGTTTTTAATCAGTTCATTCTTAATAACATATCAGCAGTTAAGTTTTTAACCATAAGAAACGGATGATTACATATATAAGAACCACTAAAAGCTTGATCTTTTGCAACGAATCTTTTTATTCGTGTATTATTCATGCTGGGAAAGAAAAAAGCGCACCTATTGGTACGCTTTCTATCTTATCAACCGAATCCTATTAGTGTAACTCAGCTAAATATTTTTCGGCATCCATCGCAGCCATACATCCGCTTCCTGCAGCTGTAATAGCCTGTCTGTAGATATGGTCCTGAACATCTCCCGCAGCAAATACTCCCGGAAGATTTGTTCTTGAAGATCCTTTTTCAGTAAGGATATATCCGTTCTCATCAAGATCAATCTGACCTGCGAAAATATCTGTATTCGGTTTGTGTCCAATAGCGATAAAGATTCCCTCAACATCTACAGTAGACTTCTCCTGAGTCTGGTTATTGATGACCACAGCTCTTTCTACCAAGCTGTTTTCCCCTTCAATTCCGATCAGTTCGTGGTGGAACTTCACTTCTATATTCGGAGTATTTTCCACTCTGTGGATCATTGCTTTTGAGGCTCTGAAAACATCTTTTCTCACCAGCATTGTTACTTTCTTACATAATTTAGCAAGATAAGTAGCTTCTTCAGCAGCTGTATCTCCTGCCCCTACTACCACAACGTCTTTTCCTCTGTAGAAGAAACCGTCACATGTAGCACAGGCGGAAACCCCGCCCCCGGCATACTTTTTCTCATCTTCCAGTCCTAAATATTTCGCAGTAGCTCCGGTAGAAATAATAACTGTTTTTGCCAGGATTTCTTTATTTCCTGCATATAATTTATGAACACCGCCAACTTCTTTGGAGAACTCAGCTTTAGTGATCATTTCGTAATGTACTTTGGTTTCAAATCTTTCTGCCTGTTTTTGCAGATCCATCATCATTTCAGGACCTGTAATCCCGGCTGGATACCCTGGAAAGTTATCAACTTCTGTAGTGGTTGTTAATTGTCCGCCCGGCTCCAAACCTGTATACAATTCAGGTTTTAAGTCTGCTCTTGCTGCATAGATGGCAGCTGTGAAACCAGAAGGTCCAGATCCTACGATCACACAATCTAAAATGTTTTGCTCCATAAATTTATTTGTTCGAAAAGATTTTAATTAAATTAAGACCGCTAATTTCGTAATTTTTACCGGCTTTTTAAAGTTATTTTAATGATAGTTGTCAATAAGAGATATGCGGATTGTCAATGATTCTCACCCCTCCTAACTACACCTTCATCTTAATCTTATCCACATGAATGATCTTATACACTAGCTCTTTGATCAGTTCTGCCTCACCCATGTTCACCGCACCAAGCCCTTTTCCTTTCATATCAAATTCTCTTAAAATAGAAATGACTCTTGTAGCATGTTTTAAAGGATAAAGCCTTGCGCTTTCCGCATAGTCTTTAATAAAATAAGGATTCACTCCCATCTGGGAAGCAATAGTCTGCGGAGGCTGCCCCGCCATTGTCTGGTAAATGATGACATTGGAAAAATAATTGTAAAGGCTGGCCAGCATCATTACAAAAGGATTGTTCTTAGGGTTCTTCCCCATAAAATGGGCGATTTTAAAGGCCGCATTGGCATTTTTTGTTCCTAAGGCCTTCTGAAGTTCGAAAATATTGTATTCCTTGCTGATCCCGATATGATTTTCAATAATGGTTCCGTCCAGCACCTCATCTTCCTTAAGGATGATTTTCAGCTTGTTCAGTTCATTTGCAATTCTGGAAAGATCGTTTCCTAAATATTCCGCCAATAGATGGGAAATATTGGGTGCCGTTTTAATCTTAAGCTTTGTACATTCATCGGCAATCCATTTCGGAAGATTACTTTCCTTTACCGATTCACTCAGAAAAAGGGCTTTTGCCTTTTCCAGGGCTTTGGTTGCTTTTTTCCTGCTGTCCAGCTTTTTATGCTTATGGGCAAAAACCAATACTGTAGAAGGGACAGCATTTTCTACATAGGACTCAAGAATTCTGTTTTCCTCCTCATTGAATTTAAGATCCTGAGCTTCTTTAACGATGATTACCTGCTTGTCTCCCATCATTGGAAACTGCCTTGCCAGAGACAGAACCTCCTGATAAGAAGTATCTTTTCCATAAGTAACGGTTTGGTTGAAGGCTTTTTCATCTTCTTCCAAAAAGTTGTGTTCAAGGGCTTTTACAGCGACATCAATAAAGTAGGCTTCTTCTCCGTGGAAAAAATAAATCGGTAAAACTTCTTTATTTTTAATATTTTTGAGGATTAAATCTAATTCTTTCATCTTATTAATGGAACTTCCAAAACTGAATTTTCAGGAAACTTTTGATTTTAAATTCAAGAAAGACAAAGATAAGTTTTTTATTTATGATTTGGTTCGTAAAACTTATCTTCTGCTCACTCCCGAGGAATGGGTCAGACAGCATTGGATTCATTATTATCTTACGGTAAAATCCTATTCTACTTCGGCACTGATCACCGAAAAAAAAATTGTTCTGAATGGTTTGACCAAAAGAATCGACCTTCTGATCACTGAAAAAACAGAGCCCGTAATCCTGATCGAATGCAAAGCACCCCAGATCAAACTGACGGAAAAAACCTTCGAACAAACCGCCAGGTATAACTCCATCATCGGAGCCAGAGAGATTATTCTGACGAATGGTCTCCAGCATATCAATGCATATTATGAAAATGGACAGTATCAGTTTTATAGACCTGAGTAAAGGCTAAGATTAAGACTGAGCAAAAAATTCTGTTTCACAAATATTACAGTTGAAGAGATGATAATTTTCCGCCACAAAAGGATGATAAAACAAAGATTTAACGGAGTAGTTTACTAAACAACAGGTAAATTCAACACAACAATACATATGAAAATAAAAAACATCATTTTCGACTTCGGAGGTGTACTGATGGACTGGAATCCGAGATATTTTTTCAAAGATTATTTCAACGATGATGAGAAAATGGAATATTTCCTTGAAAATATCGCACAGGATGAATGGAATATTGAACAGGACAGAGGAAGGGCCCTTACAGAAGGAACCGAAATCCAGGTGAAAAAATTTCCTGAATGGGAAAAAGAGATCAGGGCCTATTATGACAACTGGACGGTAATGCTGAAAAGTGATATCCCTCAGAATGTAGAAGTCCTGAGAAAGCTTAAAAATACGGATTATCAGTTATTCGGGCTGACTAACTGGTCTGCAGAAACGTTTCCTTATGCTTTGGAAAATTATGATTTTTTTCAAATTTTCGATGGTAAAATTGTCGTTTCGGGAACAGAAAAACTGATCAAGCCCGATCCTAAAATATGGCATGTATTATTAGACCGGTACAACATACAGGCAGATGAATCTGTTTTCATTGATGATAATCCCAAGAATATTGAGATCGCTCAGTCCTTAGGTTTTGAGACGATTCATGTGACACCGGATACCAATCTGGAGCAGGAACTCGCCGGTTTAGGGATTAAGATATAAGATATTCCAAATAAAAATATAAATCTCCTCAATTAAGTTATTTTTAATTAATTTAGTTGAGGATTTTTTGGTTGACAGGAGGAAAATTTTTCTTTTACCGGTTTTCGCAGATGACAAAAACTAATTGGAGGCTGTGATCACGTCAGCAGAAAATGATTTAAAACCATTACCCAATAGAATATGATACGTTCAATCTTATTAACCACATTGATTATGGCTTCAGGAGCTCTTTCCAGTCAAAAACTTAAAACAGTATCCTATCAGGACGGTTCTCAAAAGCTGAATGGCCTGATCACTTCCAATGCCGGGAAAAAACTTCCGGGAGTTTTGATCCTTCCGGCATGGAAAGGAATAGACGAAGAGGCAAAAACTGCAGCCATTGAACTTGAAAAGCAAGGGTATATTGCTTTTATCGCTGATATTTACGGTAAAGGAAAGATTCCGGCTGACAATGAAGCGGCTTCCAAAAGTTCAGGCTATTATAAACAGAACTATCAGGAATACCAGAAACGGATTTCCTTAGCGTTGGAGCAATTGAAAAAAAATGGAGCAATCTCTGATAAAACGGCAGTCATTGGCTATTGTTTTGGAGGTACCGGAGCATTGGAATCCGCAAGAGGAAATTTACCTGTAGCCGGCGTTGTATCTATTCATGGAAGCCTTGCCAAAGACCAAAGCAGAAAAAATGAAAAAATAACCGCTAAAATCCTGGTTGAAAATCCTGCTGATGACAGAAGTGTCACGCCTGAAGATTACAACAACCTGATCAAAGAAATGAATGAAGGAAATGCAGACTGGCAGATTATTACTTATGCTCATTCCAAACATACCTTCACCGATCCGAAATCACCGGATTATAATGAAGTAATGGCTAAAAGAGCATGGAATCACACGCTGATGTTCCTGAATGAAATTTTGAAATAATAATTCAATGTAACAGTGTATCAATATACCAATGTACCAATCCGGAATCATTGGTACATTGGTATATCGTCTGATTGTTATATTATATTAATCCATTCCTTCTTCCTCTCTGTTTACCAGTTCCATAGAAAACGCAGGAAGACAAATGGCAAGATATTCACAAGGTTCTGAAAACGGATTGCTGTAGCGGATTCTGGCTCCTTTTTCAACAAGGATGCTCTGTCCTTTTTCCAGGACTATCGTCTCACCATCTATTTCAAACTGCTTTTTTCCTGAAATGATGTAGGTAAATTCATCAAACTCTGGCGTCTGATGGGGCTCACTCCAGTCCGGAGGAGCTACCATATGAGCGATCGAAACATTGGAATTTCCTGTAGAATTTCCCCAATGTTCCTCAATAAACTTCCCGTCATGAGTAGGCACTACAAACGGAGACTGCTGAATTCTATATTTTTTCATACCCAATCTTCTTTTTTGATTTCATATACAAAGTTGGTCCGTGTAGGTTCTCCGAAATAAGCCACTTCTTCTTCAGCAATCTTATTCCCACCAAGCCTCTCCAAAGCCGTTTGTGAGCGGAAATTTTCTTTCCCGATATGAAAATGAACCTTATCGACAAACTGGAAAATATAATCCAGCATCAGTTTTTTAACTTTTGGATTGATCCCTTTTCCCCAGGATTTTGTTCCGTAAAAAGTATACCCAATGAAAATATGATGGTCATCTTCATCGAAATTATAATAACGGCTGCTTCCCAATACATCACCGGTAGCTTTCTCTACAATTTTAAAAGCTCCCCCACTCTCCATGGCGCCTTTGAAAAAAATCTCAAAAACCTCTCTTTTATACCGGTCTTTATTAGGATGCTGCTCCCATACCTCAGGGTCCGACGCCACCTCATATAAAGATTCAAAATCCCCTTGCTGTAAGGGGATTAATTGATAGTCTTCATTCTCTAAAACAGGCTGAACAGAAAAATTCATTTTAGCTTTTTTTAGTAGAGTCTGATTCTATTTTTTTGATTTCTTTCAATTTATCAGAAATCTTGATCACCGTATCCAGCTTGGATGGCTTCAATGGGACTTCGGCCTGGGCCATATCCCACTTGATCACTAAGTTTCCTGAGTTTTCATCTGTAGGGTTAAGGGTAATTTCAAACCACTCCTGCTTGTCTGCCAGTTTACTAACCGGTACGGTAACATCTACCACATCCTGCTTAGGATCATAAGTATAAGCTCCCCACTGCTGGAAATCTTTATTCAAAATAACCTTCCATTCTTTTTCCGTAGGCACAATGAATAGTCCATACGTTCCTGCCGGAACCGTTTTTCCTCCGAAATTAACGGCCTGCCCGAATGTGATTTTTGTAGATGAGTTCGCTCCTGCTCTCCAAACCTGGCCATAAGGAACCAACTCTCCAAAGATTTTACGCCCCTTCACTCCCGGTCTTCCGTAATCGATCGTAATCTTGGACATTGAAAACTGCTGCTCCACTTTCTGGCGCGGACTTGCTGCCGGTACAGAATAGTCCTGTGCAAAACTGAATGCTGAAACTGAAATGCAAACTGCTGCTAATAACTTTTTCACGTGTAAATTTTTGCTTAAAATTACAAAAATCAAAACAAAATAGCTTTCTCTAATTCCAATAATTTTTGCTTTCTCCAGATTCCACCCGCATATCCTACGAGATCTCCATTGGAACCAATCACACGGTGACAGGGTATTAAAATGGCTATTTTATTAATTCCATTAGCTGTTCCTACGGCCCGGATCGCTTTCGGATTTCCTAAAAATTCAGACTGCTGCTTATATGTTCTGGTTTCCCCCATCGGAATTTCACGAAGGAGCTGCCATACTTTTTCCTGAAACTCAGTGCCGGTAGTATATAACGGTACATGAAACTGTTCTCTATTTCCTTCAAAGTATTCTTTAAGCTCATCTTCCAGCTGTCTGAAATGGATATGCTCTTCTGCTACAATTTCCGCATTCAAGGCTTTTGATAAAGATCTGAACTGCTTTTCAACATCTTTCCGGTCTGTAAATTCAAGCAGACAGATTCCCTTATCCACCGCACAAGCTATCATTTCTCCCAGTGGAGTCTGTATCGTTTTTTGATATATAGTTTCCATTAGATTAAAATTAAGCTTTTTTTGGAAATCGGATCTGCTTTTTATCGGTTGGCCCAAACTCTTTTCACTTGTTCTATATGTCTTGCATTATGATAAATTATAAAACGGAGAGTATCCCCGAGTTTAAGCTTGATGAGTTTTGAGATGCTGATGCCTGTTTTTGTCTTTTCCAGATCAACATTTCCTGCCTTTTCCAGTAGCTCAAGCAATTGCTTTTGTTGTATGATAAATTCTTCTATCACATTTCGGTTCAATTGGCTATGAATAGGGTTCATGGCTTTCAGGGTTTTCATCTTGTTGAGCTTTCCCTTTGGAAGCATGCTTTTAGCAAAGTAGTTCCCTAGAATTCCAGGCTTGAAGAAAGGCTGTGAAGCTGTTCCGGAACCTGATATTTTATTGGTGAGTTCCGGAATATAGAAGTCTCCGTAGCGGTTAAGATGTTCCAGGCATTCCAATGCACTCCAGCTGTCCGGTGAAATTCTGAAGTTCAGATCATTCTCCGGCTTATGTAAGAGAGTCCCGGCATATTGCATGTGCTCCCGGGTTCTGTTTTTTAATTCATCTAACAAATCTGAGGTTGAAATTTTCATCTGTTTATTATATTTTTAAAGTCAGATCAAACTTCACATGTCATTCCCAATACAGGAAATTGATCATGCTGTGTTTCATTACACTTCTTTGATGCAAAGTTCCTGATCTGTTTACTTTTAAATATTGACTGAACTCAAGATTTTTTAAGTCTCGATAAAGTTTCCGGTGACATTCGCAGATAATTGGCAATGTATTTATTGGGAACTTCCTGAAACAGCTTAGGACTCCGCTTTAAAACACGTTTATAACGTTCTCCCGGAACATTGATCAGCAGATCCTTTTCTCTTTCCAGCTGTTGAAGCACCAGGTCCTCCAGAACATTCATCCAAAATTTCATCTGCTCTTCACCGGATCGGATGAATTCATAAAAATCTTTTTTAGCAGCCACTCTCACAGTTGTTTTCTTGATAGCCTGAATATAAAGATCTGAAGGTTTTCCGGAAAGGAAAGAATCCAGAGCAACAATAATATTCCCGGTATATCCGAAGCGGATAATCCTTTCTTCGTTTTCATCCGTCATAAAGATCCTTACGCTGCCCTTTTCTATAAAATAAATATGTGTATCCGTGCTTCCTGAGATCTTCAGGAACTCATACCTTCTGAATTCTTTCTTTTCCCAATGAATGCCGCTTTGAAGCAATTTTTCAACCATTTCATTTTATTATTTGCTGTTCCAAAGATAATGGGTAATTTTAAAGGGATAAACACGAATCACTATAATGCTCAAAAAAACAGTTCTTTTTCTTCTTTCTGCCGGGTTTTCCGGAGTGAAAGCGCAGCAAACAATTCCTTTCAGGATCACAAAACATAATAGAAAGCTTATGAAGATCAACACAGCCATAGCGCTTTTATTATTTCCACTGGCTATTCTCAGCTGCCGGAAAGAAGAAAAAAAGACCGTTGAAAGTCCTGCAAAACCTGCTACAGATTCTGTCAGAACCACAAAAGTTGAAGATAAAATAGACTACAGTAATTTTAATATTTACAGCATCGGCCTCATTTCTTCTGCACAGAAAGACGCCCTGTCAGATGTCTTTATTTCCGTATCGGATATCTATAATGATCCTCATTCTATACAGGAAGACATCTTTAAGAAACAGAAGAGCATTCCTTTTGATCAGCTGCAGTATCTGGAACTCGACCCAAAGCACAGAAAAAAGATGCTGGATGGTCTTCATCTTACTGAAAGAGATTCACTCTATCTCTTCAATTATGAATTCAACAAACTTCAGAAACTTCCATTAAATAAGCTGAAAGCGGTTGCGTATTTAGATCCTTATTCTATGGAGGGTGAAGATTTGGATCCGGGGTATTACATGCTGGGATTTCAGCTTGAAGCTCAACAAAGCAATGAGGTCTATGACAAATATAATAATGCAATTGCTTATTTTGGAAATAAAAATCCTTTCATTGAGGGTAAAATGCAGGCTATCGCATGGAAAAAAGCAGGCGCTGATATTGCAAAAAAGTACTTTACCCATTCAAAGCTGAAACCCGGAAATACCTACCAGGCCCAATATGAGAATCAGACCTATTATATGCAGGACTACCTTGAAAATGAAATCATTATGGAGCGTAAACTGGTGATCGTCAATGACCATAATGAAAAGACATTTGAAAAAACAATCACAACGGCCGGAGGTGATGGTGCGGAATTCACTCCACTTAACGGAATAGAAACTGATGCTGCCAATGCAATGCAGTGGACAGGTTATCTTTTCAAGGGGAAACCTCCTGTAATATTTGGATTTATCAGCCATTCATTCGGATGCCCTTCTATTACATTTTTGGGTAAAGATCAGAAAGATATGCCGATTAATTGTGATAACAGACATTAAGGGGCAAAAGAGCGAAATTGCAAAAAGGCGAAATGGGTTAATCTGCGTAATCAGCAAAATCTGCGAGAATATATAATTCAATAGCAATAGTCTTTAGCCCGTTTTTATTTTATAAACTATCCATTGGGTTTAGCCAAAATTTATTATAAGGTAACAAGAAATTCAGTACTTAAAAACCTATAGTTTTCATTGCTGACTTTAACTTAACATCTAAACCTAACAGGTTTTAAAAACCTGTTAGGTTTGCTACCTTAAACACCCTTAAGAACATTAAACAAGTTCTCTATCTAAAAATAACAAAACCATAAACAATCTGAAGTTTATGGTTTTAATTATATAGAGAGTAATGATTGATGCTATGAAAACGGTTTTGCCTTGGGATACAACCTGTTTTTCATATTGATGAAATAGGTCTCGGATTCTTTAAAGTCATTTCCTTTCATAAATTTAAGAACAACATTCAGATAGGTTTCCGAAGGGATGAAGTCTGTACCCATTTTATCAGAAAATTGTTTATAATCCTCTTCAAGCAGCTTTGGATTTTTGGCAAGCTGTTTTATATCTGTCCGGAAGCCTTTAAATATAAACTTCAGTGCTTCATAATTTCCGGGATATGAAACTGTTCCATGTACTTCCCCTTCAAAAAAACGATGCTTATAATTCAATGAACCGTTTTTCTCAACGACGGCTTTAAATTCATCGATCGCCTGTGTCATATCAGAATTCCAGTTTTTCTGCTGTTCTTCATTATCTGCCTGGGAAACATACAGAGATTTCTTTGCCGGAAAAGATTTATTTTTCGCTAAATAGTCTTTTGTTTTGGAAATCAGAACCTTGTTGTCCCACCATAAGCTTGGATCATTGGCAACATAAGCGTTGAAATATTCCGGATGAGTAAGAAAAGTATGGATTGAAAACAGTCCTCCGAAGGAATGCCCTACCAAAACAGAGTAATCCTGAGCTCTGTAATTCTTTCCAACAAAAGGTTTCAGCTCTTCCTGTATAAATTTTACAAAATTTTCACTTCCGCCACTGTCCGCAAAAAGAGTGAGACCCGGGTTTACCGGACTTTTCTTTTGAGATTTTGTGGGAGTAAGATCCCTCGTTCTTTCTGTATTTTTAATTCCTACCACAATACATTCCGGAATATCCGCATATGGAGCTTTCGACAGGAAATCCGTCATTCCCGCATAATATTCAAAATTGATCTCCCCGTCTAAAAGATAAATAACCGGATATTTCGCAGGATTGATGCTGCTATCGTGATATGTTTTGGGAAGATGTACCCAGATTTCCCTGTTTTCATTTAAAACCTTTGAAAACAAAGTCTGCTTTTCTCCTATCGTTACCTTTTCCTGGGCATTATTTGGTATAAAAACCAAAAGCAGGGAAAAACATAAAAATTTAAACCAATTGTTCATGATGCTCTTCTTTTCTGTGCTGATGAATATTTTTAATTTCTTTTGTCTTTTTAGGTGACTTGTTTCTTCTGCCCCACCATATCAGGAACCCTGTAACCGGGAGGCTTGTACAGATGATCCCGATAACGAAAGTAAAGATCTTACCGAACATTCCACCCCAATAGCCCACATGCAGATCAAAATTCATATGCTCGATGACTTCATGCATCTGAACTTCCTTCGGATATTCGATCTCATTTCCTGTATACTTATTGGTTTCCATGCGTTTTCCGTTGACAAGGCTTTTCAGTCCGATAAATTGAGCCGCCACCATATGATATACTGTTGCAGAGTCATTTCTCGGAATGCTCATCCTGAGCTGCTTGGCATCAGGGAATTCTTTGAACTTCCTATCTGCAAAATCAGCATATGACAACGCCTTTTTATCAGGATCAAACTTTGGTTCATATTTTTCAGCGATCTTATGGGCATCCGGGGTTCCTCCGAAAGCCTCCTGGGTAAGATCCGTCAAAATTTCATAAGCCATAATAAGCCCGGTAACCGTTATAAATACAGCCGGTAATAAGGAATAAAACCCGAACACATTATGGAAATCATAATTTTTTCTGCGCCATTTGGTTCCTGATTTTATTTTAAATGCTGCGGTTCTTGTGGTTTTGTTCCACTTTTTCGGCCACCAAAGGATCAGACCACCTATCAGCTGAACAAAAAATATAATGGAAGCGACACCTACCACTGTTTTCCCGAATTTTCCTGCCAGCAATTGGGCATGAATGTGGGCAACCACATAGAAAAATTCATAGCTTTTGGTGGAGCCCATTACTTTTCCGCTGTAAGGATCCAGATAATGATAGGCAAATACTCCCCTGGGGCCTCTTCCTTTAGGCTTTCCGGCTTTTTCAGCACTTTTATCTTTAGGGGGTTGGGTGGCAGAAGCTACCCGGAAGCTCCGGTCCGCTTCTTTATAAGTATCGAAGTAAAATGCTTTTCTGTCCGGCACCTGCTGATGGAAATGTACCAGCAGTTCTTCGGGTGTCATCTTCTTTGCATGGGCTGGTGCCTGAACGTATTTTGCATTTCCCCCACACAGATCGATAATTTCGTCGCAGAAGACAAATACGGTCCCGGAAAGCGTCACAGTCAGGACAATAATCCCGGAAACAAGTCCGAGCCAGAGATGCAGCCATCCTGTGATTCTTTTGGTCAGGGATTTTCCCTGCTTTTTCTTTTGATTAGCTTTTTTATTATCCATATCTCATAGTGTAAGGCTGTCTCTAAGGTCATCGTTGTTGGAGAACACAAACCTTAGAGACAGCCTGTTTTTGTCTTTTAAAAAGTTTTAGAATTTAAATGCGAAATTGGCCAGAATTTCTCTTGGCTTCTGTGGCTGTCCGTAGAAATTCCAGTAAGTTGCATTCAATGCGTTATTCATCTTCAGGCCGATTCTGTATTTTTTCTTGTCATAGAATACAGTAGCTCCAACGGTTGTATAGGAAGGTGCCAGGAAATGATTGGTGATATTGATATAGGTTTTATCGACAAAGTTGAATCCTGCTCCGAAGCCAATCCCTTCATAGGCTCCGTCCATGATTTTATAGCTGGTCCAGAAATTAGCCACATGCTTGGGAGACCATGCGCTTCTTTTTCCGGCATCTTTGCTTCTATCATCAAATTTATTGTCATTATAGCCATAACCTGCAACGATATTCCAGCCTTTCACCGGGTTGGCTACTACATCCACTTCCAATCCCTGATTTTTAATATTCCCATCCTGAATATAAAGCCCGGTAATACCTGACGGGTCAGGCATCAGACGGTTTTTAATCTTCATATTGTAATAGCTTACGGTCGTCAGGAGCTTTTTACCAAACAAGTCTAATTTAAATCCTGCTTCAAACTGATTTCCCTGCTCCGGCTTGTATTCGATATAGGTATTTCTGCTTGAATCTCTTGGGTCCACCGTTGGGGCTACGTTCTTAAAGCCGTTGACATAATTGGCAAAGAATGAAACTTCATTTTTGATGATCTCGTACACCAATCCGAATTTCGGGGCAAATTGAGTCTGTGTATACTTTCCTTTCCCTTCCACACCATTGGTAATGATATTATCATTTTTATAATTATCCATTCTTAAGCTCGCCATTACCAACAGATTGTCCGTAATATTGAGGACATCGGAAGCATATACACTGAATGTTCTGAACTGTGTAATCTCATAGTTTGTCGGCTTTACATTACTATCCGGATTATTGGGAATTCTTTCCAGGTTTTCTACAAGGCTCCTGGATATCGGCTGCCAGGGAGAAGATTCATTTAGCTTAATTATATCATAGGGAGCAAAAACGGACCCCTTAGTATCATCTTTTGAGGTCTTAAACATCCCATACTGGTTTTTTGTAGTTTGCTGATAATAATCCAAGCCCACAACCAACCTGTTTCTAAGATTTCCTATTTTAAAGTCACCGATAAGGTTCTGTTGTATGTTATCCGTTGTTATCTTAAAATTATCAAAAGGGCGGATACTTCTGCTTATAGAGTTATTATTTAAATAGTTAAGCACTAAAAATATGGATTCATTTTCATTTGCCATTCCTCTTTGGTAGGATGTTCTGGAAATCCATTGGTCATTAAATCTGTGCGTGACTTCAGCCATGGTCACAAAATTGGTTCTTTTTGAACCGATATCGTTACTTGTAAATGACCTGTCATGAGCTCCTGCAAGATCTTTCATGGAATGAAGCGTTAATTTTTCCGACTGTCTTACATAAGCATTCAACGTCTTTTCCGGAGCATGGAACTCAGTGTCCAATGTTACTGTCGTTTTATCATTGACTTTATATAAAATACTTCCTGAGAAAAATAATCCTTTATTATAACCTGCATCCTGAAAGGAATCCTGGGAATACGCTGCTATGTTAAATCTGGCCAGAGCGGTTTTTTCTTTATTCATCGGCGCATTAATATCAGCTGTAATTCTGTTCATTCCCCAGCTTCCGGTGGTATAATTGATGATCCCCCCAAAGGTTTCCTGTGGTTTTTTGGTCACCACATTAACGACTCCTCCATAGTTGGCCAACGTTCCTCCAAATAAAGTTCCGGATGGCCCTTTGATAACTTCTACTCTTTCAATATTGGCGATTTCAGACTGTACCCTTGGATTCTGCAGCAATCCGTTTCTGAAATTGGCAGAAGAGCTGAATCCTCTCAGGAAAATATCATTCCCACTATCATTGACACTGTTATTCACCACCACTCCCGGAGCTGAAGCCATTGCCGTATTAAAATCTATGGCATTCATTTCACTGATGATCTCTTTGGGAACAAGATTATAAACTGTTGGGTTTTCAAGGTTTTCCAATGGAAGCCTCGCTACGGATTCTGATTTCTTCGTTCTGTAATTATGGGTCCCCTGAAGGGATACTGACTGGATTTCTGAAACTTTAAGAGTGTCTTTTTCTTGTGCACTGAGCATGGTAACGACCAATACAGATGCAGAAATAATAGTTTTTTTCATTTTTATAAGTAAGCTTAGTAATGCGAAATTACTTTATTTTTATTGATTCTAAATAAATATATGATAGAAATCATAAAATTTATTCGATGAAATAGCCCATAAATAAAGGGTTTCCGATAATCGGAAACCCTTTATACTAAACTGAACACTTTGTATTCTGTTTACTTATTTTTTACAATGGTACTTTCATTACTTCTCTACACTATGGCAGCCATCATCATAGACATATAATAATTGGCACAGTGTAGTGCATTGATCAATAGTATTTCCTTATGAGAAAAGGTCTCAAATTTTTCAGAAGTAATGATCTGATATTCATAATTCATGGAACTCCACTTCAAATGAGGCTTCATCACGAAAAGTTCAGCTCCCTGCTGGTCTGCAAGGACAAATGATTCTTTAAATATTCCCCGATGCTTAAAAAGAAAACCCTCCTTTACGCCATCAAAGTAGGTCTGTATTACAATTTCCCCATTCCAGTTCATGCGGAATTTAAGCAATACTCTTTCATGGTCTTTCAACTCAATGGTCGTTCCCCAAAATCCCTTAGGTTCAATCTGATAAAAACGGTTTAAAGTCTCTACTTCAGCATTAAATTGAAACCAATTCTTATAGATAAGTTTTCCTATAAACTGATCGTCCTTAGTGACTTCAAAAGACAAAGAATTGTTTGATTTTGCGTAATATTCTGCCATGGTCGTTTTTAGTTTGGTGAAGTTTTATCTATTTTTTTGATACGCTCAACAGCTTTTATTTGTAACGCTCTAATTTATAAATAAATCCGCAAAAAACATTTATTTTCTAATTCACTGAAACAAAAACCTACAGCACTAAATCTTAAACTATATTTTTAGTCAGTTTCTTCATTTACTTTATTCTTTTCCAGTCTCTGTCATAAAGTTTTTTCAGTTTATCCTTCAACTCAGATTGGAAAACTTCTTTTGGCGTTTCTGATTGGTTCAATACAATCTCAAAAGTTAAGATTTCATCTTTATCATCAAATGCGTTATTGTTATTGCTGTCTTTTGTCGCGGTCATAACGACTTTGTTTGATGCCTGAATATATTTCCAGGTATTCAGATTATAATTCGAAGGTGAGATTTGTCTCAGATTTTTTCCCAATTTGTCAGAAACAAACAGATAAACCGGGTCTTTTTCATTGAGCAGCTTATCCTTATTATAATCCAGGCTTCTTACATTATAAAAAATGTGATCTGTTTTTTTGGAAAGATTAATGCCTTCTTCAGAATTGTATTTGTAATTATAGTCCAGTATCAGAATTTTCTGTTCTGTAAGTAAATGATATTCATTTGTTTTTGAATTCAGGAAAATGATATTCCAATATCCATTATTAGGCATCTCTTTGTAGGAATAACTTCCATCTTTTCCAGGATTTTGCCCCATTTTCAAGGGAAACATCAGGACACCCGTACTGTCTATTTCAGTAAAGGAGTCTGTCTGAATGTTTAAATTTTCAATGGGAGCTGAATTTCCCGGAGTATCTGATGAGCTTTCAAAGCTTTCAGGATTTTTTTTACAGGAAAATAAACATAAGAGTAATGCTGGAAATAATGCAGTTTTTTTCATGGAATATTTTTGTTAATGATTACACAAATATGCACAAAAAAGAGAAAAGTGTACAAACCATTTTTCTCTTTTTAATCAGAGCTAAATTTTAATTGGTAGCAGTCTTAAGACTAGCTTTTGCTCATAATTCGCAATTCTCTATTGAACAGATAGATAATAATTTTAAATAATCTTTCAAAAAATCTTATTTCGAAGCTTATAGAGGGAAAAATACAGACAGCTATAATACTTTAGTTGGTATTATTTGCTTCCAAACCAATAATCCCATTTTTCGTTATCAATACCAAGTCTGCAAACTGCACAAATCTGTTCATTGGGTTCCGGACTCGCTATTGTTTTAAGTAAAATTTTTATTGCCTTTTGTCTATCTTCTAGCACTGATTATTAAAATATTTCTTATAAAACCATTGGTAATACCATGGTTAATTACATTGATTTCAATCATAATGTCCAACCTTCTTTTGAACAGATTTAATATAATTATTTTCAAATATAATTAAATAATGGTCTCCCGTTGTCATAGAATACTCTGCAAAAGGGTTTCCTAAAATTTCTGCCCTGAGGGAGTCATTTTTGATTTCTGAAAAATAAATATAACGTAAGGGACCATGAAATCTTTTTAATTCATCAAACGTTAATATTTTATATTTCCTGTCTATTCTCCAATTCGCCTTTGTATATTTTTTGGAAACTTTTTTTATTGTAGGATTTGAAAAGGAATTTTCATTTTTGAAATACTCACTTCTATAAACTGAATAGTTCTTAATTCTATAAATTTTAGGAATGATTTTCACTCCGGAAGCATCAGAATGATATTCTTCCCAATATGGTTTTCCCTGATTTAATTTATGAGTAATAGCATGATAGGCTATTTCATATTTTCTAAGCTCTGCATCATTCTGAGGATCATTTTTTGCAGTACAGGAACAAATAAAAATCAATATAAAAAATAAAATATTAAATCTCATATACAGCTATATTATACAAACCTAACAGGTTTTAAAAACCTGTTAGGTTTACTACCTGAAATATCACTAAATATAAATAAAATAATTTCCATAAAGTAAAAACGCACCTTATTTTTAAGGTGCGTTTTCAAAAATATTTTAGTCGAAATTACATCGTCTCCATTTTGAAGCTCATGCTTTCGATCACTTTTAAAATAGCTTCAACCGTATCCATCGACGTCAGACAAGGAACACCGTTTTCCACACTCATCCTTCTGATCTGGAATCCGTCTCTTTCAGCTTGTTTTCCTTTTGTAGTCGTATTGACAACATACTGAACTTTCCCTTTCTGGATCAGGTCGATAAGGTTTACACTTTCTTCTCCGATCTTGTAGCCGATCTTGCAAGGGATTCCTTTTTCTTCGAAGAATTTTGCAGTTCCTTCAGTGGCCCAGATTCTGAAACCTACTTCATGGAATCTTGCCGCCAGATCAGCAGCTTCCTGCTTGTGCTTATCCGCTACTGTGAATAAGATAGAACCATGCATAGGAACTTTTCTTCCTGCGGCCACCAATCCTTTGTAAAGGGCTTTTTCAAGAGTTGTATCTTTACCCATAACCTCTCCTGTAGACTTCATTTCCGGTCCCAGGGAGATATCTACCTTAGTCAGCTTGGAGAAAGAGAATACCGGAACTTTTACAAAGACTCCTTCTTTGTTTGGAACCAGTCCGTTCTCATAGCCTAAATCTTTCAGTTTTTGTCCTAAGATCGCCTTTGTTGCAAGGTTAGCCATCGGAACCTCCGTGATTTTGGATAAGAAAGGAACTGTTCTTGAAGAACGTGGGTTTACCTCGATCACATAGACATTTCCTTCGAAAAGAACGTACTGGATATTCATCAATCCGATAACGTTCAGTCCTTTAGCCAATCTCTTTGTATAGTCTACCAAAGTTTCAATTTCGCTTTGGGAAATATTCTGTGGCGGATAGACTGCGATAGAGTCTCCGGAGTGAACTCCGGCTCTTTCAATGTGCTCCATAATTCCGGGAATCACCACTGTTTCACCGTCGCAGATGGCATCCACTTCGATTTCTTTTCCTACCATATACTTGTCAACCAAAACAGGGTGCTCAGGGCTTGCATCTACCGCATGCTCCATATAATGTGCTAATTCTGCTTCAGCATATACGATTTCCATGGCTCTGCCTCCCAAAACGTAGCTTGGACGAACCAATACCGGATAACCGATCTCATTGGCAATTTTTATCGCTTCTTCTTTTGAAGTGGATGTTCTTCCTTTCGGCTGAGGAATACCAAGTTCCTGAAGGGCTTTTTCAAATTTATCTCTGTTTTCCGCTCTGTCAAGGTCTTCCAATGAAGTTCCTAAAATCTGTACTCCGTGAGAAGCCAGTTTGTCTGCAAGGTTGATTGCGGTCTGCCCACCGAACTGTACGACTACTCCTTTAGGTTTTTCAAGCTCTATGATGTTCATTACATCTTCTTCTGTAAGGGGCTCGAAGTATAGTTTATCAGAGATTGAAAAATCTGTAGAAACCGTTTCAGGGTTGTTGTTGATAATGATCGCTTCGTACCCCATTTCCTTGATCGCCCAAACTGAGTGAACCGTTGCATAGTCAAACTCAACTCCCTGTCCGATTCTGATAGGTCCTGACCCCAGTACGATGATCTTTTCCTTATCTGAAACGACACTTTCATTCTCTTCTTCATACGTTCCGTAGAAGTATGGCGTTTCACTTTCAAATTCAGCAGCACAGGTGTCTACCATTTTGTACACCGGCATCACCCCGTTTTCTTTTCTGAAGTTGAAAACTTCACGCTCCGTTACATCCCAGAGAACAGCAATATTGATATCTGCGAAGCCTAGTTTTTTAGCTTCAATCAAAGTTTCTTTATCAAATTTATTCTCAGCGATTATTTTTTCGAAATCAACCAGTTTTTTAAGCTTCCAGATGAAGAATTTATCGATCTTACTCCATTCTACGATCTGTTCCCAGTCGTACCCCCTTCTTAAAGCATCCCCGATGATGAATAATCTCTCATCGTCACACACTCTGATTCTTCTTTCGATTTCCTCAGCGGTAAGTGCCTGAGCCTGTTTTGTTTTTAATCCTAAGTGCTTGATTCCTGTTTCCAACGAACGGATCGCTTTCTGTAAAGATTCTTCAAGGTTTCTTCCGATCGCCATAACTTCTCCTGTAGCTTTCATCTGGGTAGAAAGTCTTCTGTCCGCTGTTTCGAATTTATCGAACGGGAATCTTGGGAATTTTGTCACCACATAATCCAGCGCAGGCTCGAAACATGCGTATGTTTTTCCTGTTACCGGATTCATGATTTTATCCAATGTCAGCCCTACAGCGATTTTTGCAGCAATTTTTGCAATCGGATAGCCTGTTGCCTTACTTGCCAATGCTGATGAACGGGAAACTCTGGGGTTTACCTCGATGATATAGTAGTTGAATGAATGTGGATCCAATGCCAGCTGTACGTTACATCCTCCTTCGATTCCCAATGCTCTGATGATCTTTAAAGAAGCGTTTCTCAGCAACTGATATTCTCTGTCTGAAAGCGTCTGAGAAGGTGCCACTACAATTGAATCTCCGGTGTGAACTCCTACCGGATCTATATTTTCCATGTTACAAACCACAATAGCATTGTCGTTTGCATCACGCATTACCTCATATTCTATTTCTTTGAAGCCGGCAATCGATTTTTCAATAAGACATTGTGTAACCGGACTGTGCTTTAATCCTAATTCAGCGATTTCTTTCAATTCAGCCTCTGTGGCAGCGATACCACCTCCTGTTCCTCCCATGGTAAAGGCAGGACGAACAATCACAGGGTATCCGATCTCATCGGCAAAAGCCAATGCTCCTTCTACCGTGTTGACAATATCAGATTCAGGAACCGGTTCATTCAATTCTCTCATCAGCTCACGGAAAAGGTCCCTGTCTTCTGCTCTGTTGATTGCAGAAAGCTTGGTTCCCAATACTTCTACTTTGCATTCTTCAAGAATTCCTGATTTTTCCAGTTCTACCGCCATGTTCAGACCGGTCTGGCCTCCAAGCGTCGGTAATAACGCATCCGGACGTTCTTTTCTGATAATGTGGCTTACAAACTGTAATGAAATCGGCTCGATATATACTTTATCTGCGATTTCCACATCCGTCATGATCGTCGCAGGGTTCGAGTTGATCAAAATTACCTTATAGCCTTCTTCCTTTAAAGACAGACAAGCCTGCGTTCCTGCATAATCAAATTCAGCTGCCTGACCAATGATGATAGGTCCTGAACCGATTACTAAAATTGTTTTTATATCTGTACGTTTTGCCATTTTTCTTTTTTATTAGAGTCAAGAATCAAGAGCCAAGAGCCAAGATTTCCAGACTTTATTTTAAATTATTTTTAAATGAGTAAATCATTCTTTGAATTTCAGATACTTCGCTAAGCAAAGTATTTACTTTTTCTTCTGATAAAAGACTCAGCTCTTTCACCAAAATCAATTGAGTTTGCAATTCAAATGCAGAGCCTAAAGCAATAGCAAGAAAATGATTAAATTCTTTACTGCTATTTCTCCCGGAACCTTCAGCAATATTAGACGGAATAGAAACGACACATCTTTTAATCTGAGAAATTAAACCATACTTTTCATCATCGCTGATCTCTTGACAAATAATGTAAATATTTTTTGCCAATACTATGGATTTTTGCCAGAAAAATAGTTTTTCAAAGTTGTGCATTTGTATACTTTTTCGTTTTAAGTCTTGACTCTTGGTTCCTGGCTCTTGATTCTTACCTATTAAAGTCCTCCATCATTTGAATAAACTCATCAAACAGGTAGTTTGCATCTTCCGGGCCTGGGCTTGCTTCCGGGTGGTACTGAACGGAGAAGCAAGGGTGGATTTTGTGTCTTAAACCTTCGTTTGTCCTGTCGTTCAGTGCGATATGGGTTTCGATAAGGTCTGTTCCTTTCAAACTTTCCTGATCTACTGCATAGCCGTGGTTTTGAGAAGTAATGGCTACTTTGTTTTTCTCCAGGTCCAATACCGGGTGGTTTCCTCCTCGGTGACCGAACTTTAGTTTGAACGTTTTTGCTCCACAGGCAAGACCAATTAGCTGATGTCCTAAGCAGATACCGAAGATCGGAACTTTTCCTAATAATCCCCGGATCATATCCAAAGCATGCGGTACATCTTCCGGATCGCCAGGACCGTTGGATAACATGATTCCATCAGGATTCATCAACAGGATATCTTCAGCTGTGGTATCCTGGGAAACTACGATGATGTCACAGTTTCTTTGAGACAGTTCTCTGATAATTCCCAGTTTTGCTCCGAAATCTACCAACACTACTTTGAAACCTCTGTTTGGATTCGCATACGGTGTTTTTGTAGAAACCGATTCTACCTGATTGATCGGGAAGCTTGTTGATTTTAGTTCTGCAACTATGGCTGCGTCATCAGCATCAGCATTCACGATCTTTCCTTTCACTACTCCATGGTTACGAAGGATTCTTGTCAGCTTTCTGGTGTCGATCCCTGAAATCCCTGAAAGGTTTTTCTTTTTAAATAATTCATCTAAAGTAATCTGAGTACGGAAATTGGAAGGAAGATCGCAAAGCTCTTTTACGATAAGCCCTTTGATTGCCGGCTCGATACTTTCATAATCATCACGGTTAATACCATAATTCCCGATAAGCGGATAGGTCATACAAACTATCTGACCACAATAGGATGGGTCTGAGATCAATTCCTGATACCCTGTCATTCCGGTATTGAAAACTACTTCTCCCGCAGTCTCCAACTCTGCCCCGAAACCTTCTCCATGAAACACTTCACCGGACTCCAGTATTAATTTTTTCTTCATTTTTAAAATTAGATTTTCTATTATTCTTTTTTGTACAATGTATTCACGTATTAATGTATTCATGAATACTTTTTACATTTTACTTTTTACAATTTATTTAAAGGTAAACCCTTTCTCTTCCAATGCATCCTTTAAAATGGCCATTCTGGCGAAGACTCCGTTTTGCATCTGTTTGAAGACTCTTGATCTTTCACATTCCACCAGATCTGAATCTATTTCCACTCCTCTGTTGATAGGTGCCGGGTGCATGATGATCGCTTCTTTTTTCATAGCCCGCTCTCTTTCTTTGGTCAGTCCGTATCTTTTATGATATTCTGAGGCAGAGAAGCTCATAGCGGCGTCATGTCTTTCGTGCTGTATTCTTAATAACATCAGAACATCCACTTCAGCGATCAGCTCATCAACCGAAAGGTAGGTTCCGTTGATCAGAGCTCCTTCATCAAACCATTGTTCAGGTCCTGAAAAATATACCTTAGCGCCCAGCCTTCTCAACGCTTCCGCATTTGAATTGGCAACACGGCTGTGTTTTACATCTCCTACAATTCCTACTTTCAGCCCTTCAAACTTTCCAAATTCCTGATAGATCGTCATCAGATCCAGCATACATTGTGAAGGATGGTTTCCCGTTCCGTCGCCTCCGTTGATCACAGGAATATGTATGTTTTTTAATTCTTCAAAGTATCTGTCCTTTTTATCCCGGATCACAACCAGGTTTACTCCTAAGCTTTCAATGGTCTTCACCGTGTCATAAAGACTCTCTCCTTTATTTACAGAACTGTGTGACGCATCAAAAGGAACTACCTGAAGTCCTAATTTTCTTTCTGCAATATCAAAACTTGTTTTTGTTCTCGTACTGTCTTCGAAGAAAAGGTTTGAGCAAAAAACTTCTCCTTCAATCTTAGCAGTTTTACCGTTTGCAAAAGCCAATGCTTCTGCCAGTAGACTGTTGATTCTCTCATTGCTTAGTTCTGTAATCGTAAACATAATTCTTATTTTTAGGCATAAAAAAAAGCGAAGACAACTATCTTCGCTTAATAACAATAAATATCGTAAAGGGCGCTTTCGCCCGGTAAATCTAATGATATAAATGCTTTTTTATTCATTAGGTGCAAAGATACAAAAATTTTACGAACCTACAAAAACAAAGTTTTAAATAAATTTAAAACCCCAGTACTTCTTTATTCTCACTTAAAATTAATATTTTTGTTAAAACTCAAATTTATCCTATGGATCTAAAAGACAAAATGATTCTCAGCATTATACAGGAAGACTCCACTTTATCCGTTAAGGAAATTTCAGAAAGGATCGGTCTTACCTTTACTCCTACGTATGAAAGAATCAAACAGCTGGAGAAACAGGGGATCATTCAGAAATATGTTGGCCTTTTAAACCGTGAAAAACTGGGTTTGAATATTGTAGTCTACTGTAATGTGCGCCTTAAGGAACAATCCAAGAAAGTATTGGAAACCTTTGAGAAGAACATCGGGAAGTATGATGAAGTACAGGAAATCATCAGTCTTTCCGGAGAGTATGACTATATGCTGAAGATCATTGCCAAAGATATCAATTCTTATAATGAATTTGCGGTCAATGTCATTTCAAACATTCCCAATATCGGGCAGTACCACAGTTCTATTGTACTTCATGAAGTGAAAAAATCCACTAAATTCAAGATTGATCTTGAATAATCCTTTTAGCTTTATGCCATTGCAGATATTCTGAATTTATCTTAAAACCTTTATATTCCTGAATAGTCCAAACCTTCCGTCAAATTTCCGAATAAAACAAAACCATTAAGGAAGCTTAAGCACTCAAGATTAAAGATCCGCAAACGAAACATAAGGCAGTACTAAAATAATTTTAGATTTTATATCTGCTTAAACTTTTGTATCCTTAATGGTTTATATTTTATTCTAACCCAATAATTTGTTTTTCAGCTTATTGAACTGATATTCTATTTTATCCAGGCAAAGATTGCCTATGCTTCCCTGGTGGGTATGGTCCAGATTTCCAGGTTCAAAATCAAATTCATTGTTCTCAATCTCCTGTCCTACTTTTACATAAGCATCACGGAATGAACTTCCGCTTTTCACTTCTTCATTGATCTTTTCCACACTGAACAGGTATTTATACTTTTCATCTTCCAGGATTCCATCTTTCACCTGAATGTTGGGCAGGGTATAGCTTAGAATCTCCAGACATTCTTTCAGCGAATCGATCGCAGGGAAAAGAATTTCCTTAGTCAGCTGAACATCCCGGTGGTATCCTGAAGGCAGATTATTCGTCAGCAAAATGAGCTCATTCGGAAGAGACTGGATTCTGTTGCATCGTGCACGTACCAGCTCAAAGATATCCGGATTCTTTTTATGCGGCATGATGCTGCTTCCCGTAGTAAATTCCTTTGGAAAGCTGATAAAATTAAAGTTCTGATTCAGGTACAGACATACATCATAAGCAAATTTCCCCAGCGTTCCCGCTAAAGCAGCCATTGCCATCGCCAGTAATTTTTCAGATTTGCCACGGGTCATCTGAGCGTATACCGAATTATAATTCATTGACTGGAACCCTAAGTTGTAAGTCGTACTTTCACGATTGATCGGAAAAGAAGAACCATATCCCGCTGCCGAACCTAATGGATTTTTATTAATGATATTCTTTACCGAAAACAGCATTTCAACATCATCCAAAAGGGCTTCTGCATAAGCTCCGAACCATAATCCGAAAGAGGAAGGCATAGCGATCTGCAAATGGGTATAGCCCGGAAGCAGAATATTTTTATGCTGATCTGCCAATTGAATCAGGATCTGGAAAAACTCATCGGTAAGCACCGTAATCTCACGGATCTCATCCAGCAGATACAGTTTAATATCCAGCAAAACCTGATCGTTTCTGGATCTTGCCGTATGAATTTTCTTTCCTGTATCGCCCAGTTCTGCAATTAATATCGCTTCTACCTGAGAATGGATATCCTCAGCTTCTTTATCAATTTCAAAAGTCCCATTCTCAATAGTATTTAAAATATCGTTTAGAACAGACAGCATCTGCTCTGATTCTTCCCGGGAGATAATTCCGGTTTCTGCAAGCATCTTGCAGTGTGCCATCGAACCCTTGACGTCGTATTTTGCCAGACGCTCATCAAAATCGAGATCCTTCCCGACCGTAAAATTATTGACTAATATATTGGTGGCAAGGTCATCCTTCTGCCATATCTTTTTCATATGTAATTATCTATTTTTTCTAAGGTCATATGCAATCACCACTTCCATCTGTTTGTGTACCAGAAAAATTCGTTGATGGTAATTTCATACAATCTGATTTAAATATTGATTGGTTTTGACATGCTCAGCAAAGCATTTCTTATTATTAACTATAAAAAAACATTTCCTTTAAAAGTCTTCATTTCTAATCTTCTTTTTTGCATAAATCCTTATTAAAAACTAAACTTTACTGCCTGCTGAGCAGAGCCAAAACCTATTTTGCAGAGGTTAGAGATCAGATGTTAGAAGTTATTCTTGATCTTTCGGTAATTTTTCCGTTTCTAACTTCTAATTTCTCCCTTCTAACTTCTCTTTTATAACACTTTTTCCAAAATCCGGATATAGATCTCAATCCCCTCCTCTATTTCATTAATATAGATGAATTCATCCGCAGTGTGAGAGCGCCTGCTGTCTCCAGGGCCTATTTTCACTGATGTACATGGAATAATGGCCTGATCTGAGGAAGTTGGTGAGCCGTACGTTGTCCTTCCTATTTCCAAACCGGCCTGAACAAACGGATGATCCATTTCGATTTTTGAAGAGTTCAGCCTGAAAGATCTTGCCCTAAGTGTAGATTCCATCTGAGATTGTATGATTTCAAAAGCTTCTTTATTGGAATATTCATCCGTTACCCTTACGTCCAGCGTGAAATTACAGGACTCAGGGACTACATTATGCTGAACTCCGGCATGAATTCCCGATAAAGTCACCTTAACTTCTCCCAGGTATTCCGAAACTTTTGGAAATTTAAAGTTCAAAATATTCTGCAGGTCCCGCATACATTTTACAATTGAGTTATCATCATTAGGATGAGCAGCATGAGAAGGAGTCCCTTTCATTTCCCCGTCTATCACAAGCAGCCCTTTTTCTGCAATCGCCAGATTCATCTGCGTGGGTTCTCCTACAATGGCGAGCTCTATATTGGGAAGCTGTGGAAACAGAGCCTCAATTCCGTCAAAACCTGAAATCTCCTCCTCTGCCGTCAAAGCAATAACTAAATTATACTGTAAATCTTCTTTATCATAAAAATGTAAAAACACCTGCGCCATAGAAACCAGTGAAGCTCCCGCATCATTACTTCCCAATCCATACAGCTTACCGTCTTTCTCAATCGGTACAAACGGATCCAGCGTATAGGCTTTATTAGGCTTTACCGTATCATGATGGGTATTCAACAGAACAGACGGCTTAAACACATCAAAGTTTTTATTGACCGCCCAGATGTTGTTTTTAAAACGCTTGGTCGGGATCTGATGCCTCCTGAAGAAATTCTCGATTTCCACCGATGTATTGAATTCATCTTTACTGAATGAAGGAATTTCAATCAGACTTTTAAGCAATCCAACCGCATTATTCAGCAATTCTTCTTTATTATAAACAGATTTCAGTTCCTGCATGATGATTCTCTATATGGTTTTTCAGTTCGGTTTCTTTGATCAGAAACACTTTATTTACATTATTTTTTATCGCACCGAGCGCATTTTCCAATTTGGGCAATATCCCTTTATGCAGTTTTCCTTCTTGTTTCAATACGGTAAATTCTTCTTCGGAAACGCTTTTGATCACTGATTCAGGATTATTTACATCTTCTAAAACACCTTCTTTATCAAAACAGTACAGCAGCTCAACTTCATACTTCTCTGATAAGGCCTGTGCCATCACTGACGCAATAGTATCCGCATTGGTATTGAAAAGATTTCCCTTCCTGTCATGTGTGATGGCAGAAAATACAGGAACAAGATCAAGCTTCATCAGCTTTGAAACCAGCTTTCTGTTCACACTTTTCTTATTGATATCCCCAACAAATCCGAAATCTATTTCAGGATGCTCTCTTTTTTTAGCCTTAATTAAATTCCCATCTGCTCCGGAAAATCCGATGGCATTACATTTTTTCTGCTGCAGCTTTTCAACAATATTCTTATTGATCCCGCCGGCATAAACCATTGTTACAATATCCAATGTATCTTTATCCGTAATCCTCCTTCCATTGACCATCTTCTGCTCTATACCGAGTTTATCAGCCAATGTAGTAGCCAGCTTACCCCCGCCGTGAACAAGAATTTTCTTTTCTTTTATTTCTGAAAACTGTTCCAGGAACTGATCCAGTAACCGTTCATCATCAATGAGCGCTCCGCCTATTTTTATGATGTATAATTTGTTTTTCATTAAAAGATTAAAGGATTTAGAGATTAAAAATCATATATTGCCTGTTCTTGTAAAATTTTATCGGATAGAAACCTGTTAGGTTTATTGCTATTTAAGATCCAATTCATTTAAAATTTCTGAAAAAACCGCTTGCGCTGAAAAAATACGGTTCTTTGCCTGTTGGTAGATGATGGAATTTTCTCCGTCCATTACCTCATCGCTTAGCTCTACATTACGACGAACAGGTAAGCAGTGCATTACTTTTGCCTGATTGGTGTTCGCTAATTTCTCATTCGTCAGCATCCAGTCTCCTTTCACTTCGGGCATCGCTGCATAATCATCAAAAGAAGCCCAGTTTTTCACATAGATAAAATCAGCATCTTTCAAAGCTTCGTCTTGGTCATGGATTACTTTCACATCCTTTGTGAAATTCTGATCCAGATCATATCCTTCAGGATTGGTGATCACAAAGTCTACATCCATTTCCTGCATCCATTCTGCAAAAGAGTTTCCAACAGCATGAGCAATGGGTTTGATGTGCGGAGCCCAGGTCAATACTACTTTTGGCTTATGGTCTTTCTTCCAGTTTTCTGTAATAGTAATACAGTCTGCCAGGCTTTGCAGCGGATGACGTGTCGCAGATTCCAGGGAAACAACGGGGACTTTTGCATGTTGCTCAAATTGGCTCAGAATACTTTCATTAACATCGTCCTCTTTGCTTTTCATTCCGGCAAAGCAACGTACTGCAATCACATCACAATATTGATTCAGCACTTCAATAGCATCTTTGATATGCTCTACAGTATCTCCGTTCATCACCGCTCCATCAGCAAATTCAAGGTTCCAGGCTTCCTGCGCGGCATTTAAAGTCAAAACATTTAAGCCTAAGTTTTGTGCGGCAATCTGGCTGCTCAAACGGGTTCTTAAGCTTGAATTTAAAAATACAAGGCCAATGGTCTTTCCTTTCCCTTTTTCAGGTTCTGAAAGTGGGTTTTCTTTGATCTGTAGCGCTTTTTTTATGATATCCTGTAAGTTTTCTACATCACTTACAGAGGTGAATTTTTTCATTTTGAATTAATTTTAAAGATTTTGTTTACCCATTAAGGTTGTTTTTTAACGCAGCGAACACTAAGTTTTCTTTTAATCATTTTTTCGTTCGCAAAGGCGTCTCACTCAGCAATGAAATAGTATTTTTACCATTACGCAGCTTTGCGATTTTACCTTTTCGCCTTTTAAATATTCCCCAATACCTCTTTCAGAGCATTGATAAAAATATCCGTTTCCTCTTTCCTTATATTAAGTGCCGGAAGAATCCTTAATACACTTTTATCATTTGAGTTTCCTGTAAAGATATGATGGTCATACAACAGGCTTTTCCTCACCTCCGAACAGTCTCTGTCGAGTTCTATTCCGATCATCAACCCTTTCCTTCGGATTGACTGAATAGGCGGTAAATCTTTAATTTCATTTTCTATATAGTCTCCCATTTCCCGGGCATTTGCGATAAGATTTTCATCTTTCATCACATCCAAAACTGCGATTGCCGCTGCACAGGCTAAATGATTCCCGCCAAATGTGGTTCCCAACAGACCGTTGCTTGCTTCAAATTTAGGATGGATCAATACGCCTCCCACCGGAAAACCGTTCCCCATTCCTTTTGCCGTTGTGATGATATCCGCTTCAACTCCAAATTCCTGATGGGCAAAGAAATACCCGCTTCTTCCATATCCGGACTGCACTTCATCCAAAATCAGCACAGTATTATATTTCTCACACAACTCTTTAATCTTGGATAAAAATTCCGGTGTTGGAATCATAATTCCTCCTACTCCCTGAATTCCTTCGATGATTACTGATGAGATTTCATTTCCATAGCTCTCAAAGGTCTCTTCAAGCTGCTTTACATCATTCCACGCTGATTTGATAAATCTTTCCGAAAAGTTTACAGGAGCAACAATCTTTGGGTTATCGGTTACTGAAACCGCCGCGGATGTCCTTCCATGGAATGAACCTGAGAAATAAAGCACCTTATTTTTCCCGTTATGAAAAGATGCCAGCTTCAAAGCGTTTTCATTGGCTTCGGCTCCGGAATTACACAGGAAAAGGTTGTAATCTTCATATCCTGAAAGTTGTCCTAGTTTCTCAGCCAGCTCAGTCTGCAATTCATTCTGAACAGAATTGGAATAAAAAGATATTTTTTCCAGCTGATCTTTTAATTTATTTTGATAATACGGATGATTGTGCCCGATGGAGATCACCGCATGACCACCGTAAAAGTCAAGGTACTGTTCTCCTTTGTCATCCCAAAGAAAAGATCCCTGAGCTTTAACCGGATTTATATTGAATAATGGATATACGTTGAATAAATTCATTGTTAGTTGCTAATTGTTAGTTGATGGCTGGAAGCTTACAGGTTCAAATAGTTATTCTTCATACTACCTGCAACCTATCATCTGCGACCTTCTACCTCATAAATACATTTTACTTTTTACATTAATACATTTAAAACGCTACCGGCTTCAAATCCAGTCCTGCATTTTCTTCCCATCCCATTGCGATATTCATATTTTGTACCGCCTGCCCTGAGGCTCCTTTCAACAAATTGTCAATCGCTGAGTGAATGACCGCTACATTTCCACTTTTTTCAATCTGAATCACACAGCGATTGGTATTGACAACCTGCTTTAAATCAATTGCTTTTTCACTTACCCTCACAAAAGGCGCCTCCGCATAAAAATCCTGATACAACTGATAGATGTCAGAAAGTCCCAAATCTGTTTTCACCGTAGAACTTGTAAAAATCCCTCTTGTAAAATCTCCTCTCCATGGTACAAAATTCAGGCTGACCTCTTTATGATTAAATCTAACTATATGTTTTAAAATTTCGTCTACATGCTGATGGGTCAGTGTTTTATAGGCCGACACATTATCATTCCTCCAGGTAAAATGCGTCGTTGCCTGTAATGACTGCCCGGCTCCCGTAGATCCGGTAATTCCTGTTGTAAAAACCTCATCCAGCATTCCTTTTTCAGCCAAAGGCAAAAGGCCCAACTGAATAGCTGTTGCAAAACACCCGGGATTGGCAATGCTCTTCGATCCCAACAATTGTTTTTTATTGATTTCAGGCAATCCGTAGATAAAATTTCTGTTTCCAAAATTCTCTTCCAGGCGGAAATCATTTCCAAGATCGATCACCAGGGTTTCCTTGTTAACAGGATTTTGGGTCAACCAATTCCGGCTTTCCTTATGCGGAAGACATAGAAAAAGAATATCCGCCGCTCCAGGCTGATCTGTTAAAACCTGATCACAAACCGCCGTTAAATCCGGGTACAAATCTGATATTCTTGTCCCCGAATTCGAACGGCTATATAAAAAACTCAATGTCACATGGGGATGAAATGCCAGCAAGCGTATCAACTCACTTCCTGTATAACCGTTTGCTCCTACAATTCCTACTGTTTTCTTCATATTTAAATCGATAGAATCGAATCCTACCTTTAGTTAAATCGTTCCTTCGGAACTTTAGTTGATATTTTGGTTGATCTGGTGATATATGTTTAAAGAATTGCTTACAATTTTCGTGTATCCTTTCACATCTTCCCCGGTCCAGGCTCTGTTGGCCTCACCATAGCTTCCGAATTTATCGGACATCAGATCATGATCGGATTCAATTCCGTTTAAAATAAATCTGTAAGGATGAAGGGTAACAAAGACCTTTCCGCTCACTGTTTTCTGAGAATCCGTCAAGAAAGACTCAATATTCCTCATCACAGGATCCAGAAAAAGTGCTTCATGAAGCCAGTTCCCGTACCAATCTGACAGTTGGGACTTCATCATCTGCTGATATTTTGAAAGGGTATGCTTTTCCAGTAAATGATGCGCTTTAATGATCACAGAGGCTGCCGCCGCTTCAAATCCTACTCTTCCTTTAATTCCCACAATGGTATCCCCTACGTGAATATCACGTCCAATTCCATAAGCAGAAGCCAATTTTTCTATTTTCTGAATCGCATAAACAGGATGATCGAAACTTTCACCATTAACTGCTACAATTTCACCGTTCTTAAATTTTACTTCCAGTTCAGAAGGCTGAGTTTCCTGTATTTGTGACGGAAAGGCTTCTTCAGGTAAATAGTTTCTGGATGTCAGGGTTTCCTTACCTCCTACAGAAGTTCCCCAAAGCCCTTTATTCACAGAATACTGCGCTTTATGAAACTCCATTTCATAGCCATGATTTTTCAAAAATTCTATTTCTTCTTCACGGGACAAAGCCATATCACGGATCGGAGTAATAATCTCAACCTCAGGACACATCACCTGAAAAATCAGATCAAAACGCACCTGATCATTTCCAGCCCCTGTACTTCCGTGGGCAATTGCATCTGCATTCACCTCAATCGCATATTTTGCAATTTCCTGAGCCTGGATGGTACGTTCAGCACTTACGGAAAGCGGATATGTATTATTTTTCAATACATTCCCAAAGATCAAATACTTCACGCAAGAATTATAATAGTCTTCCTGAGCGTCTACGCACCTGTACTCTTTCACTCCAAGGTTTAAAGCTTTTCTTTCCAACTCTTTTTCTTCTTCTTTTGAAAAACCTCCGGTATTTACAGTGACCGCATACACATCATATCCTAGTGTTTCACTAAGATATTTAGCACAGTAGGAAGTATCCAAACCTCCGCTAAACGCTAAGATGACTTTCTTTTTCATTGTTATATTTAATTTCTGGCTGCTTATTCGCAACACCGTTTACTTTATTATTTTCATTATTTTCAGGCTGGTCATTCACAGCCTTAGTTTCTTTTATATTTTCCGGAACAAACAACATCGCCGTACACAGGCAGTTCTTACGTTCTTTTTTCATCAGGATCTCATAGTTGACACAGTTCTTACATCCGTTCCAGAATTCTTCGTCCTGAGTCAGTTCTGAATAGATCACCGGCTTATACCCCAGATCGCTGTTGATTTTCATCACGGCAAGACCTGTTGTCAGTCCAAATACTTTCGCATCCGGATATTTTTCTCTAGATAACTGGAAAACCTTATGCTTAATCTGAGTAGCAACACCTCCGTTCCTGAATTTCGGGGAAACGATCAGTCCCGAATTGGCCACAAACTTCCCATGCGACCAGGTCTCTATATAGCAGAAACCCACCCACTCTCCGTTTTCAGTGGCCACCACAGCATTGCCCTCTGAAATCTTCTTACTCAAATATTCGATGGAACGTTTTGCGATCCCCGTTCCTCTACGCTGTGCAGAATCATACATTTCCTGCTGTATTTCACTCACATACATCAGATGCTCGCATGAGGAAATTTCTATTTCCATTTATTTATCTAAATTTTTTGGCAAATTTAAAATATAATTTCTTTAAAAACCAAATTAAAAAGATATTTTTTTTGTTTTAAAAATTTATACAGGTAAAATTATCTTTATGCAAAAATATATATTTGCTAATTTATTATATATTTGCTAAAAAACTATAGTTATGGAAAATACATGCCCTAAATGCAAGGGTAATAAAGTAGTAAAAAGCGGTATTATCAACGAGAAACAGCGTTTCCACTGCAAAAGCTGCAACTATTATTTCACTGTCAAAAAGCTGGGTAAACAAATTGATGATTACTATGTAACAAAATCGCTTCAGCTTTATCTTGAAGGGCTAAGCTATCGTGAAATAGAACGGATCATCGGAGTTTCTCACGTCACGATCAGCTCCTGGATCAAAAAATACAACATTACAAGACCTCCTCATTCAGAATTCCATCCGGTCTATAAAATCCTGAAACAAAATGAGCTGATCGAATACATTGCCCAGGAGGAAAACATTAAGAATTCAGGAATCATCATCACCCAGTTCGCTGATAAGTATATGCTGATCAAGTGGGAAAGGTTTAAGAAGTAGATGAGAGAGTCAGAGTCAAGAATCAAGAACCAAGAGACAGGACTTTCGGTGACGGTCAATAACTCATAAACCGGCATCTTTTAATTAGGTAACTATATTATTACCACTAATATATATTAAATTTTCGTAAATAAATTATTAATTCCAATTTGGCATTCATAAAAAACAACGCCAAAAATTGATAATTTATGAAGAAATTACTCACATTCATTGGAGCAGCCCTAATCAGCAGTTCTCTATATTCACAAGGTTCTCCTGATTACGGCAGCGGCTTAAAAGTAAACCTCAATCCTGAGGGAGACAAATTCGTCAGATTTATCTTATGGGACCAGCTCTGGCTGAGAAATACCTCCATGAATCCCGGTACGATGGTCGGCGGAGAACCCACAGACAATTCCTGGAATATGGGAAACAGGAGATTACGTGCTTTAGCGTATGCTCAGGTTTCTAAAAGATATATGATTCTCCTCCATTTTGGGATCAACAACCAGACATTCATCAATGGCGGTGCTACAGGCACTTCAGGAACAGGAGGGTATGGAAATGGAAAGAAAACACAGCTGTTTTTCCATGATGCCTGGAATGAATATTCCGTTCTTTTACCTGGAGAAGCGGGAAAATTCAGTTTATCTTTAGGGGCAGGGCTTCATTATTATATGGGGCTTTCCCGTATGACCATGGCTTCTACTTTAAATTTCCTTACTCTGGACTCCCCGGTTTTCTCATGGCCTTTGATCGACAACTCTGACCAGTTCGCAAGGCAACTAGGGATGTTTGCCAAAGGAAAATATGGAAAATTAGAATATCGTTTCAGCTTAAATAAACCTTTTGCAACCGATCTGACTCCGGTAGATGTTACTGATCCATCCAAAGCGGTTGCCGTTGACAATAACGGAAACCCGAGTTTTTCAAAAGCTGGATATCTTGAATATCAGTTCCTTGATGAAGAATCCAACACGCTTCCTTTCAAAGTGGGGTCTTACCTGGGAACCAAAAAAGTATTTAACGTAGGAGCCGGCTTTTATCATCAGGCAGACGGAACGAGAACTTCCGTGAATTCAACTGTTGAAAAGCACGACATTACTCTTTTGGCAGTGGATGCATTCGCAGACATTCCATTGGGAGAAGCTAAAAACAAAATGGCGGTTTCTGCCTATGCCGGATATTACAATTATAATTTCGGCCCCAACTACGTAAGAAACCTTGGAACCATGAATATTGGTGCTAACGATCCTAATTTTATCGGTAATAAAGCGATCGCAGGCCCGGGAAATCTGCAGCCAACCATCGGAACAGGTAATATTATCTACGCGCAGGCCGGTTTATTACTACCTAGCCAGGCAGAAAAGCCCAAAATCAGAATACAGCCTTTTGCAGCTTATACCCACAAAAGCTTTGAAGCATTTGAGAAGTCTTCCTCACAATTTGATGTAGGCGCCAACTGGTTCATAGACGGACATCATGCTAAAATCACCACACAGTATTCAACCAGACCTGTTTATACAAATCCTACAGAAAGTCCATCTTCAAAAGGGGAATTCATCGTACAGTTCCAGATCTACTTATAAATTTCTGTTTAATAGATAAAAAAACAATAAGCCATTAAGCATAATGAAGGCATTAAGATAAGGTAAGCCCATCAAAGACGGACTTCAGCAATGATCTTAACACTTCTTAAATCCTTTTAAAATCTCTTAATGGGTAAGAATCAATCTTCAAACCAGTAAAAATTTTGGATGAATTAATATCATTTTTCATTAACATCAAAACTAATCAATATGAGCGAAAATCACCACGAAAGCTACGAGAATATGACCGACAGGCAGAAAAACCGCACCATTTGGAGCGTTATCACAGCCTCATCACTCGGAACCCTGATAGAATGGTATGACTTCTATATTTTCGGAAGTCTTGCCGTTGTTCTGGCTACTAAATTTTTCCCTGCCGATAATCCTACCGCGGCATTTTTATCTACGCTGGCCACCTTCGCGGCCGGATTCGTGGTAAGACCTTTTGGCGCTTTATTCTTTGGAAGGCTGGGAGATCTTATCGGAAGAAAATATACCTTCCTTGTGACTCTACTGATCATGGGATTCTCCACTTTTCTTATCGGATGTATTCCCAGCTATGAAACCATTGGATTCCTCGCGCCAGTTCTGGTTTTAATTCTAAGACTATTGCAGGGGCTTGCACTTGGAGGGGAATATGGAGGTGCCGCCACTTATGTTGCTGAATACGCACAACCTCACAGAAGGGGTTACTGGACTTCGTGGATCCAAACAACCGCAACAGCAGGACTTTTCATTTCACTGATCGTTATCCTGATCACTAAAACGTCTCTTTCTCCTGAAGAGTTTGATGGCTGGGGATGGAGGGTGCCTTTCTGGATCTCTATTTTAATGGTGGGAGTATCCTACATCATCAGAAAGAACATGAAAGAGTCTCCGCTTTTCGCCAAGGCTAAAAGTGAAGGAAAAACTTCAAAAAATCCATTAAAGGAAAGTTTCGGAAATAAGTATAACTTCAAATTTGTATTGCTTGCCTTATTCGGGGCAGCTATGGGACAAGGGGTAATCTGGTATACAGGACAATTCTACGCCATGAGCTTCCTTCAAAAGGTAATGAATGTAGAATCAGCCCAGGTTGACTCCCTGATGGCTACCGCCCTGTTCTTAGGCACTCCTTTCTTTGTCTTTTTCGGATGGCTGTCTGATAAGATCGGACGAAAGGCCGTAATGATGACAGGAATGCTGGTGGCTATTTTAGCTTACCGACCTATCTATGACAGCATGTTTAAAAGCGTAAGCCTTGACAACAAAACGGTTGCAGCTGACGGAATTTCAGAAAAAAGAACAGCAAAGATCCACGCCGACATCGCAACCGACAGCCTGGTTACCTTCCACAAAGAAACTGTTTATACAGACGGAACGCTTATTAAAAAAGACAGCACGGTTCACTGGTCTGCTGCAGGTCCTGTCATGAAAGAAGGAAAAGCTGAAGAAGCCAAAGTCTCACAATCTTTAAGACTGAGCGATGACACCAAATGGTACATTATCTTCCTTGTGTTTATCCAGGTGATATTTGTAACTATGGTATATGGACCTATTGCCGCATTCCTTGTTGAAATGTTCCCGGTAAGAATCCGGTACACCTCTATGTCACTTCCTTATCATATCGGAAACGGGGTATTTGGAGGGCTTCTTCCTGCCGTAGCAACATATCTTGTAACAGTGGGTAAAGATGCGGGCCATCCTACATGGTATCTTCAGGGACTCTGGTACCCGATCGGGGTTGCTGCTGTCTGTCTGATCATAGGATTGTTCTATCTTAAAAATAAGAACAATAATCTTCACGATTAAGCATTGAATCACTCAAATTTTTATTAATTTTAAAACTACTAAAATGAACGGACTAAAAAAAATATTAGGTGTACTCTGGATCGCAATAGCCTTAGTTGTGGGATATTTCGGAATTACAGTTCTTGGAATTCCAAAGATCACCTCAGGAAAGCAGGAGGATCTGGTTTTCGGAATCATCATTCTGTTTGTACTGATGCCGATCATCTCCGGAGGAATGGCTGTTTTCGGATATTATGCATTAACAGGAGAATATTCTGACGATAAAATATAAAAACAAAAATAATATGGATAATTGATGAATGCGGCATTCATCAATTATCTTTTATCAATCATGATTTATGAAAAAGAGACACGAGCAAAAACTGATCATTCTGAGCATCGGATTAATGATTGCTTTCAGCATCCCTATTTCACTTCTTTTCAACAGTGAAAAAGAAGTTTTAGGCTATCCCATGATCCTGATCTACCTGTTCGCGGTCTGGATGGTTTCCATCGTGATCTCGTTTGTAATTGTAAAAAGGTATGATGAGTAGTTTTGCATTATTTTTCGTAGTCCTGTTTTATCTGGCTCTCCTTTTCTTAGTTGCCCACCTGGCAGAGAAGAAAAGAAGCAAGCTCTGGATCAACAATCCTTACATCTATGCATTATCTCTGGCTGTGTATTGCACGGCATGGACCTATTACGGAAGCATTGGTGTAGCAGCCACCAGCGGATTGAACTACCTGCCGATCTATATCGGTCCTATTATGATCATTCCTGCCTGGATCTACATCAACACAAGAATTGTACGAATTTCCAGGGTCAACAAAATAAGCAGCCTTGCCGATTTCATCGCTTTACGATACGGAAACAGCAGAAGTCTGAGCGCTATCATTACCATAGTCTGCCTTCTCGCCATCGTTCCTTACATCGGACTGCAGATCAAAGCGATTTCTGAAACTTTTCATTTGGTGACAGAAACATCAATGTCAAAAGATATCCTGACGGACAACGCGACATTTGTAGTTGTTCTGATCGCTTTATTCTCATCCTATTATGGTACCAGGTATGTAGATGCATCAGAAAAACGTCTGGGGATCATCTCTGCCATTGCCTTAGAAAGTTTTTTAAAGCTTTTCTTTATTATCATACTGGGACTTTTTGTGATCTATTATGTATTCGACGGGTTTTCGGATATCTATCAGCAGGCCAGCAAGTTTGAAGATTTCAAAGAGAAAAATACATTTAACGGGGTTGAAGGTGCCATGAACTGGATGATTCTGTGTATGATCTCCGCTACAGCGATCTGCATATTGCCAAGGCAGTTTCACACCGCCATCGTTGAAAACAGACAGGAAAAGCATATCAGGACAGCGATCTGGTTTTTCCCGCTTTACCTTTTGATATTCACCGTATTTATTTTTCCGATCGCCTGGGGAGGCCGGTTAATTTTTGACGGGCAAAAGGTCAATCCTGAGTTCTACTCTATTTTAATCCCTCAACATTTTGATAATACCCTAATTACGGTTTTGGTATTTCTTGGAGGACTGAGCTCATGTATCTCCATGATCATCATCTCCGCCATTACCTTATCCATTATGCTTTCCAACAACCTCATCATTCCTTACGGGCTGCTTGGAAAATTGAAATCTGAAAATGAAGAGCAAAATACAAGAATCATTACCAATATCAGGAAATTCAGCATTTTCGGCTTAATTATCATGGCCTATGTTTTCTATAAGTACTTTATTCTGAAAACATCGCTTGATTCCGTAGGCTTGATCTCATTTGTTGTGATCGCCCAGCTCGCTCCTGCATTTTTTGGGGCTCTATTCTGGAGAAGGGGAAGCTACAAAGGAGCTGTTGCCGGGCTGGCTGCCGGATTAGCGGTCTGCTACTTCGGACTCATCATCCCTCAATATTACTTTTCTTACAATCAGGAATTCAAGGGAGTTTTGAGAGAGATGTATGATGCTTTCGGATTCTTTACCATTCCTTACTTAGGAAGAATTCCTCAGATATTTTTCTGGTCAATTCTGATCAATACAGGATTGTTTACTATTATTTCAGTAAGCATCAAAGGGAATTACCGTGAAAGAAATTTCGCAGAACTGTATGTAGATATTGACAAATACATTCAAAACCATGAAAATGCCTTTATCTGGCGTGGAACAGCCTATATTTCGGATATTCAGAATATTCTTGAAAGGTTTTTAGGCAAAAATAAAACCGAGCAAGCCCTCAGGATCTTCAATTTAAAATACAATATCGACTCTAAAACTGAAACTGCTGATTCAAGGTTCATTAAATTTTCAGAAAACCTTTTAGCAGGAAGAATCGGAACCGCATCTGCCAAAATTTTAATTGAAGGTGTAACAAAAGAGGATAAAATATCTTTAAAGGAAGTTCTCAATATCCTTGAAGAGTCTAAAGAAAATATAAGCTTAAATAAGAGGCTTACCGAACAGTCTGAAGAACTGCAAAAACTTTCTGACGACCTCAGAACCGCCAATGAAAGCCTGATCATCAAGGATCGCCAGAAAGATGATTTCCTGGATTCCGTAGCCCATGAGCTGAGAACCCCCATCACTGCCATCCGCTCTGCCGGGGAAATTTTAGCAGATGATGACGATATTCCTTTTGAGATCAAACAGGAGTTTTTAAATAATATCATCACAGAGTCTGACCGATTAAGTGAGATCATCAACGATATCCTGTACCTGGATAAGCTTCAGCATGGTGAAATTTCCTTACATATTCAGCAGAATAATATTATTGAAACCTATAAAAAAGCATTAAACCCGCTCCTCCATCTGATACAGCAGAAAAACATCCATTTAAGCGAGGTCAATCTTCTGAATCAGGTTATCTTTGAATATGATGAAGCGAGAATGATCCAATTGTTTCAGAATATCTGGGGAAATGCCTTAAAATTCACAGATGAACAGGGAACGATACAGACAAAGCTCTTTGAAAAAGACCGTCAATTGATGATTTCCATCTTTAATACAGGGAAGCACATCCCTGAAGAAGATCTGGAAATGATCTTTGATAAGTTTTATCAGTCTAAAAACCAAAACATTTTAAAACCTACAGGAAGCGGGCTCGGGCTGGCTATTTCCAAAAAGATCATCCAGGCCCACGGAGGGAGCATAAAAGCGGAAAATAGTGGATTAGGCGTAACTTTTACGATAAGCATTCCCGAAAAAACTATAAAAGAGACTAAAAATGAAGTTGAACACCATTAAAACCCATTTATGAGAAAGATAATCATTGCAGATGATGAGCACAAGATATTAATGTCGCTGGAATACAGTTTTAAGAAGAACGGTTATGATGTGTATATCGCACGGGACGGAACAGAAGTTCTGGAATTTTTAAAAACCATGGTTCCGGATGTCATCTTACTGGATATCATGATGCCTAATCTGGACGGATACAGCACACTGGACATCATCAAACAGGATGAAAAGCTGAAAGACACTAAAGTCATCTTCCTCAGCGCCAAAAACAATCCGAGAGACATTGAAAAAGGCCTGGAAATGGGAGCCGATGCCTATGTAACGAAGCCTTATTCGATCAGAAAGCTGATGCAGCAGATTGAGGAGATGTTTTAGGAGTAGAGCCAGGAATCAAGAGCCAAGAGCCAAGAATCAAGAATCAAGATATAAGACTTTAGATTTGAGACAGTAAAAATCAGAATAAAGAGAAAAAGAATAAAGACTAATGACCAGCTGTTATTGTAAGTAAAGGGAAGTCAGATGAAGCATATGGCCAGGCTTATTATTCTTAAAAGCTAATTTAATCCTAATGGTTCAAAATCTAAACTTAAACCATTAAGATCAGTTAACAAGGTTAAGATGATGAACAGGCTGCTTCGTCGCTTTCGCTCCTCGCATGATATTACACAAAAAAATTAAAACAGGAAACACAATTATTGATATGGATGCAGATATGTTATTTAAACAAAGTATAGACAATAAAGAAGAATTCTGGAAGGAACAGGCAGAGGCAATACAATGGTTTGAGTTCCCAAAGCAGATCCTTTCGAAAGATAAAAATGGTTACCCTGAATGGTATTCTGACGGGCAGCTGAACATGTGCTATTTATGCATTGACCAGCATATTGAAGACGGCTTTGGCGATCAGACGGCCATAGTTTACGATTCACCTGTTACCAACCAAAAGAAGACTTACACATTCAGGCAGGCTCAGGAAGAGATTTCCAAATTAGCAGGAGGCTTGACTTCTCTGGGCTTACAAAAAGGAGATACAGCCGTTATCTATATGCCAATGATCCCGCAGACTCTTTTTGCCATGCTTGCCTGTGCCAGAATCGGGGTTATCCATAATGTGGTATTCGGAGGCTTTGCTCCTCATGAACTGGTGGTGAGAATCGACGACTGCAAGCCCAAGGTCCTGATCACAGCAACAGCAGGAATAGAAATCGCCAAAAGAATCCCTTATCTCCCATTGGTAGAAAAGGCAATCGAACTGGCACAGGATAAAGTAGACCATATCATTGTTTACAACAGAAGACTTGTTGACAATCAGCATGAAATGTTTGACGGGCTGACCGACTACGAAGAACTCATTCAAAAGTCCGAACCCGCTGATTGTGTATCTGTAGAATCCACTCACCCACTCTATCTGCTTTATACTTCAGGAACCACAGGAAAGCCTAAAGGAATAGTCCGTGATACCGGAGGCTATGCCACAGCCCTGAAGTTTTCTATGAAATATGTATATGGAGTGAAGCCCGGAGAAACCTATTGGGCGGCTTCGGATTTCGGCTGGGCTGTAGGACATAGCTTTTCTGTCTATGGACCTTTAATTAACAGAAATACCACGATTATTTTTGAAGGCAAACCTATCATGACTCCTGATGCCGGAACCTTCTGGAGGATTATTTCAGAATATAAGGTCTCTGTCATGTTCACTGCTCCTACAGCTATAAGAGCGATCAAAAAAGAAGATCCCAACGGTGAGCTGGTAAAGAAATATGACCTGTCTCATTTCAGAAAACAGTTTCTCGCCGGCGAAAGGTGCGACGTAGCGACGTTAGACTGGTTCGCAGAACATATCGGAGTTCCCGCCATCGATCACTGGTGGCAAACGGAATCCGGATGGCCGATGCTGGGCTTAATGACCTTTGATGATCAGTATAAGATCAAAAGAGCCTCTGCCGGAAAGCCGATTCCCGGATATGACATTAAAATATTCGATGAAAACGGACTGGAACTCGATCCGCATCACGAAGGATACCTGGTGATCAGACTTCCTCTTCCGCCGGGAGCCATGCTGGGAATCTGGAATGACTATGAGCGTTTCCAAAGCAGCTACCTGTCCCAATACAATGGATATTATTTCTCAGGAGATGGTGCTATACAGGATGAGGACGGTTATATTTTCATCACAGGAAGGGTGGATGATGTGATCAATGTGGCAGGACACAGGCTCTCCACTTCCGAAATGGAAGAGATCGTCTCATCACACCCTGATGTTGCTGAATGTGCGGTCGTAGGCATTGATGATGATCTGAAAGGACAGGTTCCTTTTGCTACGGTTGTTTTGAAAAACGGAACGCTCATTTCTGAGGAACAAATTGAAAAAGATATCATCCGGATGGTACGGGAAAAGATCGGGGCAGTCGCCTTCTTAAAAAATGCAATGGTTGTCAAACGATTACCTAAAACCCGGTCCGGAAAAATTTTAAGAAAGCTTATCAGAACATTACTGGATGGAAAAGATTTTCAGATTCCGTCAACGATAGATGATGAAAAGATCATTGACGAAATCCAGGAAAAAATCAGGATTTATAAGGCTTAACCCAGAAATTAAACATATATTTAAGTATCATTTTTAAGCACTTTCAGCTACTTCTAAGCACAACTTAATGCATGAAAGCTCCCAAAGTATTAAAATCAGATATTTTCAATATAAAACCTGCTCAATCTGCATAATCTGCGAGAGCAAAACATGAATAAGACATAAACAATTATCAAATAAAATTTCAAAAAAACGAAAGGGATATGAGAAATTACTTAATAGAAGATTTACCCCATTATTTTGAGGAATATAAAAAATCGATCAAAAACCCTAAAAAATTCTGGGACAATGTAGCCGATCAGAACTTTGTGTGGTACCAAAGATGGAGCAAGGTTGTTAAGTACGACATGAACGAAGCGAAGATCACGTGGTTTAAAAACGCAAAACTTAATATTACCAAAAACTGTCTCGACAGGCATCTTGCGATCAGAGGAGACAAAACAGCCATCATCTGGGAACCGAATGATCCCAAAGAAGAAGCTCAGCATATTTCCTACAACGAATTATACATCCGTGTTAACAAAACCGCCAACATTCTGCGTGACATGGGAATCGAAAAAGGAGACAGGGTCTGTATCTATCTTCCGATGATCCCCGAGCTGGCCGTTACCATGCTGGCCTGTGCTAAACTTGGGGCTGTACATTCCGTGATTTTTGCCGGATTCTCTGCTGCTGCTGTTTCTTCAAGAGTTAATGACTGTGAGGCTAAAATGGTAATCACTTCAGACGGAAGCTACAGGGGAAGTAAAGTTCTTGACTTAAAGAGCATCGTTGACGAAGCCCTGGAAAAGAGCCCAACTGTTGAAAAAGTATTGGTCGTAAAAAGAACCCGCAACGAGATCAAAATGAAAGAAGGGAGAGATTACTGGATGACTGATCTCTATGAAAAAGCGTCTCCGGATTTTGTAACCGTTATCATGGATTCTGAAGATCCTCTTTTCATTCTGTATACTTCTGGATCTACAGGAAAACCTAAGGGAATGCTTCATACCTGTGCAGGATATATGGTGTATACAGCTTACACCTTTAAAAATGTCTTCAATTATAAGGAAAACGATATCTATTGGTGCACTGCCGACATCGGATGGATCACAGGACACTCTTATATTCTATACGGACCACTGCTGAACGGTGCTACTACGGTCATATTCGAAGGCGTTCCAACCTATCCGGAACCGGACCGTTTCTGGGAGGTCATTGAAAAGCATAAGATCACTCAGTTCTATACCGCTCCTACCGCTATCCGTTCCTTAGCAAAAGAAAGCACTGACTGGGTAGACAGACATGATCTGAGTACATTAAAGGTAATCGGGTCTGTAGGTGAGCCTATCAATGACGAGGCATGGCACTGGTTTAATGACCATGTCGGAAAGAAAAAATGTCCGATCGTAGATACATGGTGGCAGACGGAAACAGGAGGAATTATGATTTCACCTCTTCCTTTCGTTACCCCTACAAAACCAACCTATGCAACCCTTCCTTTACCGGGAATACAGCCCGTTCTGATGGATGACAAGCGTAATGAAATTACAGGAAATCAGGTAACCGGAAATCTTTGCATCCGTTTTCCATGGCCGGGAATTGCAAGGACCATCTGGGGAGACCACCAAAGATATAAAGAAACCTATTTCACTGCTTTTCCAGGGAAATATTTTACAGGAGACGGTGCGTTGAGAGACGAGGTAGGTTACTATAGAATCACCGGTCGTGTGGATGATGTGATCATTGTTTCCGGCCACAATCTGGGGACTGCACCTATCGAAGACAGCATCAACCAGCACCCTGCCGTAGCAGAGTCTGCAATTGTAGGCTATCCGCACGATATCAAAGGAAATGCCCTGTATGGCTATGTTACCCTTAAAGAAACAGGAGAAAGCCGTGATAAAGAAAACCTTAAGAAAGAAATCAACCAGCTGATCTCAGATCAGATCGGGCCTATTGCCAAGCTGGATAAGATACAGTTTGTTTCCGGACTTCCTAAAACGCGTTCAGGAAAGATTATGCGTAGAATATTGAGAAAAATAGCAGAAGGTGACTTCAGTAATTTCGGAGATATCAGCACCCTATTGAATCCTGAAATTGTAGAGGAAATCAAGAATGAAAGAATTTAATTAAGATTTAAAATCTATAACAGAACTTGTTTAAAGTTTCCTAAAAATTTTAAGGATATTTGAGGTAGTAAACCTAACAGGTTTTAAAAACCTGTTAGGTTTATATGTTAAGTTAGAATTTTTAAGCTGCCATTTACTTTAAACAAGTTCACACAATAAAAACCTTAGAAGCAACTTATTTCTAAGGTTTTTATTTTTCATGTGCTTATCAAGCCTGCTTTAAAAAAGTTAGACGCAAAATCTTTGAATATTAGTGTTTCATTTAAGTCGATAAAGATAAGCCGATTAAGGTTTAAAAAGAATCAATGCAGCAGATTCTGTCTTCACAGCCTTTAAAATAACCGGATCAAATTCTAATTTTTAACACTGAACAGCTAATTACAGTCAATTTTTTAATCTATTATTGAATAAACTATAGCCGGCTTTTATCTTTATAGGAAATCACAAGATCCCTATTGGTTTAGCCAAACCGGCAACATCAAAAAATTAGAGTTAAATAAAAAGGTCATTCCTGCTTCTTTTTAAAATAAAGACATTTAGAAGATCTGATTTTCTAAATTACAGATTTTATTTTTTTATTATATCATAAAAACCAAACACCCGTTCAATAGATTTTTTCAAATATTTTAATATTATATTATAGATAAAATAACAATAGATGAATTTTATTGAAAATAAATTAGGAACATAACAGAATTATTATTAACTTTAGTAACAACTTTAAAACCCACCAATTATGTCAAATATATTAGCTGGGCTATTTGAGCATCACAGCGATTACAAAAAGCTAGAGGATGATCTTGAAAATTCAGGATTCCAAAATTCAGATTACATCATATACCTTAACAGTGAGAATCATAGTACGCAATATTTAGCCAGTGTTGCTGTGAAAGATGACAGCCAGGCTGATATTGCCCGGAGTGTTTTCACTAAAAATGAAGTTCTAAAAACATATTTGTTTGAAAATATGAGTATTGAACAGGCCAATTATGACACTGTTAAAAAATATATTGATGCCAGAAACCGGGCTGAAATTCATAACAGTCCTGATATTAAAATCAGGACAGCAAGCGATGGTATGAATTCAGAAGTAAAATTCTAATCGGCATAAAACCTAATAACCATAGATCCGCAGACTATTCTGCGGATTTTTTATGTTTGAAAAAACTAAAAATTTTCGTATTTTCGTCCTATTATAGGCATGTGCACAAATGAGTTACGATTTAGAACAAGAGAATAAAGAGATCCTTGCCAGATATAAGGACCTGATTTCTAATACATACAGAACATTGGATGAGGAAAATAACAAGCTCATCCGGAAAGCATTCGATATTGCATTGGATGCTCATAAAGATCAAAGGAGAAAGTCTGGAGAACCTTATATCTATCACCCTATTGCCGTAGCTAAAATTGTGGCAACAGAGATCGGTTTGGGTGCCACTTCCATCGCCTGTGCATTGCTCCATGATGTCATAGAAGATTCTGATTATACCTATGAAGATCTGAAAAAGATCTTTGGGGAAAAGATCGCCAATATCGTGAATGGATTGACCAAGATCTCCATCATGAACCATCAGAATATTTCCGTACAGTCTGAAAACTACAGAAAACTCCTACTGACCCTCTCTGAGGATTTCAGGGTGATTCTTATCAAAATTGCAGACCGCCTTCACAATATGCGTACCCTGGAAAGCATGGCTCCCGACAAACAGAAGAAAATCGCTTCGGAAACCGTGTATATCTACGCTCCCATGGCGCATCGTCTTGGACTTTACAACATCAAATCTGAGCTGGAAGATCTTTCTTTAAAATACAACAATCCCGAGATATACATTGAGATCACAGAGAAATTGGAACTGGCTAAAGAAAGCCGGGAAAGATATATTGAGGAGTTTAAAACCGAAGTTTCGGAAAGGCTGAAGGAAGAAGGTCTGAACTTTACCATCAAAGGCCGTGCAAAAGCTATTTCTTCCATTTACCGGAAGATGCTGAAGCAGGGCGTTTCCTTTGAGGAGGTTTTTGACAACTACGCGATCAGAATCATTTATAAATCTGATGCCAAAAATGAAAAATTCCTTGCCTGGAAGATCTACTCTATCGTTACCGATGTCTATCACAGCAATCCGTCCAGAATGCGTGACTGGATCACCCAGCCTCGCTCCACAGGCTATGAAAGTCTCCATTTAACGGTTCTGGGACCTGATAAAAAATGGATCGAAGTCCAGATCCGTTCAGAGCGAATGGATGAGATCGCTGAAAAAGGGGTGGCAGCACATTACAAATACAAGGAAGGTTACAAACAAAGCTCCGATGACCGTAATTTTGAAAAATGGGTCACTGAGATCCGTGAAGTGCTTGAACAGCAGCAGAACCTTTCTACGTCTGAACTACTGGATAACATCAAGCTTAATCTCTATTCAAAAGAAGTATTCGTTTTTACGCCAAAAGGAGAAATTAAAATTCTTCCCACCAATGCTACAGCTCTTGACTTTGCTTTTTCCGTTCACTCTGATCTGGGAATGAAATGTCTGGGTGCTAAGATCAACGGTAAACTGGTACCGATCTCTTATGTCCTTCAAAACGGGGATCAGATCGATATCCTTTCTTCACAGAATCAGAAGCCAAAGTCTGACTGGCTGGAATTTGTGGTCACCTCAAAAGCCAAGTCCAAGATCAAAAGTTATCTGAACTCCCAGAAAAACCAGCTGGTAGAGGAAGGTAAAGAAACCCTGCAGAGAAAGCTCCGTCATGCGAAAATCAATTTCAATGATGAAGAGGTGAATAAGCTTCAGAAGTTCTTTAATCTGAAATCTTCTCAGGAGCTGTTCCTGAAATTCCAGAGCAATGAGCTGGATGCGAGCAGCCTTAGAAAATATATAGAAAGTAAAAACGTATTCAACAATTTACTTTCCAGGTTCAGAAAATCTCCTTCCAAGAACCATCACTTTGAAGAACCGAAAGAGCAGAATCTTGATATGATCGTCTTCGGAAAAGATGAGGAGAAGCTGAACTACAGCTATGCAAAATGCTGTACTGTAATCCCTGGAGACAAGATCTTCGGATTTATTACCATCTCAGACGGAATCAAAGTACACAGTGACAACTGTCCGAATGCTATTAACCTTAGAGCACAATACGATTATCGTGTCATCCCTGCCAAATGGGTAAATGCCGAAAGCTTCAAGAACAGAGTAAAAATTGAGATTGAAGGACTCGACAGAATGGGAATGATCAACGATATCACCACCGTCATCAGTGGAAGCATGGGAATGGATATGAAAAGCATGTCCATTGAATCCAACAACGGCGTTTTCACCGGAAATATCAACCTGGAAGTAAAGAATAAAGGTCAGCTTGAAGAAACCTTTAAAAAACTTAAAAATATCAATGGTGTTTCAAGAGTGAGGCGATTACAATCTTAATTATGAATTTATCTCTTTATTTTAAAAATTTTTTCAACAACAGCCAATCCTCGGGAATCATCCTTATTTTCTGCGTGCTTATTTCATTATTAATTGCTAATTCAGCAGCAGCAGAAGCTTTCCAGCATTTTTTAGATAAGGCAGTAGGGACTCACCTTTTCGGGCTGGAATACCCGGTCAGCATCTGGATCAATGACGGATTGATGGCTGTATTCTTCCTTTTGGTGGGTCTTGAAATAAAAAGAGAGCTTGTAGAAGGTGAGCTTTCATCTTTTAAAAATGCCTCATTACCTATTTTTGCAGCTGTAGGCGGGATGCTTGTTCCAGCCGTTATTTACACTCTATTCAATGCCGGAACTGTATACGGCAACGGATGGGGAATTCCTATGGCAACAGATATTGCATTCTCACTGGCTATCATTTCCATGTTGGGAAAGAAAATTCCTAATTCCATCAAGATATTTTTAGCCGCATTGGCTATTGTAGACGACTTAGGCGCTATTCTTGTGATTGCGATTTTCTATACAGAGCAAATCCACTGGACCTATCTTCTTCTTTCTGTTGGAGTAACGGCCTTATTATTTGTTTTAAATTTTTTAAAAGTTACCAAAACCATATTCTATATTATCCCGGGCCTGTTTTTATGGTATTTCCTTCATCATTCCGGAATTCACGCAACGATAGCAGGCGTTTTGCTGGCCTTCTCTATTCCTACCAATGCGTCGAATGTGGAGATTTCTCCTTTAGAAAAACTGGAACATCAGCTTCACATTCCGGTAAGCTTCCTGATCATGCCGATATTTGCCCTTACGAATACCAATATTACTTTTTCAGGTGATATGGTTTCAGGCATCACAAGTACTCTGGGAATGGGGATTATTTGCGGACTTATATTAGGAAAGCTCATCGGGATCAATGTATTCTCTTTCATTGCTATTAAATTAAAGCTTAGTTCTTTACCTCAAAACAGCAATTGGTTTCAAATGATCGGTGTAGGACTGCTGGCCGGTATCGGGTTCACCATGTCTATCTTTATTGCGCTTCTGTCTTTTAAAGATGAGATTCATATCCAGGATGAGGCTAAATTTGCCATTCTGATAGCTTCTTTCATAGCAGCCGTTTCAGGATTCGTGATCTTAAGTATGAGCTCCAAAGAAAATCCGGAGCAGGAAGAAAATTAGTCTTTTTCCCGGTCATCCAGCTTTCTCCGATGCTGTTCATCTCCCTCAAAGTCAGGCTCTGAAAAATGGGGATGATACTGAACGGTTTCTTTTTGAATCTCATCAGACAGCAGCTTTTCTATTCTGAGCTTTCGGATCGCCATATTCAATTCATTTCCGAACAGCAGAAGATATACGTTCACATTGACCCAGACCATCAACAGGATCATACTTCCGATGGAGCCGTAAAGCACGTTATAACGGGCAATATCTTTTACATAAATCGCAAAGATATAAGTCGTCACCAGGAATAAGACCGTAGTCAGAACCGCTCCGGGAATTGCCTGTCTGAATCTGGTAATCTTCACCGTTCCCAGCCAGTAAAACAGCGTTAACAAGATAAAATAAAACAGCGGAAATGAAACAAATCCGATGATCTTGGAAAGGTTATTGACCAACCATGAAATATCATAAGCCGGGGTGAAAGGTTTCATCACAACCTCCGCATAATATACCCCGAAAAGAGCAAAAAATACAATGGTAATAAATCCGATCGTGATAAAAAATGAAAGAATAAATTCTTTAACATCACTAAGTTTTTCATCTGAATTTTCATTAAACCCACTGATAAGAGAAAAAGTTCCATTCGTAGCAAAAATCAAAGCCAGCACAATAGTCAGGTTACTGATTCCTTTCATATTAGGAACAATATTAGCCTCAATATACCCACGTATATCCCCTTCCATAACGGATGGAAATACATTATGCATCAACACTTCAAAAATATAAAACTGCAGCTTATCATAATGCGGCATATAGGGCAAGACTGAAAGCAGGAAAAGAAGAAATGGAAATAAACTGATGGTAAAACTCCACGAAATGGCGGCAGCCTTTCTCCCGATATTCCCTTTGAAAATCCCGGAAATATAGATCTGAAACATCTGCCAGAGCGATATTCCCAAAACAGGAATATGGATACCGTCAAAAAAATCTTGAATCTTCAGGATAAATCTGGGAACTTTTATCTTCATCTATTGTTGCAATTACACAATTAGTAAAAGATTTCATCTCTGAAATCATTATCATTTTCAGAGATTCTATATATCTTTCCTTACAAATATAAATATTTTCTTCCTCCTATTTCCAATGCCAAATTACATAAAATACATCATGACAAGTCAAAAGTATAAAAAATCCTGATCTTTTTATCTTTATCATGGTAATACTTTTTGTATTAAACAGAAAACAGTGGAAATTAGATAACTTTAAAAAGTGGATCAAGAATCAAGAATCAAGAATCAAGAGCCAAGACAGGAGACATAGAGATACTACACTTGCGGCAAGAACTGAATAACCAGTAACTTTAAACTTCGAATACCCAATCTTAAACTTTGAGCATAAAAGCCCTATCTTTGTCCTTTGAAACTTTCATCAATGCGAATCAGCTTACTTTGTATCGGCAAAACAGACGATAAGGAAATCACGTCTTTAATCAATTATTATCTCAACCGTCTACCCAAACACTGGAATTTTGAAATTACAGAGATTCCTGACGTCAAAAATGCCAAAAACTTATCTCCGGATCTTCTAAAAAAGGAGGAAGCAAAGCTGTTTCTGAATCATATAGACAAAAATGATCTTGTTGTGCTGCTTGACGAAAAAGGAAAACAGTTCACCAGCCGTGAATTTTCTCAAAAAATTGATGCATGGATGAATTCTTCCGTAAAAAAAGTTCATATTCTGATAGGAGGAGCTTACGGTTTTTCTGAAGAAATGTACAGCAGAGCCAACGAAAAGATGTCATTGTCTAAAATGACATTTACCCATCAGATGATCCGTCTGTTCATTGTAGAGCAACTGTACAGAGCCGACCAGATCCTTCAGGGAAAGCCTTATCATAATGACTAATACTGAAAAATGGCCCTGTAAAGGCCATTTTTACATTTATATAAATCAAATTATCTATCCATTTTTTGTGAAAGGTTTAAAGAAGCGGTCTACTTCTTTACACACTTAGCATAATACTCTCCCAGTACAGCTTTTTCATATCCCAAACTCACCGCTTTATCAAGGTTCCCGCAAGCTTCTTTAGGTTTGGCTGTATCAAATAGTATTAGTGCTTTTGTCACATAGGACTGTGAAAATTTCGGGTCAATGGAAATTGCTTTATTAACGTCTGTAAGGGCTTCCTTATATTTCTTCATTTTTAAATAAACATCTGCCCTGCCATTGTATAGTAAAGACTCCGGCTTTTCTGAAATAAGCTGATTGTAATCTTTCAGGGCTCCGTCAAGCTCACCGTTGTTCTTTTTCAGATTGGCCAGCCCTGTCTTAGCAAAAATATTATCAGGTGCAAAGGTCAGGATCTGATTAAGGTCCTGGATAGCAAGATCTTTTTTGCCTTGTGCATCATAAATTTTGGAACGTGTAAGGTAAAGATCAGGATTCTTATCATCTACCTGAAGTCCTTTCGCTATGTATTCCAATGCCTTTGTTTTATTTCCTTTCTGGCTGTGTAGTGAAGCGAGATTCGCATATACGGAAACTGACATGGGATTAGTCTTTAAAGCAGATTCATAAGATTTCAGGGCGAGCTCTGATTTGCCAAGCCTTCTTTGAGCGGTTCCCAGATAATCATAATATTCTGACTGGAATTTCTGGATCTGTTCTTTTTCTGCCAGCCTGGAATACTTTTCTTCCGCACATTTATAATCTGCTTTTTTAAAACAGTCTTCTGCCAGTTTCTTATCCTGGGCATAGACATTCAACGAAAGACAGACGGAAACTGAAAATAACAAAAATTTTTTCATGAGGTTATATTTTGCTTGTTGATCACTTTTCTGGCGAGTGCACCAAATAACACTCCCAATAAAGATCCAACAAACGCCCCCACCAAAATATCAATTGGAAAATGCACTCCTAAATATATTCGGCTGTAGGAAACCACTATAGCCCATACAAATATAACATATGGGAACCACTTAAGTTTATTTTTCAGCAAAATACTTAAAAAAGATGCTAAAAAGAAGGTATTGGAAGCATGCGCGGAATAAAATCCAAACTGTCCGCCACATTTCACAATTCTTATGTGATGTTCCAGAGTTGGGTCATGGCAGGGCCTTAACCTCGCCACTCCATATTTGAAAACACTTGCCAGCTGATCAGAAACCGTTGCTCCAAGTGCTAGAAATATAAGAATAAAAACTAAAGATCTTAGTTTGTAATTTTTGTATAAAAAATAAAGAAATATAATATAAAGGGGAACCCAGATCCATGTACTGGAAATCAGCATCCAGAACTGATCGAAAGAGGAGTCTCCCAAATTGTTAAGGTACAAAAATACCTTTTTATCTTCCTGAATGATTTCCTCCATACCTTATCTGCTTACAGGTCCTTCATAAGTTTCGTCTTCAGAAGGTTTCGGTTTTGGAGGTTCATTGGATGAAGATGCTGGCTCTGTCAAAATATCTTTTTTGATATCATTCACAGGGTTGAAATCTTTGGCAGCATCTTTCACCTTTTCAATTTCACGTTTGATTTCTGAAACAGGATTGTCTGTTTCTTTCATAATCTCCGTTTTGATATCTTCCACTGCCCCACGCATTTTTCTTACACCTGATCCCAGATCACGTGCAATTTGAGGAAGTTTATCCGGTCCGAATAATACAACGATTGCAATGGCAATGAGTGCCATTTCTCCAATGCTTAATTCCATCCTGTAAAATTACGAAAAGATTATACATGTATTTACCGTGAATTCAAAATTTAAATAAATTTTAAGATTTTACGAGAACAAATTCAGAATTCTAAGGTTAAGGTTGTTGGTTATTCAGTTCTTGTCTCAAATCTCGTATGTCTACATCTCCTGTCTGGGCTCTTAACTCTTGGTTCCTGGCCCTTGATTCTATTTCCCAAACCCCTTTCATCTATCATAATTTATCAAAAAATACAATTTATTAACAAATATTTAATTCAAATTATTGAGAATTATGTAATGATTATGTATATTTACAATACACAACCTAAAAGATTTAATATGAAAAAATTAGTAACTACTTTTAAAGTTTTTGCCGTACTGTCGGTATTGGCACTTAACAGCTGCCGTGATGAGAACAATGAAATTATCCAGCAGGAAACAGCCCAGGCTAGGGTAACCCTTGCAGATCTGAAAAAAGAGACGACTCCACTCTCTTCACAAATTGTTCCTGAAACGGTACAAGCGCAGCTGAATGAATCCGGAAAAAATCTTGAAACCTTTCTGAAAAGTGATCTGCAGATCGCAGAAGTAAGTGTAATCGGGAAAATCTCAACACAAAAAGGAATCGAACTTTCTCAAAACCTGATTTCTGATAGAGATCAGTTTATTGCATTGGGAAATATTATGGATCCATCTTCTGTAAAGATCGGAAAGATCGGTGATCTGTATACCGGAGAAGATCTGGTGACGGCCCAAACAGGACTGAAAGAAACCATTACAGAGGCAGTAAAGACCGGCACAAATGTAATGGAAGTAACATGGAACAGCAAAGACGGAAATTTCAAGACCCTATGCTTTTACAATGATTCAGGAATTATCTGGGATAACATCTTTGGCGGATTGGTCATGATGGATACAAGAGGAAACAGCGAAGCATCCAACGACCAGGCATCAAGAGCAGTTTCCAAATGGTACAAGCAATGGTGGACAGCCAACTGGCTTTGGGGATCTAAAAGAGGTGAGATCGGATACCAGATCACCATTTATTATTCAGGATCTACCGTTTCAAATGCTGATGTAAGCGACTGGGGCTCCATCAGTTTAGGAAAAGCGAAAAGTGAAAGCAAAATCCTTAAAAAAACAGGGGCATACGGACAGTGCAGATATGCATTGGGACTTTGTACTCCAACCGGTTCTTTAAGCTTTAATGCAAGCAAATTCTCCGTATCATTCTCCGGACTGGGAAGCAATATCGTAAGCAACGGAACCAAATCTCTTTATCCTTAATCTTCCTACAGATTTAATTTTTCAAATAACAAAGAGGTTGTCTCATTTTTGAGATAACCTCTTTCTTTTTTTGACCATTAGTACACTAATAAAAAGATCGTGTAATGGTTAAAACGGCAATCTTCAATCTGAACGATTGGTTAACTTTCTATTTTTTTCTCCAAAGCTTCGATTGCATTTTCCTTCAGTCCAAAAGTATTTTTAAGCATTTCAAACAGCTGTATATTATTTTCTATGGATATGGATTCTTTCATTCCTTCATTAGGCCGGATATTCAGCACATGACCACTATAAGTGTACCGGGCATTTTCATCGACTTTTGAAAGAACAAGATTTTTCCTGAAACCTGATTCCGGATGAGTAGACAGATACCAGTTGGCAATTTCCAGATCAGCCGGTTCCACCTGCTCTAAGGCAAAACGGTAAACCGGAAGCCATTTTTCCCGCCATGTCCAAAGCACATATCTTCCGTCTTTATGTGAAATCTTAAACAATCCATTAGGAGTTTGCTGCGGCTCTTTTTCATTCAGGATCAAAGGACATGTAAGAGTGACAGTTCCAAATCCACAGTCTGCAAGGTACTTTTGTCCTTCCAGATCAACAATAAGCAATAAATGGGTTCTGGCAGCGCTGCTGTTTTCATCTCTTCTCCATACAACCCTTCCCAATTGCAATTGAACACTGAAACCCCAGTATTTCAGCACTTCACTTAAAAGCAGATTTTGTTCGTAACAATATCCGCCTCTGCATTCAATAACAAGTTTCTGAAAAACATCATCTGCATCCAACGAAGGTACTGTTCCGGTGTAGGGATCAATATTTTCAAAAGGAATATACCGGGGATGAAGCTGATGAATTTTTTTCAATGCTTCCATACTCACTTCCCTAATTCCGGAATAATGAATTCTTTCTAAATATTTTTCTAATTTTGACTGATTCATATTCTAAATTTTATTTTTGTTCATTGTTTTTTCTGAATAACCACAAGTCTATTGACCATTTCCCGCCTCCTTCGAATAGTAAAGCCAGGGCAATTCCTATGGCCAGAATATCAAACTGACAGCCCTCTCCTTTCTGGGTACCCAACCAATTCATAAAAAAGCCGTTTTCAAAATGAGCAGTCAACATGATTCCGATCATCAATCCTATAAAAGACAAAGCCCATACCCTTGTCAACCATCCCAGTAATAACAAAAAGGAACCTGCAAACTCGACCAAAATTACGGTAAAAGCAATAACCAATGGCAGATGTAAATCTCCTGTGAGCAGATCCATCGTTCTCTTAAATCCCGTTCCGCCAAACCATCCCAGCGTTTTCTGAATTCCGTGTGGAATAAAAACGATACCTAAAGCCCATCGAAGTACTGTTCCCGTCCATGTATCTTTCGACTGAAAAATAAAATGTCTCATAATAAATGATACTTATAGTTTAAAAGATTGTATTTAATGGAACAGCCTGATGGCTGCAAACACTCCGTAGTTCTGCTTGCTTTCTTTAAATGGTCCATACTGATCGAAATTCGCTCCTAGTCCAAAAGTTACCGGTCCATAGCTGGCTCCCAGCCGGAGCATCAGATAGCTGCGGGCATGCTGTCCGTCATTTAAAGTTTCTGAATATAATGCCTGGACCCGTGAATATCCTTTCCAGTTTACGCTAATCGTTGGCTGATATTCCAGTAATGCAAAGCCTTCCGCAATACTATTCTTTGAAAATCCTATAAACCGGGGATTAACCACCAAAAGAAAATCATTAAAATGGAGAGAATATAAAAATCCTGCGGTAGGTCTCAGACCTGTTACCGGAGTATAATGCATACCGCCCAGTAAACGAAAGTTCTTAAAAATCTCATAAGTCAGATTAGCCTGAACCATTGCATCCTGAGAGTGATCTTCCGACCATTTTGAAGATATATTGGCAACACTGAGAAACCCCAGCCTTTTATTATTTTCAAATCCTTTATTGATCATCATCTGGGATGCAATCCCGTTATTTCCTGCCAATGCTTCAAACGATACAGGCGGATTTCCGGATGATGTACCGCTCTGAGAGAAAAATAACAAGGGCATCAACCCTACAATAAAAAATACTGTCCGTATCATATTCATGTCTTACTATTACATCTACAAAATTCTGAAATGCAATACAATAAGGTTAGAACATATACATCCATTAATAGGACAAATCAATCCCTTTCCGGTAATCTGAAGGACTCATCCCCGTATGTTTCTTGAAAAAACGGGAAAAATAAGAGATATCATCCATTCCAAGCGCCAAAGCCACTTCAGAAACAGTAAAACCGGGCAGTGATAATAAAGCTTTGGATTCCATCACGAGCGCTTCGCTGATGATTTCAGAGGCTGTTTTCCCAGTCGATTTCTTTATGATTTTATTCAGATGATTAGGAGAAATATGGAGCAGGTCTGCATATTCCTTTACAGAATGGATATTCTGAACCTGACTGGTTATCAGTTTCCGGAAACGTAATGCTACCGTTTCATTAACGGATAATACCTGTTTTGGCAGTTTTTCTATAAAATACCGGATCTCTCCCAATAAGGTAAACAGATAAAGCCTGATCAGCTCCGGATTATTCTGACTTTTATAAAGGCTTTCCACCTGGTGGAGAATAAGATCAATTCTTTTACTGTGCTCATCATCCAGGCAAAGTCTAGGGTCATTTCTGAGGTCTGTATCATTTAAAATATCCTGCAGATATTTCAGCCCGGGGCCATCTGCAATAAAATCATCGGAGAAATGACAATAAAATCCTTCCACATCGGGGGTATTACCAAGAAATGTCCGGATCTTATGGGGAGGTAACAGAATCACCATATTGGCCTGCACACCAAAAACATCTGAACACACCATTTTTTCAAGAGATCCTTTCCTGATAAAAACAAAATCATTTACTGTTTTACGATGAGGCAAAGAAGGAGTTATTGCATCTTTAAGGATGTGGAGCGGTTCTATAAAAAAATCGTTCAGATCTTTTTTCAACAGACTTCTCCCCGCCCAATCCAGGTGAAGGATTGGATTGAATTCTTCCGGTTTGTACTGAGGAATACGGCTCATATTTTACAAATTATCCCCCTAAAGGAATGGTAAGTAACTTTCATCACAATTTACGTAAATATTTAAGATTAAACAGCAAAAAATAAGGTTAAGAAATGAATTCATCTTAACCTTATCTATTTTTATCCTGAATATTTTTTCTTTTTAAGATACAGCCGTTTTAAATTTTTCTTTTTTTATGGAAAGCAGAATACGTAATGACTACACTAACGGCCATTAAAATAAATGCTAAAAAGAAGGGCGCCCCTGAAAACTCAAACGGAGCTTCATCATGGGTGAAAAAGTAAAAGAGGTTCGTCATCATCGGAGGTCCGATGATTGAAGTGGCACTCATCAGACTTGTCAACGCACCCTGAAGTTCTCCCTGTTCGTTGGAAGGAACACTTTTAGTAATGACAGACTGTAAGGCCGGACCACAAATTCCTCCTAAACAATAGGGAATTAAGAAAACAAACATCATCCAGCTTTCTGAAGCGAATGCAAACAACAGCATTCCTACGGCATACAGAGCCAGCCCATAATAAATACTTTTCTGTTCCCCAAGCCTTGGAGTTGTCCATCTGATCAGAAGTCCCTGCACCAGCCCAACCAACAATCCTACAACTCCCAATGAAATTCCTACCATTCTTTCCGTCCAGTCGAATTTATACATCGTGAAGAAGCTCCAGTTACTTTGTACAGCATGGCCTGCGATATAAATTAAAATTAAGGCAACGATCAACCCCGAAATTTCAGGATGCTTCCCTAAAAATTTAAATGAACCTACAGGATTGGCACGTTTCCAGTCGAATTCTCTTCTTTTATCTTTATCTAAACTTTCCGGAAGAATGAAATATCCGTAAAGGAAATTAAGCAGGCATAATCCTGCTGCTGCATAGAAAGGAACCCTGGCACCATAATGTCCGAGAACTCCTCCCAAAACCGGTCCTATAATAAACCCAAGACCAAATGCCGCTCCTATGAGTCCAAAATTTTTAGCCCTGTCTTCATCCGTAGAAATATCTGCAATATAAGCACTCGCAGTGGTGACACTTGCTCCGGTAATCCCTGCTATTACTCTTCCTAAGAACAGCCACCAGATCGTTGGAGCCAATGCCAGGAAAATATAATCTACGGCAAATCCGAAAAGGGAAATCAGGATAATAGGTCTGCGCCCATATTTATCACTCAGGTTTCCAACCATCGGAGAAAAGATAAACTGTGTAAACGCATAGGCAAATCCCAACCAGCCACCATATTTTGCAGCTTCACTGATATCTGCATGGATCAGTTCCTCAATCAGCTTCGGAACAACAGGAATGATGATCCCCCACCCTGTAATATCGATCAGTAAAGTGATAAATATAAAGCCTATGGCTGCTTTTTTCTTTGAATTTTCCATTATGGTGCAAAATTAATCAAATCTTAAAAATAATGATTCTAAATTTCATTCTATTAGAATAAGCATACTATTGAATAATAGCTCCCTGGTAAAAATCTTCTGTCCGGATCTTCTATCAAATAGAATCAAAAAAATAAATATCCAGCAATATAAAAAAACCTGTTTCAGAATGAGTTTGAAACAGGTTTTATTATATGCTTGGATTTATTGTCTAGTTGCTGTTAAGCTTAGTATAAATCATTCTGTTGGTTATGATACACTTGATGAGGCAATTTTGCTTGAAGGTTACTGTAACCACATTACTGTATTGGTAACCGGTAGTATTACCGTTGAGAACAGATCTCACTCCCCGACGATAATAAATGGTCTGTGTAACAGGAGGCGCATCATAAGTTGCAGAAGTTGCATTTGTAATATTTGTAAATGTAACATTATCCGTAGAACTCTGCCATTGGTATTCTACAGAGCCATTTACCTGTGCGGTAGCAGTCTGGCTGAATGCAGCCGGATCATTGCTGATATCCATACAAACCGTCTGGTCTGCGGCAATGGTTCCGGGATTATTAACAGCATTAACAAAAAGTCTTCCTATGTTCGATATTGTCTGAAATGAACAGGTATGAAAACTCGAGTTGGCCACTACCCTATATTGATTATTATGAAAATTGGCCGGAATGTTGTTAATATTGAGTGTTGAGCTGGTAACGTTGCTATAGTTGGCATTGTTTGACAGGTTTGTCCATGTACCTCCATTAAGCACCTGCCACTGATACGTAATATTATCCGGGATCTCGTCTGTATTGTTGATAACAGCCGTCATCGTTGTAGAGGCTCCCACGGAAACCGTTTTGTCTGAAGGCTGAGATTGGTATACCATCGGGCCAATATAATATTCTGAAAGAATATTATAAACCCTCATTTCATTAAAGGTAAAACCAATACCAAAATCAGAATAAGACAACCTAACTTCATCCCAAGCCGCAGTAGGCAATACTTTAATAATCTTTCTACTCTGGCTATCTCCAAAATCAAAGAAGAAGTGTCCACCCACTGAAGTTGAATACACCTCCGTACCATTATTGTAAAATTTAAAACTGGCGTCGTTGAAACTTGCATTAAAGTTAAATCCTTCTGAGGAAAAATCTATGTAAACAGGTTTATTGGCAGGGAAATCACTTCCTGTTGTTCCTACTCCTATATAAATAGGACATACACCAGCTCCAATACCGGGTTTCAGTGTTCCATATGAGTTCACATTTGTATCTGTCATATTGTTAGGATTGATAGCTACAGCACCAATCTTTGCACAGGGTGGCCATATAGAAATAATATTACTGTATTGGGTTGAAGTATTAGTATCCAATAACCTCCCGCAGCCACCCATTGGCAGGGAAACCATTTCCTGGGATATCATTCTGTTTGAAACAAAAAGACATAAGGCTATAAGAGCATAACGTAATATTGAATTTGTTTTCATCATTAATAATTTTAAGTAGTTAATTATACATGGAAGAATACTCATCCCAGAATAAGGATGATCACAATGACTCTATGTCACTTAAAATTATTTGATTACAAATACAATATTAACGAAAGAGCAGGCAGTAGCAGTTGTAGCTACGTCATAACGCAGTATTCCGCTTGCATTAATGCTTACATTCTTTAAAACATTGCCATCAAAATCAGTTACATAATAATACAGGTCCGAAGCATTCACAAAGAAAGGAATGGCTGCCGGAGCGCCTGTACTCGAAACTTTCGGGGTAGAAAACTGAGTCTTATACATTTGGTATAGATCTATAGTCCTTCCCGTACCGATAGTGGAAGTATCAATACTGATGGAGGGCATATAGAAGAACTTAACAATATTACCGCTGATCGGAACCCAGTTGGGACTGGAAGGTGTTCCAATATTCTGAGCCAATGCCTGTCTTGTAAGATCATAGACCAACAACCCGTTAGCCGGAGTTACTACTGTTGACAGATCGGAAATTCTGGGGATTAATACACCTTTATTGGTGCCGGTAACATCTAATGCAGAACTCTTGTCAGGATTTGGAGTGCCAATCCCCGCTTGTGCACTAATAAGACTGCCAGCACATAGTGCCGCAGCAACGAATAATTTTTCGAATTTCATTTTTGTTTTGTTTTTTTGTAAATATATAATAATTTACTACATAATCTCTTATTTTTCGGTTTTTTTTCCAATAAAATAAATATTTTAACAGAGCGTGTAAAAATTCTTTATTATTCGGCAATTGCACGAAATTTTTAATCTCCAAAATTTGATTTATTAAAAAATAATTCTACTTTTTGGCAATATTTAATAATTAATAACCTCCAAAAAAGGGAAGAAAAACGGAATTGAGGAAAAACCGGCAAAAAATGATGAATAATAAATAACGGCAATGAGCATTAGATGATGAATAAAAGTAGTCATAGAATGACATAAAGTTTCATTCATTTATAAAACCATGCGTAAACATCTGTGAGCATTTCACTGTCTACAGCTAATTCAGATATATAAGGGAAAGGATTCATTACCCTCAGATAAATATCCATAAAAAAAGAGACTGTCTCACTTTTGAGACAGCCTCTTTTACTTATTTATTGTAGTTCTATTACTTTGAAGCAAGTACTTCTTTATTGGAAGTGGTCTTTCCGTGCACACCATCTTCTTTTCCTTTTTTAAGGAAATCATAAGCAATTGCTGATGCAATAAAGATAGATGAGTACGTACCGAATCCAATACCGATCAACAAAGCAAACATAAATCCTCTAAGGTTATCACCACCGAAAATGAAAATCGCAAGGATTACCAGGATCGTGGTGAATGAGGTATTGAATGTTCTACCCAATGTACTTGAGATAGAGTCATCAAATAGACCCGCCAGTGTTAATGATTTCTTCTCTCTCAGATATTCCCGGATTCTGTCGAAGATAATTACTGTATCGTTGATTGAATACCCCAATACCGTAAGAATCGCAGCGATGAAATCCTGGTTGATCTCCATATTGAACGGCATATATTTGTGAAGCAACGAATAGGTCCCCAAAATAATAACCGCATCGTGGAATAGTGCCGCAACAGCACCTAAAGAGAACTGCCATTTTCTAAATCTGAATAGGATATAGATAAAGATACCACCCAATGCAGCTACTACCGCAAGAATACCATGCGTCTGAATGTCGTCTGCCACTGTAGGACCTACTTTTTCAGATGAAATGATCCCTGCATGATCTTTATCTGCAGATTTAAAATCATTCAATGTAATATTAGCAGGAAGATCTCCTTTTAATCCTTCATATAATTTTTCCTCAATAGTCTGGTCAGCTTTTAAAGACTCATCTTCGATCAGGTAATCTGTAGAAATTTTCAGCTGATTGGCATTTCCGAAAGTTTTAGCTTCTACAGAAGAGTTTTTCCCGTCTTCAGTTTTGAAAAGCTTAACTAATTTTTCTTCAACGTCATTGGCATTAACTGCTTTATCAAATCTTACAACATAGTTTCTACCTCCTGTGAAGTCAATACCATATTTGAATCCGTGAGTTACCATAGATATAATACAGATCACTGTAAGAACAGCAGAAACGATATATGCATATTTTCTCTTACCAATAAAGTCGATCCAGATATTTCTGAACAAGTTCTTTGTTGGAGGAGTCCATACAGAAAGGCTCTTACCTTTGTTCAGCCTGCTGAAGATCATTACTCTTGATAATAATACAGAAGTGAACAACGTCATGATAATACCGATCATTAACGTTAAAGCAAATCCTTTGATAGGTCCTGTTCCGAAGAAGAATAACACAATAGCAGTCAATAATGTCGTCAGGTGACCATCAATAATTGCACTTAAAGCGTGCTTGAACCCGTCTTTATAAGCTTCTAAGATACTCTTACCGGCAAATAATTCCTCTTTCGTTCTTTCATAGATAATTACGTTCGTATCTACCGCCATCGCCATCGTTAATACGATACCTGCGATACCAGGAAGGGTCAGCGTAAAGTCTCCGGAATCCATAATTCCGAAAATATAGAATAAGTTGATTACCATTGCAATTACAGCGTACACACCGGCACCACCATAATAGAAAATGATATAAACAATAATGATTAAGAATGCAATAGCAAATGAAATCATACCTGCGTTGATAGATTCCTGCCCCAGAGAAGGACCTACCTGAGTAGCCTGAACTACTTTCGCTCCGGCAGGTAATTTACCAGCTCCTAAAACATCTACCAATTCTTTGGCCTCTTCCTGAGAGAAGTTACCGGAGATTTGAGTTCTACCGTTAGGAATAGCATTTACAACGTTTGGTGCGGTATACACTCTGTTATCAAGCGTTACAGCCACAGGCTTCCCTACGTTCTTTTCAGTTAAAGTTTTCCATTCTTTCGCTCCTTTAGAATCCATCTGCATGTCTACCACTACTCTTCCAAGTTCATCGTAGCTGATGTTTGCAGTTTCTACTGCACCGTCAACCGGAGCTTTTTGATTGATGTTACCTCTGATCGCATACAATACCAGGTCGTCCGGGCTTGTCGCTTCAGGTTTGTAACCCCACATGAACTGTGTATATTTAATGTTAGCCGGACGTAAAGCCAAACCTACTTTGCTGTTCAGAATTTTGTTTACAGCAGCAGTATCAGATAATTTTACGTTGGCTACACCATTCGTTCTTAATTTGTCAAGCTGTAAAAGATTCATGAAGTTCACATTCTTTGCTACTCCCATAGAATCTCCTTTTGCAGCAACCATAGTTGTCAAAGTCTGGAAATAAGGTGCAATTTCATTAATCTGCTGTACTTCCCAGAATTGAAGTTTTGCAGAAGTCTGAAGCATTTTCTTCACTTTGTCGATGTCTTTCATACCAGGCATCTCTACAGAAATTCTTGCTGTTCCAGGCACTCTCTGAACGTTTGGCTGGATCGCTCCAAGCTTGTCAATTCTCGTTCTGATTACCTCGAAAGCTGTACCTACGGAAAGATCAATTCTTCTTTTAACAATACTTTTTACCTGCTCATCAGTAGTGTTGTACTTGATTTCAGACAGGTTGGTATTTCCGAAAAGTTCCGGATCAGCAAGCTTAAGGTTGGTTCCCTTTGCTTTGTTTACCGCATCGAACTGTTCGAAGAAGTTGTCGATGTAAGATTTTGTTGAGTTTTTCTGAGCTTCATCAGTATTGTTTAAAGCCTCAATAAGAACAGGATTGGTAGAATAATTTGTCAGATCATTCACCAGATCTCTCTGATTGATCTCCAATAGAACGTTGATCCCTCCCTTTAAGTCGAGACCAAGTTTCATTTCCTTGTCTTTAGCTTTCGAATAATAAAGCTTCGTATACCCAAGATTAAGAGTATCTTCCTTGATTCGTTTGATCTCTTTCTCGTTTCCTTTCGCAGCTTCAATCTGCGATTCAATTTTGCTGGCGTACCAGGTTGGTAATAGCTCGTTTAAGCAGATCAACCCCAGGACAATAGCAACAATTGTAATAAGTCCTTTTCCTTGCATTTTGTTATAACTACGTTAAATTAAGTCGGCAAATATAATGATTTTCTTGTATTTTATGAATTTTTAACAACAGAAATGGTTTATTTTCAGATATATTGGTATTCTGATTTCTATTTAAGATTTAACAATTTTTTCCTAGTATGATAATGAAGTCTTCAAAATTTGATTGGTATAAAATTTTCATTCTTATTTCAACACACTAAATATCAAAATATTATGAAAAAGCTACTTTTTACCATTAGTATTCTTTCTTCCTTAATTCTTAATTCTCAAAGCATTAATTTGGAGGAATTTGCCACCGGACTTACCAGCCCGGTCGAAATTACAAATGCCAATGACAGCCGTCTGTTTGTTGTACAGCAGGACGGTATCATTAAAATTGTCCAGCCCAACGGAACCATTAACACAACCAACTTTCTGAATATTTCTTCAAAGATTGTTTTCGGTGGTGAAAGAGGACTTCTGGGGCTTGCATTTCATCCGCAATATTCTACCAACGGGTATTTCTTTGTGTATTATAACAATCCGTCCGGAAATATCATTGTAGCAAGGTATACCGTCAGTTCTACAGATCCCAATGTAGCAGATCCCGCCTCTGAAAAAATCCTACTGAATATTCCCAAGCCTTTTGCAAATCATAATGGAGGAAGCATTCATTTTGCTCCTGATGGAAAACTCTGGATCATCACAGGCGATGGAGGAAGCGGCGGAGATCCGAACAATAATGCCCAGAATAAAAATTCTCTGCTGGGAAAAATGTTGAGAATAGACGTGGACGCTACCGGTCCTTATAATATTCCACCGGATAATCCTTTTGCAGGAGCCGGCGTGGATGGCGCAGATGAAATATGGGCCTATGGTCTCCGAAATGCCTGGAAATTTTCTTTTGACCTGACAACAGGAAGTGCCATGATCGCTGACGTGGGCCAGGGAGCCATAGAAGAGATCAACAAAATGCCCATTACCCAAGCCGGTCTAAATTACGGATGGCGTTGCTACGAAGGAAATGACCCCTACAATACCACAGGATGCCCGGCACAGTCTACGATGACTTTTCCAATTGCAGTTTATGATCATTCCGGAGGAAAGTGCTCCATCACCGGAGGATATGTCTACAGAGGAACCCAATATCCGGCTCTTCAGGGAAAATATTTTTTTGCAGACTATTGCTCCACCCAGATCGGAATATTGGATACCAGCAATACGATCACATGGACACCAGCCTACAGCGGAAATAATTTTTCCACGTTCGGGCAGGATTATCAAAAGGAACTGTACGTAGCAGCGGTAAACAGCGGAAAGATTTTTAAAATTACGACAGGAACCTTAGGTACACAGGACAATAATCAGCCAGGAAGCATAAAAATCTATCCTAATCCTGCTTCCAGAGAAATCTTCATTGACGGAATCAAGGATAAAAGAACGACAGCGGAGATCATCAGCGCGGACGGAAGGAAGGTTTTGGAAACAGACCAGATTATCAACGGCAGGAGCATTGATATTTCCGGGCTATCATCGGGAGTTTATTTTATCAATCTGAAATCAGGAGATTTGAAATCCTATAGCCAAAAATTAATTGTTAAATAAGATTGATATCAAGAAAATTCATCAATGAGTATATCCATACTTTTTAAACTTAAAAGGCAGCAAAGGTTTTTACAAATAATCCCTATGAGAGAGTTCGCAAGAGCGTTTCACTTAGCCAGGAAAAGTTCTATTTGCCGCACGAAGTGCCACTTCTGCAACATAAACTTTGCAGGCATTGCGTTTTAAAGTATGAAGAAAAAACATCACAAGACAAACCCTAAAAGAATCAACTAAGATTTTAAATTTAATAAAAAAGCGGTTCAAAATTTGAACCGCCTTTGTTTTATATCGTCATTGAGAAAATCCTCGTTTCAGGTTTATTTCTCATCATTCTGAGATCGAAAACCATGGCTACATTTCTTGTGAATGCTCTTCCCGCTTCTGTAATCTTTATTTCATTACCGCTGATCTCCACCAGACCGTCATTTTCCATCTCTTCCAGCATATCCAGCGCATTTTCAAGCTCAGGGAAAGAATTACGATCATTGAAAGTGGTTTCAAGCTGGCACATCAGATTCAGAATATGTCTTCTCACGATCAGGTCTTCCTCATTCAGCACATGTCCCTTTACTACAGGAATCCGGCCTTCTTCTACCATCTTCTGATATTCCTCCACTGTTTTTACATTCTGGGCAAAAGCATACCATGAGTCAGAGATCGCAGACATTCCAAGTCCTACCATCAGCTGGGTATTGCTGGAGGTGTATCCCATAAAGTTTCTGTGAAGCTTTTTATGGATCAAAGACTGATACAGGTCATCATGCTCAAGGGAAAAATGATCCATCCCTACCTCAATATACCCCAAATCCTGAAGCAGTTTTTTACCATCTTCATACAGACGGCGTTTTTCTTCACCACTTGGCAGGTCATTTTCATCAAATCCTCTCTGTCCCACACCTTTTACCCATGGAACGTGTGCATAAGAATAGAATGCCAGTCTGTCCGGCTTCAGTTCCATTGTTTTTCTGATGGTATGCTCCATCGCTTCCCAATTCTGATGTGGCAATCCGAAAACGAGATCATGACTGATCCCTCTGTAACCAATTTCTTTGGCCCACTCCGTTACCGCTTTTACATTCTCAAAAGGCTGAATTCTGTTGATTGCTTTTTGCACTTTAGGGTCATAATCCTGCACACCGAAACTTACCCTTCTGAAACCAAGATCATATAACGTTTGAAGATGCTCTTTTGTAGTATTGTTCGGATGTCCTTCAAAAGAAAATTCAGGATGTTCCGCGATATCTACTGTAGAAAAAATTCCTTCCAGCAATGTCCTTAAATTTTCAGGAGAGAAAAATGTGGGTGTACCGCCTCCTAAATGAAGTTCTTTCAGCTTAGGCCTTTCGTTGAACAATTCAAGGTAAAGCTTCCACTCTTTCAAAACACTTTCCAGATAAGGAATTTCAACGCTATGCTGTTTTGTAATTCTTTTGTGGCATGCGCAGAATGTACACAAAGCCTCACAGAAAGGCAAATGGATATAAATAGAAATCCCCTCCTCTGCATTAGTCTCATGAAAAGACATGATCACCGTCTCCTTCCATTTCTCCTGGGAAAATGTTGATTCATCCCAATATGGAACAGTAGGATAAGAGGTGTAACGAGGTCCGGGAATATTATACTTATCTATTAAAGAGTTCATTTGAAAATTAAAATTTTATAAGGTCATGAAATTTAACATAATCAAAATTTCATCCTACAAAATTAACCATTAGTTATGAATTTTAACCTATGAATTATATTAGGTCGTATTTTATAATGAGTCTAAATACGTATGATCAGGTGTTTGCCAAATAGTGATAAATTCTATACCTGATATTTAAAATTTTAATTTCATTACTGCAATTCTGTTATTTCCCGCAAAAACAACGCTGCTGCCATCGATCCACCCGCAAACGAAAAACCCTTTTTCATCTGAAATTTTCTTCCAGGTCTTTCCAAAATCTGAGGAATAGCTGATGTGCTGATCTCCCACTGCAATGATCTCTTTTCCTTTCGATCCCGGTTTAATTTTCACACAGGTCATATATCCTGCATTTTGACCTGAAGCCTGAATCTGCCAGGTTTCACCGCCGTCATTGGTGGTCGCAATAGTATTGATATTAGCATCCTGCCTGGTATAATCCCCTCCCACTGCAATTCCAAAACGGTCATCACTAAAGTCTATGGAATACATTCCCTGAGAGGATTCCCCCTGAATAAAAGGAGTTGGGAAAGCTTCTATCCTTTCATCCTTAAGATCCATTCTTAAGATCCTTGAAGCTTTACCGCCAGTCGCGATCCACATATACTTTTTAGTTGAAGAGATATTGGTATTACTGGCTGCAAAAGCTGCTTCACCTTCGTTTAATTTTAAATTGCTTTTAAACATACTCCATTTTCCATTTCTATAGACCGCCAGCTTCAACAAAAGATCTTTATCCGCATCACTGAAGGCATATGCAAGATGATCATTGACAAAATGCAAAGCATCATAAAAAGCCGTTTTCGCTGTATCTTTAAAAATAACCTGTGATTTCAGCTCTTTTTTATCTATTGTAAAGAAACGGGCAGGGCTTTCAATATTGATGGCATAAAAAAAGTTCTTATCCTGCGCCAATGTTCTGAACTGGAGTTTTTCTTCTGATAATCTTATCTGTTTTTGATCTTTATCATTTTTAAGATCAACATACCCAAACTTAGATTCCGTGCCACTGTACCAAACTTTATGGTCGTGCAGCTCCAGCGCTCTGATGCTTATTTTATCATTCAAGATCGTTTCAAAACTTTCTACTTGTTGGGAATACATACATATTCCTGCAGACAAGAGTAAAATAGAGAATATTTTTTTCATGGGATATACAAAAAAAAACCGCCGAAGCGGTTTATATTAATATTAATCGATGTTTTTATACTTTTCAGGATTGTTCAGTTTACTGTTTGATTTGCCATAAAGGAAATATACCAAACCTCCAAAGAACAGCCATATAGCAGAAAGCTCCAATGCATGGGCGCTTAGGTTAATTATTAAATACAGATTGATAACCACTCCTAATCCCACCACAACTTTATAAGCAGGCACTTTGAAAGGCCTGATCAGCGTAGGCTCTTTTTTTCTCATCACCCAAACTGCAATACAAACCAACGTAAATGCAAACAGGGTTCCGAAACTTGTCATATCCGCTAAGGTAGAAATGGGTGTAAAGGCTGCAATAAGCGCCACCACAATTCCTAACAAAATAATTCCTTTGTAAGGTGTTTTTGTTTTCGGATGAAGCTCACCGAAGAACTGAGGGATCAATCCATCTTTTGCCATTCCGATAAAAATCCTTGACTGTCCCATCATCATTACCATTACTACAGAGATCAGTCCTACAGTAGCGGCGATCGTTACCACATTACTTGCCCAGTGCTTTCCTGCAATTTCAAAGGCATATGCTACAGGTGCTTTGATAGCATCCGGGAACTTCCCTTCCGGATTAAAGTCTGTATAATGCATCATACCTGTCAGTACAAGAGATACACAGATATACAAAGCCGTACAGATCAATAATGAAGCAATAATCGCAAAAGGCACATCCTTTTTAGGGTTAATAGCTTCTCCTGCCTGAGTGGAAACCGCATCAAAACCGATATAGGCAAAGAAAATCGCTGCCGCACCTGAAATAATACCTTTAATACCATAAGCGGAAACCATATCACCCTCAGAGTTTTTGATCTTTACCGGATCAGGTATAAAAGGGTTCCAGTTCTTAACACCATCTACAGCATTGTACAGATCAGTATTGGAAAAAATAATATATACTCCTGCTATAATTACGAAAATAACCGCAGACGTTTTCATCAGAACGATCAGATTGTTAGCTCCGGCAGCTTCTTTAGTTCCTTTTACCAATAATGCTGTAATCAATAATACAAGGATGAATGCAGGCAGGTTCATTGAAAACCCTTCTCCGGTATAACTTGCAGGATCTGATGTAAGATAAGCCGGCAAATGAACCCCGAAGATCTTTAAAAATTTGGTAAAATAACCGGACCAGCTCACCGATACCGCCATACTGGCCATGGCATACTCGAGGATGAGACACCATCCCATTGCCCAGGCAAAAATTTCCCCCACTGTTCCGTATGCATAGGCATAAGCAGAACCTTCCACAGGAATAATAGAGGCAAACTCCGCATAGCATAATGCTGCAAAAACGCAGGCGATACCTGCTATGATAAAGGAAATTGCAAGTGCCGGACCTGCATGATAATAGGCTCCGGTTCCCGTAAGAACAAAGATTCCACCTCCGATGATAGCACCTACTCCTATCGCTGTTAAACTCCATTTTCCAAGGACCTTCTTCAGCTCACTTTTCTTCATATCTGCCTCATAGGCACTTAGCGGCTTCTTAACCCAAATTTTCGACATGTTTTTTTATTTATTTAAGGATTTACGAAAATATAAAAAATTTAGCAACTCCTACGTTTATCGTCAAAATTTCATCATTTATTTTACATTAAAATCTTTAAAAACCTGAACAACACCTCATTTAAAGTATTTCTCCGGGTGTTAAATTTTGTTTATTTTTGATCACATGAATTTATATGATCTTTTTGTAAAGCCCTATGAGAACTATGATGCTTTACAGATTATGCTGGAAGCTTCGGGAGCGATCTTCGGAACTTTGAGTGTCTACTTTTCCATCAGGAAAAATATCTGGGTATATCCTACCGGTATCGTCTCTACATTGATCTATGTTTATATTCTTTTTAATTTCGGATTGCTCGGTGACTGCCTGATCAATGTATATTATTCGGTAATGAGTATCTACGGCTGGGTTTTATGGGCAAAGAACTCTGAAGATCATGTTCATGTGGACGTTACCTGGGCCACCAGGAAAGAATGGTTCTACGCCGGTATTCTTTTCATCCTGAGTATGGCATTGGTTACTCTTATTTATTATTATAAACCCTATATTGATAATCAATTTTCAATGGAGGGAACCAGTCTCGGATTGTATCATCTGGATTGGGCCAATTGGATGGATGTAGGGACCACATCAATATTTTTAGTAGGAATGTGGTTGATGGCCAAACAGCGCATTGAGAACTGGATTTTCTGGATTATCGGAGATCTTATTTGCATTCCTATGATGATTTTTAAGGGTTTGGGGATCACTTCGGTTCAATATTTGGTATTTACTATAATGGCTATCTTAGGATACCTCAATTGGAAAAAAAGTTTTAAAGAAAAAAGTACAATAAAGTCATGAAAAATTTATTAAAAATAGCATTCAGTATTTTGGCTATTAGTAGCTTAACATCTTGTTTAGCATATACAGACGGATATGCCAATAATGGATACGGCTATGGAGACCCCTATTATAATAACGGATATTATTATGCGCCTTCCGGATATTATGGAAATGGCGGATATTGGGGCAATGACGGATATTATTACAGAAACAACGTAAATTATTATTATGATAACGGTGTTCCTTATTATTACTACAATTATAATAACTCCAGAAGAAAAGTCTATGTGGAAAGAAGGTCTTCTACCATAACGACTCAGAGACCTAACAGTGGTTTCAATAATAGCGGAAACTCATCCAATAATAATAGCGGTGGATTCAATAATAACAGGAACTCCAACAGCAACAGCGGTTTCAGAAATCAGAACAATAACAGTGGATTCAGAAACCAAAACAAGAGTAACCAGAACAATCAGGGAAACCAAAACAATAGCGGTTTCAGAAATCAGAACAGTAACAGCGGATTCAGGAACCAAAACAACAGCACCCAGAGCAATCAGGGAAGCCAGTACAATAGCGGTTTCAGGAATAACTCGAGCAACAGAACAGAATCATCGTCCAGCGGGTTCAGAAATAATTCAAGCAACCAAAGCAGTGATTCCAACAGGCAGAGCAGCGAACGGGGCTTTAGATAAAACGATTATAAATAAGGAAACGAACAGCTAACACTGTTCGTTTTTCATTTTAAATATATTAATTTTGCTTCTTTATTTCAAGAGAAAAAATATGGAATTTTATAAATATCAGGGAACAGGAAATGATTTTGTAATGGTAGACAACCGTGATCTTCAGTTTCCCAAAGACAAAAATATCATTGAAAAACTATGTGACAGACGTTTCGGAATAGGTGCCGACGGACTTATCCTCCTTGAAAACGATCCTGATTATGATTTTAAAATGGTATACTACAATTCTGACGGTGGAGAAAGTACAATGTGCGGAAACGGCGGAAGGTGTCTCGTTGCTTTTGCCTTTTTTCTTGACATTTTTGAAGATAAATGCAAGTTCATAGCAACAGATGGTGAACATGACGCAGAAATCCACAATGGGATCATTAAACTAAAAATGATCGATGTAGATACTATTTCTCATGACGGAAATGACTTTGTTCTCAATACCGGATCACCTCATTATGTAAAATATGTGAATGACCTTCCGGATTATAATGTTTATAAGGAAGGAAACGGGATCAGAAATTCAGAAAATTATAAAGAAAAAGGGATCAATGTCAATTTTGTAGAAAAAATCTCTGATAATGAGATCTTTGTAAGAACCTATGAACGAGGTGTTGAGGATGAAACTTACAGTTGTGGTACCGGAGTTACAGCTTCCGCTTTAACTTTTCTTGAAAAGCATAATCTAACCTCTGTAAAAGTTAAAACTTTAGGGGGAAACCTTAAAGTATATGCAGAGAAAAGCGGTGATTCTTTCCGGAACATCTGGCTGGAAGGCCCTGCAAAGCAGGTTTTTAGAGGTAAAACGGATCTTTAAAAACAAAACTTTTAATCAACATTTATTAATAAAAATGAAAAAGGCAATTCTCATTATCATTCTGCTGGTTATTGTAGTCGCAGGATTTTTTGGTTTGAGATTTTATAATAAATATTTTGGGAATAACGTAGAAAAGGAAGGGTATGTTCTGATTCCTCACAAAGCAGGTTTCAGACAGATCCTTGATTCTATTGCTCCTTATATCAAAGACAGGGAATCTTTTGAAGCCGTGGCTAAAGATAAAGGTCTTGAGGGTAATTTTAAAGCCGGACGTTACCATATCCAGAGCGGTACCGGAAATACGGATCTCGTCAATATGATCAAAGCGGGTAATCAGACTGCCAATTCTTTCAGGATCGGAGATTTTGGAGATATGTATCAGATGATCGGCAAAGTGAGCAAAAAAACGGAGCTGGATTCTTTACATTTTGTCAATGATCTGGATATCGTTGCTCAGGAGAAAGGCTATAAAAATGTGGAAGATTTAAAAAAATATTTTTTCATAGATACTTATAATTTCTTCTGGACGGTAAGCCCCAAAGAGTTTTTTGCAAAGTTCGAAGATCAGTACAATGATTTCTGGACCAGTGAAAGAAAAAGCAAAGAGCAGCAATCCGGCCTTACAAGAGATCAGATCTATGCACTGGCTTCCATTGTTTATAAAGAATCCGGAGGAAAAAAAGATGAAATGAGGACAATTGCAGGGTTATATCTGAACCGTTACAGAAAAGGAATGAAGCTTCAGTCTGACCCTACGGTAATATATGCGATCAATAAACAGACTAATTTTAAAGAACCTATTAAAAGAGTATTATATAAACATCTTTCTACTCCATCCCCATACAATACCTACGCCAATGCAGGTATTCCTCCGGGACCTATCTGTGTGGTGGATAAAAATTCAGTAGATGCTGTTTTAAATGCGGAAAACAATAATTATATATTCATGTGTGCCGATCCTGCCAAGTTTGGATATCATAAGTTTACGGCAAGTGCCGAAGAGCATGCTGTAAATGCAAAAGCTTACCAGGACTGGCTTAACTCAAAGAATATAAAATAGCTTAACAGGCACCTAAAATTTTATACAGTTAGAAAAACAATAAACAGATCATAATATTTTGAAGATCAGATCAATATGGATATTCAAAATATTAGGGGTTATCCTTTCACGATTTTATACAAAAAAATAACCTATGAAGAATAAGACAGAAATTGTCAATATTTTCACCAGAAAAACTTTAGGACTCACCTTAGTACTTTCAGCGGCAGCAATGGCTTTTGCTCAGGAGAAAGCAGGAGTTTCAGGAACTATTGTCAATAAGAAAAACCAGCCGGTTCCTTATGCCTCTGTAACTTTTAGCAATAAGGTGAATTCAACATTAAGCGATGCGGTGCTTACCGATGAAAAAGGACAGTACAAAATTCAGCTAGCTCCCGGAGATTATGACATTACCGTAGAAGCTATCGATTACAAAACAAGTGTAGTCAGCAAAAACATTGCATCAGCGGGTAATATCGGAGCATTATCTATAGAGCCTGAGGCTACCTCTACTATTGACGGTAAAACAAATGAAATACAGGGGGTTGTTATCACCGCAGCAGCAGCCAAAGCTTATAAAGTAGAACTCGATAAAAAGACCTACGATCCTTCACAGGATATCGTAAGCAAAGGAGGAAATCTTCAGGACGTCTTAACGAATGTTCCTTCAGTTTCCGTAGATACGGACGGAACCGTTTCTATGCGCGGAAACTCCAATGTAAAATTCCTGATCAACGGGAAACCTTCTTCCCTTCTTGGCATTGATGACGGTTCAAATGCTTTACAGAGTATTCCGGCTGATCAGATTGAAAGAATTGAAGTGATCACTAATCCTTCGTCAAAGTTTGAAGCCAGCGGAACAGCAGGTATTCTGAATATCATCCTGAAAAAGGATAAGAAAATGGGCTTCAACGGAACTGTAACCGGAACTTTGGGCTACCTTCCGAGAACCAACCTTAACGCCAACCTCAACTGGAGAAAAGGAAACTGGACCTGGTTCCTGAATGGCGGCGGCGGCTATCAGAAAAACCAAAGTACTTCCAGAAACCTTACGATTAGAAAGGATAACATCAGCGCTTTGGATCCTACCGAGGCATTTCCTTTTACGCAATACTCTAATCAGGATGGAAAAAACAAAAGAGAAAGTGACACCTATAATGTAACAGCAGGTTTTACTCATGATTTCAATGATAATACCTCTATCAATTTCTCGGGAATGGTCAGAAGCTTCGATACCGACCAGAATAACCTTAATAGGTATGACGAAATTGTATATAAAAATGCCAATGAGTCCAATAACGTCATAAGAAACAGAAACAGCTCTGGTAATAATAAGAACCTGGCGACTCAGTTTGATTTAGGACTTGATCAGAAAATAGGTGATAACGGACAGTTATTATCCGCATCTGCCAGCTACCAGACCAATAAGACTGACGGAATCAATCAGATCATACAGCAATCCTTCATTAATAACATATTACAATCGGAAGGAAACTCCTCAAACAACATCAGCACAGATTCTAAAACAGATACCTTTATCGGGAAAATCGATTATGAGCTTCCGATAGGAAAAAAGTCTAAACTGGAAGCAGGGGCACGCTATGATTACAACAGAAATACTTATAATTATTTTGTAGATCAAAGCGACAATGGCAGCCCTGTTTATACAAGATATGACTTTACCAGCAATACGGTATATTCTGAAAATATCCTGGGAATCTACGCTCAGTTTAAGAGCAAGATTGGAGAAAAGTTTGCCTATCAGCTGGGGTTAAGAAGTGAAACTTCAAAAATTGATATCAATTTCCAGAATTTTGACCAGAACGGAAATCCCGCGAATACACCGGAGGTAAATAAAAATTATACAAAGCTCTTCCCTTCCGTATTCTTAAGCTATGATCTGGCAAAGAACAACCAGATCCTGTTAAATTATTCAAGAAGGATCAACCGTCCGAGAGCTTTTTCACTGATCCCTTTCATGTCTTTTGATGATGACAGAAATTATTTCAGAGGAAATCCCAACCTTAACCCAACCTACGAAAACTCTTTTGAGCTTGGATACAATCTTTCTAATAAGAAGATTACCTTCAACCCAACTTTATACTTCAAAAAATCTGAAGATGAGCAAAACAGATATCAGTATGTGGATGAAAAAGGAGCTGTCAACACCATTCCTTTCAATGTAGGAACAGAAACAAATTACGGTTTGGATCTGAACGGAACCTACGATCCTTTCAACTGGTGGAAAATGATGCTTTCTGCTGACATTTACGGGTATAAAAACACAGGAAGCTATAACTTATTCCCTGAAGATCCGAAAAAGCTAAATGATTTTTCAGGTTCAGGTTTTTCATACAGAATACGTTTCAACAATACCTTTAAGCCAACAAAGACATTAAGCCTTCAGGTTCAGAGTTTCTACAGAGCGGCTGAAAAAACAGCTATGAACAACAGAAAAGCGATGTACGGAATAGATTTAGGGGTAAGCCAGACCATCTGGAAAGGAAACGGAATTATAGGGTTCAATATCAGAGACATCTTTAATACCAGAAGGATGAGGAATTATACAGATAATGCCCAGTTCACCAGAGAAGCAGAAATGCAGTGGCAACCAAGACAGGCTGCTTTATCTTTCACTTACAAATTCAAACAGGGTGAAAAGATCGAAACCAAGCCAAAAATTAAAAAAGATATTAACTCCAATACAACAGGGGACGACGAACAAGGTGGCGGCCCGATGTAAAACAATAAAAATCCCGAAAATTACTTTTCGGGATTTTTTTGTTATTATTTTCTTATTTTACGGGTTCTGTTTTCGAGTATTTCTCTTTTTCAGCTTCGTAAATTCTTCTTCTCAGGTCACTGGTGGAAAACCTGTGATCTCTTTTGTTATAAAAGATCTCAATTCCTTTTTCTTCACAGTACTGCTTACCTGTAAAATCTCTGTCCATATAATCGTCACCGATGATTCTCACATCAATTACGAACGATTTTAAAATATCCAGCAGATCTTCTTCCGTATAATAAGGAACGATCTCATCAACAGCATTTACCGCTTTCAACTGAATATACCGCTCAACGATCGTCTGGCTTGGTCTATTCTTGTTGGGACGGTCATGAGACGGGTCGATCTGAAGTCCTACGATTAAATAATCACATACGGTTTTAGCTTCTTCAAGCATTTTGATATGTCCTGCGTGTAGCAAATCAAATGAGGAAAATGTAATACCTATTCTCTGTGTCTTCATATTAATTTAAATTAATTAAAACTTCGCTGAAATAAACGTTCTTTTAAATGGATAAAAGACCGGAGATCCAGGGAAGATATTTTGTAATTCGCTTTTATAGTCGTTTTTAAATTGTTCTTTCATTTCATCCGGAAGGTTTTCTATATCCGGAAGCATAGCTGTTCCTGAAGCCCGGGTAAATACTGCCTCAGCATTTTCAAGAACATGCAGGAAGGCGCTGAACGCTCTTCTTTAAACAGGTCGTATACTTCAGGATACAGGCCATCATTATTTATTTTATGAGTTTCTGGTGTCCAGATACTGCTGCCATTCCCAAACCGTTCTTAAAGATTCTTCCAGAGGCGTTTCAGATTTCCAGCCAAGCTCTCTCTCCGCTTTTTGAGGATCGGCAAACGCAATGGTAATATCTCCCTCTCTTCTGGCACAGATCTGATACGGAACCTCTACACCGTTAGCTTTTTCGAAAGCTTTCACGACTTCCAAAACTGATGAGCCTTTTCCTGTTCCAAGGTTATAAGTATCGATCACAGTGTCTTCTGATGAATCTTCCATGAGTTTCTTTAACGCTGCCACATGCGCTTTGGCAAGATCAACAACATAGATATAATCCCGGATCGGTGTTCCGTCCTCTGTATCATAGTCATTCCCCCACACGTTTAATTTTTCACGGATCCCTGCAACTGTCTGCATGACGTAAGGTACTAAATTATTAGGAATTCCTAGCGGCAATTCTCCGATTTTCGCTGATGGATGGGCTCCTATCGGGTTAAAGTATCTCAACAACGATATTTTTCGGTGATAGGCTTTTGCAAAATCAATCAGGATCTCTTCACCCATCTGTTTTGTTTTCCCATATACGCTCTCGGGCATTTTTAAAGGGGTATTTTCATTGATCGGCATCACATCTGCCTGTCCGTACACGGTACAGGATGAGCTGAAAATAAAATTGGAGAGCTTTCTTTCTTTAAATTCCTGAAGAATATTAATCAATGTAAATAAGTTATTTTCATAATAGTCTACAGGTTTTAGCTGGCTCTCTCCTACCGCTTTAGAAGCCGCAAAATTGATGCATCCGTCAATCTGATGGGCATCAAAGACCTGAGTAAGAAGCTCTCTTCTTCTTAGGTCAAAAGGATAAAAAACAGGTTTTTTACCTGTAATATCCTCTATATTATTTAAAATAAATTTTTCTGAATTGGACAGATCATCTACAATAATCACTTCAAAGCCATTATTGAGAAGTTCTACCACAGTGTGGGAGCCAATATATCCAAGCCCTCCTGTAACAAGTATTGCCATTTTTTAATCTTCGTGTTTTCCTATATTTTCTATTTCGTTTTTTTCTATTTCCTTATGGTTTAAATAATAGATATAAAAAAAAATAAAGCCTATAACTGATGTATTAAAAATAATTACAAAGTTATAATATGAGTTGTTAATGTAATTTTTAATTAAGGTATAATTGGCAAAACAAACTAAAATAAGCATCAATACTGCAAAAAAATTGAGAATAGCCTTTGTATATTTTATTTTGCAAAAAATGATAATCCCTGCAACTAAATTTACCCCTATATAAAAAGAGTACTTCAGAATATTTTCCATGATACTCCCTTTATCATATCCAGAATAAGATAAGGAATTATAGGACATCACTGTATTTATTAAATAAAGTGAATAAAGTCCCACAATAAAAAGGTGAAATCCTAAAAAGATTTTATATTTCTTGCCTTTTAAAAAAAATTCCTTCATATTTCTTATCCCATAAACTCAAGCACGGCATCGGTAATATACTTCAGCTGTTCCTCGTCTAATTCCGTATGCATCGGTAGAGAGATCACCTGATCCAGAAGCTTGTCTGTATTCACAAAATCCGCATCATTGCTTTCCTGAAAGTAAGCTTTCTGCTTTCTCAACGCCACCGGATAATAGATCATTGCAGGAATGTCTTTTTCTGCCAGAAACTTCTGAAGCTCATTACGTTTTCCGTTCAGGATTCTTAATGTATACTGGTGAAATACATGGGTAGAATTCTCAGATCTTTTTGGAGTAAGAATGTTCGGATTTCCTTCAAATGCTTCATCATAATAGTCTGCAGCCTTTCTTCTTGCTTCATTATAAGAATCAAGGTGAGGAAGTTTTTTTCTTAGAACAGCTGCCTGAATGCTATCCAGCCTTGAGTTCACTCCTACCTCATCATGGTAATATCTCTCATACATCCCGTGGTTTACAATTCCTCTCAAACGGTGCGCCAGTTCATCGTTATTGGTAAAAATAGCTCCTCCGTCACCATAGCATCCCAGGTTCTTTGAAGGGAAGAAGGATGTGGTACCTACAGTAGCCATTGTTCCGGCATACTTTACCGTTCCGTCAGAGAACGTATATTCTGCTCCGATAGCCTGCGCGTTGTCTTCGATAACGTATAGATTGTGCTCTTCAGCAATTTTCAGAATTTCTTCCATATTGGCGCACTGTCCGAATAAGTGTACCGGAATGATCGCCTTTGTTTTTGGCGTAATCGCTTTTTTCAGATCTTCAGTTGAGATCGTAAAGGTATCGTAATCTACGTCTACCAAAACAGATTTCAATTTAAGCAAATGTATGACTTCTACTGTTGCGGCAAAGGTAAAATCAGCGGTGATGATCTCATCCCCTTCTTTCAGATCCAGCGCCATCAGGGCAATCTGTAATGCATCCGTTCCATTCGCACACGGAATCACATGCTTTACATCTAAATAAGACTCCAATTCATTCTGGAAAGACTTTACTTCAGGACCGTTGATAAAAGCTGCCGAATCCATTACATTTAAAACTGCATTGTCTACATCATTCTTTATTTTGTAATACTGACTTTGCAAGTCAACCATCTGAATTTTTTTCATATAACAAATATTTCTGTAAAAATAAGGAATTTAATATCCTATCAAAAATTTTATTGATTTTGTTTTTATCTTTATACAAATTAATATTATGAGAAAACTTTTACTCTTTTGTTTCCTAACAGGTTATATCAGCCTGTCTGCACAGACTGAGCTTGTTTTTGTATATTTTACAGATAAGCCCAATAAAGCCGCTTTCTATGCCGATCCGCTTTCAGAACTCTCCCAAAAGTCACTCAACAGACGCACAACGCTGGGAATCCCTCTCAATGATCAGGACGCGCCTATCGAACCGTCTTACCTTCAGAATCTTCAGAATTTAGGCTTTACGGTTACTGATTATTCCAAGTGGCTCAACGGAGCTGCTGTGAATGCCACTCCTGCCCAAAAAACGATACTCCAGGCCCAGCCTTTTGTATTGTCTGTGGAAAGCTTTGCCAGAAACGGCTCAACCGGAATAAAAGCAATACCCGGCAAATGGAAGGATAATGCAGACATCAATAAAACGCTCACCAACTTTAATTATGGCTCAGGCTCCGCACAGATCGACCAGGTCAATATACGGCCGCTTCATCTGGCAGGATATACAGGAACCGGGATCTCTATCGCTGTCATCGATGCCGGATTTCCAACAGTGAACACAGGAACTGCTTTCTCACGATTATGGACCGGAAATCATATAAAGGCCGCTTATGATTTTGTTACCAAAACCGGAGATATCTATAATACAGCTCTAAGCCCGCACGGATCTGTGGTACTGGGAGCTATCGGCGGTTACCTGGAAAATACATTTGTAGGATCTGCACCTGATGCGGATTTTTACCTGTACCGCAGTGAAAACGCTGCCGTTGAAATTCCTGAAGAAGAGCTATATTGGATTGAAGCTGCAGAGGAAGCAGACAGAAAAGGTGTAGAAATTATCACCTCATCATTAGGATATAGCGTATTTGATGATTCCCGTTATAATTATACTTATGCTGATATGAACGGCAGCACTTCTTTTATCGCCCGCGGAGCACAGATCGCTGCTGAAAAAGGAATTTTTGTTCTTGCGGCTGCCGGAAATTCAGGATTACAGCCATGGCACTATCTTGTAACTCCATCTGACAATACTAAAGTATTCTCTATCGGTTCTGTAGATGCTGCCGGAAATGCTTCGGATTTCTCTTCTTACGGTCCCAATTCCCTCGGAATGGTAAAGCCTGACGGAAGTACCCAGGGAACCGGTACCACAACGGTTTATGATAACGCCACCCTCATCGTAAACGGAACTTCTATCGCTACCCCCATTGCGGCAGGTGGTGTGGCATGTTTTATTCAGGCCTTTCCGACAATGGACAGGGAGCAGATCAGAACAAAACTGAGGCAAACCGCTTCATTGTATCCCAGCTATACGGACCAGATAGGATACGGAATTCTTAACTTCGGAAGCCTGTATAACTCTGTTCTTACTACTTCCGAAACGGTAAAAAAGGAAGGCTTCAAACTTTTTCCCAACCCTGTTAAAAATATCCTGAATGTTGCATCAGAAAAGGAAATTCAGTCTCTGGAAATTTATGATAACCTGGGAAGGCTGGTCAGAAAGAACAACAATCAGAAATCTATAAAGGTGGAAGATTTTGCAAAAGGAACGTATTATCTTAAAATTCAGATGAAAGACAAAGTTTCTTATGAGAAATTTATAAAAGAATAACCTATCCTGTGAAATCCAATACGGATTTCATGGTTATTGATTAGTTATTGATTAAAATGCTTTAAAATCCAGTTTAGACATTCTTCAGGATCCATGATGCTCCAGGAATGCGGATGCCTGAACCCTTCCGGTCTTACTCCTCTGTCATTAACAATGACCAGATCTGCATTTTTATGTCCTTTCAATTTTAGCAGATTCATCATTGCCGTGATACTGATGCAATTGGTATCATATAGATCTCTGCCCCTGTTGTTCATCTGCCACATAATTCCTGGTTCCGTATACATCAAAATGGGAATATTCATCAGATATTTTGCATTTCCTCCATCTTTTTCAGTGTATAAAAACATGGATTCTTTAATGTAATTTTCTTTATTTTTATCGGGATAACCAATAGCTTCAATCATCTCTTTGTTAAAATATCTGGCTTCATTTACAGCTATTTCAGAAAAATTCCTTTCTATATCGCGATTTAGCTGATAATACATTTTTTCGTAGTCGAGTGGCGGATCAAGCGCAAAAATTGAATTCGGAATAAAGTAAGTATCCTGGTCTCTTACGGCCGTTTCAGCATATTTAACGGCCAACATTCCTCCGTATGACAATCCTCCGATTGCAATTTTATCCTTCGAAATTTTGTGCTTTTCAACAATATCTTTTGCAATTCTGTCTAAAAATTTTCGTTCAATATTCATTTTAAAGTCACCATCTTCAAAACCAGGAAAAACAACAATTAAATTTTTCTGAACAGCCAGTTCGTCCAGATAAATCTGATTCATAACTCTTTCAGGGCTTTCCCCTCCACCAGGTAAAACAATGATCATCCCAACCGGCTTTCCTTTAGGTATTATTTTATAATAAAAATTAGGGGTATCTTTAAAGGTAACTTTTTCAGGTTCCTGAGCAAAAATTTTAACTGAGAACGCTAACAAAATTAAAACGAAAAATTTACTGTTCATGTGTTATTAGTCTAAGATTAATTTATAAAATAACTACTCAAAAATATGAGTAGTTATTTTATAAGGAACGTTGAATATAATTAATTATTTTATGCCGAATTCCTGCTCGCATTAATGTTCCCAAACAACGATCTGGTCACCAGCTTTTCATAAGCTTCTTTATTGCCTTCCCCTTTCTGGATCTTCATCAGCGCATACTGCTGAATGCTCAACAACGGAAGTACGATCTTTTCACGGATCTTCACCGATTTTCTGGAAAGCGGATCTTCTTCCTGAAGCATTTTGAAGCCTGTCAGTTCCAGCATAATTTCTCTGGAAAGCTCATATTCATCGAAAAGAACATTCCAGAAAGATCCGAACTTAGAATTCTTTTTGATATAATAGGTCAGAGGAAAATAAGACTTGTTCATACTCATCATAGAATTCAAGACTAAAGTTTTAAAGAAATCCGAACCCTTATACAATTCTCTCACTTCCTCAAATCTTCCCTGTTCTTTCATCTGCTGCATCGCATAGCCAAAACCGAAAAAACCCGGTACGTTCTGCTTTAGTTGTGACCATGATCCTACAAACGGGATCGCCCTTAGATCTTCGAATTTCAGCTCACTCCCATTTCCTCTCTTAGAAGGACGGCTCCCGATATTCGTCTTCCCATAATATTCCAGGGTGCTCATTTCCTGAAGATAAGGCACAAACATAGGATGTGCTTTCAGGTCTGAATACTTCTGATAGCTGATATCGGCTAACTCAATGATCAATGCCCTTTCCTTGTCTGTAAGGTCTTTTTTAGCATTCTTAAATACATCATTCTCAACTCCCGCAGTCAGGAGCTGCTCAAAGTTGTATTTCGCCTGTTCTTTATTTCCAAAAATACTGGTAATGGTCTGTCCCTGAATGGTCAGCTCTATTTTATTATTGGCAATTGTTCTTCCTTGTGAAGCATAGAAATCGTGGGTCTTTCCTCCTCCTCTTGCCGGCGGACCTCCTCTGCCATCGAAGAACACCACTTTGATGTTATTCTGCTCAGAAAGTTTCGTCAGCACTTCTTTCGCTTTATAGATCTCCCAGTTGGCTTTTAAGTAACCTCCGTCTTTGGTTCCGTCTGAGAAACCAAGCATAATGGTCTGCTGCTTTCCTCTTCTTTCAAGATGTTTTTTATAGACAGGATTCTGATACAGCTCATTCATCACATGTTCAGCATTGGCAAGCCCTTCCATTGTTTCAAAAAGCGGAACAATATCCATGTTGATCTCTTCATCCTGATAGCCGCAGATCTTAAAGAACGCGTATACATTCATTACATCTTTCACGGCATCGGAATTGGAAATGATGTAACGGTTCATTCCTCTCAGTCCATTCAGGTTCTGAATTTCCGAAACCTGAGAGACAGTCAGCAATGTATCTCTTACAATATCTTCAAAATCATCGGCATTCACTTTCTCTGAAATCTGAATCAGCTTATTGAATTTCTGCTCATAATCCGCCTCTTCGTTACCATATACCTTGATAAAAACCTCATCGATTACTTTCTGGTGAATTCTGCTGTCCTGACGGATATCCAAAGTAGCAAAGTGGGTTCCGAAGATCTTCACCCGGTCCCTGAAATTGGCCAAAAGATCCAGGAACAAAGCATTATGCTCATTGATCAATATGCTCTCCGCCTCATCCGCCTTCTTTAAAATATCTTCTGCTGTAATACCATTCCCGTTAAAAATTGCAGCATACAATTCTTCACTCAGCTGCGTTAAGACTTCAGAAACTCCTCTGAAGCTTAATCTTCTTCTGATGAATTTCAAATGACTGTAATAAGACTTCAGAATTGCTGAACGGAGCTCTTCGGCTACTCTCCTGGTAACATCTGCTGTTACAAAAGGATTTCCATCCCTGTCACCTCCCGGCCAGAAGCCCAGCTGAATAATATCTTCATGCAGATGGAAATGTCCGTTTCCGAAAGTTTTCTTGATCTTCGTAAAAAGCTCTCCGATCGTATCATAATATACATATCTCAGATATGAAATAATGCTCAGCGCCTCATCTATTGGTGTGGGTTTTTCTTTATTGACGAAAGGAGTTTTTCCCAGCTGCTGCAAAAGCATATCAATCTGAGTCACGGAATCACTGGTAATTGCTCCTCTTAGATCCTGAATAATCCTCTGTACTGAGCTTGGATAAAACTGAGTCGGGTGTGCTGTAAATACGACCTTTATACTGAAGTCTTTTAATTTTTCACGTACTTTTTCAATCTTATGATCCTGAAAAGAACGTTCAAAAAGATTTGTTACAGTACCGCTGTCACTTTCGGAATGAAGGTTCGGAAAGGCAGCGTCTTCAATACTGTCAAACAAAACCACCTGCCTTTCGATATACTGTATGATCTTAAAAAGCAGTTCAAGCTTCTGTTCTTCGGTCTGAAGATCCGTATGGTTCTTAAAAAATTCTTCGACGATTTCTTCAGGGGTTTTTCCAGCTTCATAGCCGGTCCTGCTTTCTTCATAAAGAAACGGGAGCAGCATACCGATATTCGTCATTTTATCATAAGGCAGGCTCATAAATAATGAATTATAGATCTGGAATTTGTTCTCCACGATCTGCCTGAATTTTTCTGCGCGTTGGTCGTGTATCATAATAACAAATGTAAGTGATTTTGGAATTAGTTGAATTGACAAATGACAAAAAATACAGGATTAAAAAACAAAAAAATATATTCATTTTTGTTGAGGAAAATTATTTAGTTTTGGCATCTGTTTATAATAACTATGATTAAATTCAATTTCAACGCCAAATATTTAGAGCTCGTTTTAATAATTCAGGTGTAATATAATTCTGATTACAAAACAATCATTAATTTTACTCTTCACACCATTCCCATGCTATATGAAAAAAACATTCATTTTCCTACTCTTAATAATACTGTTCATCTCTTGTGAAAAAGATTGTTACAATGCACCGCAAACCATCGTTTTTGAATTCGTAAATTCCAATAATGAAAATCTTATTACCAACGGTACATTGACCACCTACTCAGTTCAAGACGAGAATAATGCCAACATACAATTAACCAAAACATCCGACAATAAAGTTATTTTAGAAAATGTAGGCGCATATAATGGAACAAAAAATTATAAATTTTATTCTAATATTAAAAATCTGGATTTTTCCATCCAATCATCTGAATTTAAAGGAGGCTGTGATGGCTTTCAAATCAATAAACTAACGTTCACGGGCGTTGGAATTGACGTAACAGACGAAAAAGGCTATTACAAAATTGTCCTGCAATAAATCTTCTTAACTTTGCTAAATTTGTAAAAACAATTGAATGAGAGTATTATTTCCGGCTTTATTGTTATTATGCGGCATGGTTTTCGGTCAGAAAGCTGTTCCATCCGATTTCAAAAAAATCCCGGAAATTCTAGATAATATCGATCTACTCTATCCGTTCATTGTACCGGATAAAGACTATGCTTACTGGCGGGTACTCAACAATGACACTGATTATGAAAAAGCTGTGATCTATGAAAGCCAGGCCCCGGATTTTATGACCATCAATGAACCTGCTCCTGAAAGAGGTTTCTTCCAGAAATGTGTAGGCAACAACTGTTTTTCATACATCCTTGCTTGCAAAAATGAGAGATCTGTTTATTTTTCCAGCGAGCAGCAGCTCAGAGATTTTATCGGGACTGTAGACAATCTTCCTGAAGCTATTTTACTTGCCAAAACCTATGGATACTCAGTCGATACCCAAAACCTTTTCACCGGATCTTATAAAATTGATGACCGTCATATCTCCATGTATGTTTTACAGGCTAAAGGATGTCCTGTTGTTAAAGAATCCTTTTTAGTTAAGATCAATAGAAAAACCGGAAAACTGGAGGCGAAAAGCAACGGAATCTATTCAAAAAGTGAAGACTGTTCTACTCTGTGACCAATCTGGGGCACAAAGCTTTCACTTCCATAATGCCGCATAATTTTAATTGCCACGAATGTACGAATCCCTTTATTCGTTTATTCGTAGCAATATATCAATATTTGATTCTCCTGCGCCTTACAATTCTGTGTAATACACGATAGTTTTATGACCTTGTACATTTATCAGCTCATCGATAGCTGCGAGACCAGAATTCGTACAATAGCTTTCATGAAAATCAGTCATAGTAATTTTAAAGTTTCATTAACTCAAATTTACTTTTTCATTCCGTAAATTTGAATAAAATAAATTTAGAACAATGCTTAATTTCGAGTTTAAAAATCCGACTAAAATACTTTTCGGGAAAGGTGAAATTGCTAAAATTTCCAATGAAATTCCCAAAGATGCCAGAATATTAATGATCTACGGGGGCGGAAGCATCAAAAACAATGGTGTTTACGATCAGGTGAAAGAGGCTTTAAAAGATCATGATCTCTATGAATTTGGAGGGGTTCCTGCCAACCCGGAATATGAAGTCCTGATCAATGCATTAAGCTTTATCAAAGAAAATAACATCACCTATCTTCTTGCCGTGGGAGGCGGATCCGTCATTGATGGTACCAAATTCATCTCTGCAGCAGCCAATTATGATGGTGAACCCTGGGAGATTCTCAGAAAACAGGTAAGAACTTTTGAAGGAGAAGGAATGCCTTTCGGCAGCATTCTGACCCTTCCCGCGACCGGTTCTGAAATGAATTCAGGATATGTGATCTCAAGAAGGGAAACCAATGAAAAGCTTTCTTCAGGAGGTCCCGGGCTTTTTCCACAATTTTCCGTTCTGGATCCTGAAGTGATCAGATCTATTCCTAAAAATCAAATTGTAAACGGAATCACAGATGCCTATACCCATGTTTTGGAACAATATATGACCGCTCCTTCTTCTGCTGATCTCCAGGAAAGAATTGCAGAAAGCATTCTGATCAGCCTTCAGGAAACAGCTCCTAAAGTACTGGCTGACGATTTCAATTATGATGCTGCCGGAAATTTTATGTGGTGCTGCACAATGGCCCTGAACGGACTTATCCAGAAAGGAGTTATCACAGATTGGGCAGTGCATGCCATGGGACATGAGCTAACCGCTTATTTCGGTATTGACCATGCGAGAACTTTAGCAATCATCGCTCCTTCCCACTACCGTTACAATTTTGAGGATAAAAAAGGGAAACTGGCTCAGTATGCTGAAAGAGTCTGGGGCATCAAAGACGGAACAATAGAGGAAAAAGCGGAACTGGGAATCAGAAAGCTGGAAGAATTTTTCCACAGCCTTCACATCAAAACCAGGCTTTCTGAATATACAGAAGACTATAAAGGCACTGCTGAGAGAGTAGAAAAAGCTTTTACAGACAGAAACTGGGTTGGACTTGGTGAATATAAAAAGCTGACTCCGCAGGATGCGTCTAAGATCGTAGAAATGAGCTATTAAAACCAAAACAGAATTAAAGTTTAAGATATAACATTTCAAGTTTTGGCTAAAGCCAATAGATTTTTTAAAATGAAGAAAGCGGGCTAAAGCCCGCTTTCTTCACATCCAGATGTTTACAACAGAATATAGATGCTTAATGACAAAATCTTTTAATAATTTCTTAATCTCTTAATTCCTTAATTCCTTAATTTTAAAAAAATCCCACGCTCTCTTTCAAGAATCACCTTATTTATAAACATTCGTTTAAAAAATAGTGATTTCATTACGGATATTTCAAATTTATTTATATTTTAGCATATTCTTAAATTTGTGAAAATGAAAAAACAGCTACTTTTATTTGCCTTTTCAGCCCTGGCACTTACTTCTTGTAAAGATGATGATCTTCAAGCATACGAAATGGATATAATGAAGGGAGATTGGAAGGAAGTTAAGAGGGAAATAATTTCCGGAAAAGATAATAAAACAGTGCTTAATACTGAGGTTTTAACAGGATGTCAGACCAAGAACACTCTATTCTTCAGAACAGATTATTATATAAGCTATACGGCTTATACAGGAGAAGGAGCAGATTGCCAGCCTTCTGAAAAGAATGAAGGAAGGTATACCTATGATACAGAAACAAAAGTTTTGGGAATTAAGTTTGATGAAGAGGGAAGCATGAACTACAAGATTGATATTTTAACAAGCAAGGATCTCAGACTTGCTCAACAATTCGGAAACTTTGATATCGATGGAGATAAGATTCCAGACGTCACTTATATTACCTACAAAAGATAAATAAATCATAAACTCCCGTTAACCGGGAGTTTTTTTATTATAATTCAGTACTATGTCACGAGATTTTATGATCTTATAATCGTACGATCGTGAGCTGATAGACTCTTGATACATTACCTCTGTTAGTGATGGTATATGTATTGGCAGTAGGTTTTATCACTGTAAAATTGAACTGAGTATCATCGCCTCCGTCTGCACATTGAATGACATTGGCAAAGTTGACATTCCATGTTCCTGAGGTATTTGATCCAACTGGAATAGGGTTGATAGTCGCCGCTCCTATTCTATCCCTGGCTACTCCGGAAACATAACCCAATGTTATACTATAATACACGAAGGTAGATACCATGGTTCTGCCACATCCGTTTGCAGACCGTATGATCATATATCCACTGGGAATATCTACCGTTGATGGTATGGTAATCGTTGACTGTGCTCCTGAAGCAATTGTAACGGTTGCTGTATAGCTGTAAGAGGTTGCATATACGTCACCATTGTCTATACTTCTTGATAAAATATCATAATTACCGGGAGTTTGTCTTAATAAATTTGTTATTCTAAGACTTCCATTTCTGGCCTCTATATCCAGAGCTTTTTGGGGATTGACATTACCAATTCCTACATTTCCGGATGAGGTGACCACAAAGTCATTCAATTGCTGTGTCGCCGTTGGAGCCCCGGTTGCAGGATTATCTTTAGCTCCGTCAACATGGAAAGATGCCTGCGGACTCGTTGTATTAATCCCAACTTGAGAAAAAAGATGAGTAAAACTAATCAATGCGCTAAGAAGAATAATTTTTGTTTTCATAATTAAAATATTGTTTGAATGGCCTGAGCTGGAATATAAAAACAGCTCCGTGAATTGCATTAAGCATCATCATACTTAATGTCTAGTGTTGTGTTGAGAAATTGTGTTCTTAGAATCCTTTAGTAGGTGTGCCTGATGATTTCAGAATTCATGATACTTGAGGTTTTTAATTTTTGTTAATGATAATTGCATTTGTTTCCCGGAAACGATATAAACTAGTTTACTTCCGCAAAGTTATATCTCTTAAACCAGCTTTGCCTGCTTCATTCGGCCTTTGTGTATCAGTATTCGTAATAGTACAATATAAATTCAGATCAGATATCGGGCTTCTTTTCCTTTGACAACCGGGCAATGAAATCTGAAGGGGAAATACCAACTTCTTTTTTGAAGATATAGGTAAACCTGCTATGAGAGGAATAGCCGCAGACATCTGACAAATGACTGATTTTATAATTCAAATATTCGGGATTTTCCTGTAAAAGTTTGATACAATATTTTATCCGCAGAGAATTAATGTAATGGCTGAAACTTTTTTGACGATAATTCTGTAAAATATAATTAATATACCTCGAGTTGGTTTCAAGAAGTGTTGCCATGTTGGCTATTGTAAAATTGCTCTCCAAAAAATCTTTCCCGTTTTCAAATTCGCAGATCTTATTCAACAACGCTCTTTCTTTTTCATCTGACATGATCCTGCCGGTCTGTTTATCATTATCCTTACTATTTTCTTTCTGCAAATTATTAAGAGGTAAAATACTGATAGCAGGAAGCTCATTATTTTGAGTCATCTTTTCAAGTTCGTCCCCTGGTCTTCCTATCCTTTTATAATACAGGTTATAATAAAGAAAAAAGACCAAAACAAAAATAGACAGCAATAGTAACCGGCTATTCCTAATAGCAGCAATGTTATTTTTCTTTTGTTCACAAATTAAAATTACTCTGGCAGCTTCTTCTTTCTTTTTTTGTTTCAGTTGTTTGAGCTTACGGAATAACTGAACATGCACATCAGAATCATCAATATTATTTCCCAGCCTTTCTTCCAGTATCTGTGTAATCTGGATCTGTGAATTGTTCTTTTGAGCTTCATCCAGTGACTTGTCAAACCAAAAAAGAGATGCTTTTCTATCATTGTCCACCCTGATTGCACTGAAACCTTTCACCATATAGTAGGTTGGGGTTACCGGATTATTCTCTTTTTCCATGTTTTTAAAAATCTCATCCGCCTTTTTAATGTAATAATCTGCCTTCTCGGGCATATTGCATTTCAGATAATTATACCCAAGCCGGCTATAGGAGTTTATTAGCAGAAACTGATCATTGAATGTCAGAATATCTTTATTCAGTCGTTTTTCATCAGACATTAAAATATCCAACCTGACAGGTATTGCTTCCTTATAGAAACCTGATTCTTCCAAAAAAGTAGCTTTCTGCTGCTTAATCATGTAAGCAGGAAAGTCTTTATTGATCTTCTTCGATAATCTATTTACTTCTTTTAAACCTTCATTTGTCTGAATGACCAGTCCTGCCTTTTGATAAATGCCAGTGATAAAAAGATTCGCCATGAACTTATCCTCCCAATCCTGCAGAAATGTTGTGATGGAATCAACCTTGTTATAGTATTTCAGTGCTTCGCTCAAACGCTCCTGCTTATATAATCCATCTGCTATTTTAGAATAAGCTTTAGAAAAATCCCTGCTGACCTCAGCTAATTCCAGCATCTTTAATCCTGTCCTATAGATTTTCTCAGCATTGGAGATTCGCATATTGTTCAGACTGTCGATCTTTTTTGAAGTGCCCTGTGTATGGAATAACGGACTGATGAATATGCATAAAAGGATCAATAGCCATGATCCCTGTTTGTTCCTTACAAAAAAAAGTATGCTTATTTGGAATGGCATTTTAATCATTCATTTATAGAGTTTGCCTGACTGCAAAATAACTATATATATATCCAAAAAAGGTGAAATTTGTAAAAAAAATATATCACTATTGCGAAAAACAATATAAATTCTATTTACAGAAGCTCTAAATTTTAGTTATTTTAACTTAAAATCAAACATTCCAAATAAATTAGCTACCAAGCCAAGGATTTCAGGAATGCATAGCCACGAGATTAATAATTTTCTTTGATATTTTTCTTACAATTACCAAAATTATTCCGTAATTTGCTTTCAGGTATTCATTTGTAAGAGTTTTATGATAAAAATAATCTACTGATTTCAGCCAATGAATGACCTTTCTTTTTGGATACAGAATCGTACAACGGATTACCCTTAAAATTTGATTATAATGAAGAAGATCCTTACAGTATTTTTATTGCTATGTTTTACCTTTTCTTTTTCACAGGAAAAAAAGCCAATGTTCTGGCAGGACATACAAAATTTCAAAAAAGCAGATCAGGAAACTCCTCCGCCGAAAGATGCCATTTTATTTATTGGAAGCTCATCCTTCACCAGATGGACGGATGTTGCTGATTACTTTCCTGATAAAGTGATTATCAACAGAGGATTCGGAGGTTCAAGGCTTACAGATCTTAATTATTTTGCGGATGATCTTTTAGCTCCTTATCAACCTAAGCAGATCATCATTTACTGTGGTGAAAATGATTTTGCTGATAATCATCAATTGAAAGCACAGGAAGTGGTCAACAGATACAAAGCCTTTTACAAGAAAATACGTGAGCGATTTCCTGATATTGAGGTTGACTATATCTCGATCAAGTACTCTCCGAGCAGAGAAGTTATCTGGCCGCAAATGAAGATCCCCAATAAAAAGATCGCTGCTTTTATGAAAAAGGAAGCCAATGCGGAATTTATTGATGTGACTAAGGCCATGCAGGATGCCAATGGGAATGTAAGAAGAGATATTTTTGTGGAAGATATGCTTCACTTTAAGCCGGAAGGATATCAGATCTGGAAAAAAGTGATCTACCCTTATTTGAAATAATCTATAGAGCCCTCATTTGAAGGGCTTTATTTTTACAAACTGTTTAGAAGGTCCTTTTGATGAGATCAATTGAATGTCATTATCAGCTCCTTATCACTATTCCTGAAATTTACTTTTCCCAATTTGAAGCTTTTATTCAATTTGTTTTTTGTTTTTAACCGTAGTTCTTTTATGCCAGATATTTTATTTTGAGCCAGGATAATGGTAAGCCGGACCGAACCTATCTGAAAAACAGAAGAGTCTTTAAGTTGGGTGATAGGTATTATCCCAAAGCTGTCCAGCTCTTTCGCCAGCTTATGATAATCTTCAGCAGTACATTCCAGAACGATGGCTGAGAGATCGGTAACTTCTCTTTTTTGATCAAATGCTTTTTCCAGAAAAGCTTCCCTTGTAAAGAACGGATACTTTTTATGGTATAACTGGGTTAAAAATTCAGGGTTATAAAAAGCATACCATGTGGCTATACTTCCTTCTAAAGCAGTATAATAAGCAGAATACCACAGCACTTCTTCCCCTGCAAAATTCCACATCGCATTATTTCTGCTGAATGTAAGATCATTGGTTTTTAATTTTTTCCCTATATCATCAGAAAATGCTCCCGGCGTATCCCAGGAAAAGCCGATTCCTACAGATCCTACTTTTTCCCCGAATCTGTTATCAGGTCCCATTACTTCAATATATGTCGATTTTCCACGTAAATATAATGTAGTACTTTGCTGATCTATCGGCAGAAAATCAGGAAGCCCTTTATCCAGACTGCTCCATTTCGCCAATTGCTTACTGCCCCTGATTTCGTTAAAGGAAACAGAATCCAGTACAAAATAAATATGATTCACTTTTAAAGCTTCTTCCTGTCCAAAGACTTTGTTTCCTAATGCAATAAGAAAAATTATAAAAAAGTACCTGCCCATATTACAATCAATTATAAATCATTATTTTTCAAATACATAGGCTAATATACATAAAAAAGCAGGAATTACGTCCTGCTTTAAGAGTGCTTTATAATGATTATTTCTTTCTCTTTGATTTAGATTTTGCTTTCTGCTGAGCTCTGTTGGCCCCGAATTTCTTAGGTGCTTTTCTTTTTGAAGGTCCACCCCAGTTTTCTTTTGTATTTTTTGCCTTTTTCTCGTGGAAAGCGCTCCCGCCTTCATTCAGTTTTACCTGCGCAGGGTTTTTCATGACCACTTCATCTTTCTCAGAGGCAATTTTATTAGGATTGATCTTAACGCCTTCAGGGAAGTTATTGAACTTTAAATCCTTATCCATCAACAGTTCGATATTAAGAATCAAAGGTTCTTCTTTTTTCGTTACAAAAGTGACGGCTTTCCCTTCCTTGTCCGCTCTACCTGTTCTACCGATCCTGTGAATATACTGTTCCGGAATATCCGGTGTCTCAAAATTGATCACATGGGTAATATTTGAAATGTCAAGACCTCTGGCCATTACATCTGTCGTAATCAGTCCTCTGATCTCTTCATTTTCAAATCTCTTCATCGCCTTAAGCCTGTAGTTTTGAGATTTATTGGAGTGTATCACATCGAACTGCTCAGGGAAAAGCTCATCGATCTTGGTAAAGAGCAGATCAGCATGCTTTTTATTGTTATTGAAGATCAATACTTTGGACATATCCTTATCATTCTTCAATAAGTTTTCCAGTAAATTGATCTTTGTATTGAAATTTTCAACTTTATAAGCAGTCTGCTCAATTTTTTCAAGCGGTGTTCCGGATCTTGCCAATGAAATTTCCACCGGACTGGCAAAATATTCATCCAGCATTTCATCCACCGCCTCTGTCATGGTTGCAGAGAAAAGAATATTCTGTCTCTTCTCTTTCATCATTTCAAAAATATGGGTAAGCTGTGGTCTGAAACCTAAGTTAAGCATTTCATCAAACTCATCAATGATCAGCTTCTGAACTTCTTTCAGGGAAATAGCATTATCGATGGAAAGGTCCATCACCCTTCCCGGAGTTCCCACCAGGATATCACAGCCATCGTTGAACAGCAGCTTTTGAGTGTTGATATTTTTTCCACCATATATTCCAATGACTCTTGCAGTAATATTTTCTGTCAGTTTCTCAATGATTTCCGTTACCTGTACCACCAGCTCTCTTGTAGGAACAAGCACCAAAACAGTTGGATTTCCTGTCTTGCTGTATTTCCAGGTTTTCAGTACGGGCAAAAGATAAGCTAATGTTTTTCCGGTTCCTGTCTGTGCAATTCCCATTACATCTCTTCCGGAAAGGATAGGTTTCAAGCTCTTCTCCTGAATAGGGGTAGGCTCAAATAATTCCATATCCGCTAAAACATCAAGAATTTTAACCGGCAGGTCAAAATCTGCAAAAGTGAGTTTTTCCATTTTGCAAAGATAGGTATTTAATTAGAAGTTAGAAATCAGAGGTTAGCCAATAGTGAATTTTGCTTCGCAAGTGAATGGTGAATTCTTTAGGATATAAGAATCAAGAACCAAGAATCAAGAAACTAGACTAGAGATATCGGGGAGAGAACTGTACACTCAACTTTATATTCTCAACGCTGAAATTGGTAATTCCTTTTTAATTGATCTTTACGCTTTTGCTGCTGATTTTAATATCATCATCTTTCCATTGGCTGGTCGTGATAATGACATTTCCTTTCTTTTCCGGGTCCTTTTTAATTGGAAATTTGTCTTCTTCCCACTGATTACAATGGGTGGAAATAGGAGAAACCAGTGGTTTCCATCCTGTTTTATTGGAGGTATACACATGGAAAGGATGCCAGCAACTGGTGCACCAATTGGGATAAAAGCCTATATCATCCTTACCGTCATTATTGAGGTCTCCCAGGTTATATAAAGTTCCGCCTTTGGCTGGTGAGATAATGAAAGGCTTTATATTTTTATCGCTAAAATAAATGGTGGTTTCACATTTCCCTTCACATTCATCACCACAATCACTGACTTTTGTATAGGCATATTCTTTTGAACCGTTTCCGTCAAAATCTCCCTGGATTTTCTCTTCACTTCCTTCCTGCGCCATAATAAGCGTGCAGCAGAACATTGAAGTTGTTATGATCAGTTTTTTCATGATTATATCTGTTGAATTGATGTGCGTGGGGATTTCAGGTTAGAAGTTATAAATTATGTGGAGACAAATTATAGCATCATATAGTTCCCTTTCAACCTGCGCCGCTAACTTCTAACTTCTAACTTCTAACTTCTAACTTCTAACTCCCATCACTTTCTCGTCACCCTCAACAAAAGTATTAAAACTAAAATTACTGAAAAAATAAAGCCTAAAACAGCAACCAGAGACAACTCTCCTATTCTAGGTCCTGATTCTGAAACAAATACGATCGCTGTCGCAATGATATTGGCTCCCAGGATCATCGCTAAGATCAAATTGGTTACGCTGGATTTAATCAGCTGGTTCGTTTTTTCTATATTTTTGATCTCACTGGAAACGGTAAACTTATTTTCATCCAGCTTTTGAAGAACCGAACGAAGTTCTTTCGGGATTTCATCCACATTATCTGTGAAATTCATCATTCTGTCCATCCCTGTTTTTAAAAGGTTTTTCGGACTGATTTTTCTGGTGAAGATCTTTTTGGTATAGGGATGAAGACTTTTTACAATATCCAGGTCAGGGTTGATATTTCTGCCGACTCCTTCTATCAGGCTGATTCCTTTGAATAAAAGATAGAAATAATCCGGCATATAAAGTCTGTTGTCCTTTAAAATATCTTTCATTTTGTTGATGATGACCTGGACGTTGATTTCCTGCAGGGACGAGCTATGCACAAAGTTCAGAATATCTTCCACATCATTCTCAAATCTTCTTTCATCAGGAATTTCATAGCTTACCGCCATTTTTTTGAGATAACGGACGATTTTATGCGGGTTTTTCGCCACAAAGCTTACAATCAGGTTTTCAAGGATCTCCTTATCATTAGGCTGGATTTTTCCTACTGCCCCAAAGTCAATGAAAACAATTTTTCCGTCTTTTTTTACCAGAATATTTCCTGCATGCGGATCAGCATGGAAGAATCCATAATCTAAAATCTGAGAGACAAAGAGCCTTAATCCGGTTTCGGAAACTTTTACCGGGTCAATATCATTGGCGAGAAGAACAGACTTATCCGTTACCTTTATTCCATCGATGAATTCCATACAGAGAATATTGTTGTTGGAAAACTCATCGTACACTTTAGGAACATAAGTTTCTTTATTGTTTTTAAAATTGAGACGGAACTGCTGGATATTATTCTTCTCATTGATCAGGGAAACCTCTTCCAGCAGGGATTTTTCAAAAGTGGAAATGGCCTGTTTCAGATTAAGCTTCTCTCCTATTTCCGAATAAGCAGATATCAGCCTTTCAATATCCTTGATCAAAAGCAGGTCGTCTTCAATGACAGACTGTACATCCGGTTTTCTGAGCTTCAGGATTACAGGACTTCCGTCTTTTAACACAGCTTTATATACCTGTGCAATGGAAGCGGTAGCCAAAGGTTCTTTCTGAATTTCCCGGAAATGGTCTTTCACAGAAATATTGAATTCATTTTCCAGCGCTTCTTCTACATTCATATCTACCATATCCACCTTATCCTGAAGCTTCTGCAGCTCCTGGATCAATTCCGGTGGCAAAAGGTCTTCCCGGTTGCTGAATGTCTGCCCAAGCTTTACAAAGGTAGGCCCCAGTTCTTCCAGAGCCAGCCTGATCCTTTCATAAACCGTCCCTTTTGAAATAACTTCATCAGAATTCCCGGACGCCTCTTCCTGTTTATTTCCTCCGTTCATTCTTGCCAACAGATCTTTAAAACCGTATTTGCTTAATACGGAAATCAGCCTGGCAGATCTTTTCAGTTTTCTTTGTTGCTTGTCAAACATAATATATCAATAGTAGGTGCAATTTACTCCAAAAAGTGTTCCTAATGCTATTTTTATGCCGGGAGCCTTTTAACTCGTATGTAAGCCATTAACAACCTTAATACAAAATCAACATATTACACCATTACACCCAAACATAATAATAAAAACATTACATTATTAACAACATATAATATATTTTTCTATATTTACACCGTACAAACATTAAAACAAACAAAAATATTACATCATGAAAAATTTACGTAACAGCAAACTTTCAAGAGAGCAATTAAAAAGTATTTCAGGAAACGGGATCATCATTGGAAACTGTTCAAACCAATGCTGCCCTACTGACGGAAGACCAAGATGCCCGAAACTGATATGTCCTGCGGTAGTATGCCCACAGTACATGTAATTTATTTTAAATTAAATTTTAGGTAACAATAAAAAACAGAATGCAAATGCATTCTGTTTTGTTATTTAAGGTAGGTTTCATACAAATCCTTTCTGCGGTCTTTCATCACCTGAACAGAGCCGTTATGGTGCAGATCTTTCAATAGGTTCAAATCTACATCTACAATTAAAGTCATTTCGGTATTAGGGGTAGCCTCTCCTTTTACCGCATTGGACGGAAAGGCAAAATCGGAAGGAGTAAATACGGCAGCCTGCCCGAACTGGATATCCATATTATTAACCTTCGGGAGGTTCCCCACACAGCCGGCAATGGCGACATAACATTCATTTTCTATCGCTCTTGCGGCGGCACAGTGACGTACTCTCATATAAGCATTCTGGGTATCTGTAAGATAAGGAACAAACAGAATCTTCATTCCCTGATCAGCTAAAATTCTGGGTAATTCCGGGAATTCTACATCATAACAGATCACAAGTCCTATTTTCCCGCAATCAGTATCAAAGACTTTTATTTCATTGCCTCCTTTCATTCCGTAATATCTTTTTTCGTTCGGAGTAATGTGGATCTTCCGGTACTCATCTATACGTCCGTCACGGTGAAGAAGATAGCTCACATTGTACAGATCATTGTTTTCAAAAACAGGCATACTTCCTGAAATAATATTCACGTTGTAACTGATGGCCAGCTCTGAAATTTTTTCTTTGATCTGTTCGGTCAGTTTTGCCAGCTCTATCATACTATCACGCTCTGAAAGTTTATTAAAAGGAGCCAGCAAAGGAGTATTAAAGAGTTCCGGAAACAGCACGAAGTCTGATTTATAATCTCCCATTACATTGACAAAAAACTCTACCTGCTCATAAAAGACCTCTATATCTTTGAAAGTCCTCATCTGCCATTGTACCAGGCCAAGACGGATAATGCTGTCCTGCATGGTATTGGGCCGTTTGCTGTAGTAAATATTATTCCATTGCAAAAGGACGGCATTTTCTCTGGAAGCCTCATCTTCGGGAAGGTATTTTTTCAGAACTCTGATCGGAAGAAAATTATTGGAAAGCTGGAAAGACAATACAGGATCATAGATCTCTTTATCTCTTACTTTCCGAATATATTCTCTTGGAGAGAGCTCATGGCTGTATTTGTGATAGTTCGGAATTCTTCCGCCCAGAATAATGGATTTTAAGTTTAATAATTCGCACAGTTCTTTGCGTGTATCATAAAGCCTTCTTCCAAGGCGTAGCTCACGAAATTCAGGATCTACGAAAACTTCTATCCCATACAGAACATTTCCTGTAGAGGAATGGGTATTGAACGTATAATTTCCTGTAATATCACTATAGGTATGGTCATCCCCGAATTCTTCATAGTTTACTATAATAGAAAGAGCCACAGCAGCCAGTTTTCCATCTACTATAATACAGATCTGTCCATTGGGAAATATTCTTGTCAGTTTTTCAATACTTTTTTTAGACCAAATGGATTCCGACATTTGCGGATAGGCCCGTTTCATCGTTTGTGCCAGTTCATCATAATCCTGAAGGGTCAGGTTCCTTGTTTCTATTTGCATTTGATGTAATTTTACTTAAATTTAGGGAAAAATTGTATTAACAGGCAATTACTAAGCAAAACATTAGCCAAAATATCAATTAGAAGTGGCAATAATTTTTCTGAATCAAAGTGAATATCCTATTTGTAAAAAAACTTTAAACAAAGGACAAGATGTTGTTTTATTTCCATCTTTTACTTCGGATAAGAATAATAAGTTTTACCTATTTAATGATGAGGGGATTCACCGTTCTTGTTTGCAGAAAACAGAAATTGGTATAAAAGCATTAAAGTTTTTAGAAACAAAATTTCCAATATAAACAAAAAAATCCCACCCAAAGCGGGCAGGATTTATATTCTAAATTCAAGTCAAAATTATTCCCACTCAATGGTTGCAGGCGGTTTGCTTGAAATATCATAAGCGACTCTGTTGATTCCTCTTACTTCGTTGATGATTCTGCTGGAAACAGTATCCAAGAACTCATAAGGAAGTCTGCTCCATGTTGCTGTCATAAAGTCTATGGTATTGGCAGAACGTACTACAGCGGTGTATTCATAAGTTCTTTCGTCTCCCATTACTCCTACAGATTTTACCGGAAGAAGGACTACGAATGCCTGAGATACTTTTTCGTAAAGGTCATTTTTATATAATTCTTCGATGAAGATATCATCAGCTTCCTGAAGGATTCTTACTTTTTCAGCATCTACAGCTCCCAATACCCTGATTCCTAATCCAGGTCCCGGAAAAGGGTGCCTGTATACCAAGTGGTGAGGAATACCTAATTCTTCGCCTACTTTTCTTACTTCATCCTTGAAAAGCTCTCTTAGTGGCTCTAACAGTTCAAATTCCATATCTTCAGGAAGTCCTCCAACATTGTGGTGAGACTTGATCACCGCAGACGGTCCGTTTACAGACTGGCTTTCGATCACGTCAGGATAGATAGTTCCCTGAGCCAAAAACTTAGCGCCTTCAATTTTATGGGACTCTTCATCAAAAACATGGATAAATTCGTTTCCGATGATCTTTCTCTTAGCTTCAGGATCGTCTACTCCTGCTAATTTTGAAAGGAATCTTTCTTTAGCGTCAACCATTTTAATGTTCATATGGAAATGCTCTCCATATTGATCCATGACTTTTTTACCTTCATCCTTTCTCAATAATCCCGTATCTACAAAGATACAAGTCAGCTGGTCACCAATTGCCTTATGGATCAGAACTGCCGCGACAGAAGAGTCTACTCCTCCTGAAAGCCCAAGGATCACTTTATTGTCTCCTACTTTCTCACGGATTTCTTCAACGGTTCTGTCAATATAATTCGTCAGCTTCCAGTTTCTGTCTGCATTACAGATTCCGAACACGAAGTTTTCAAGCATTTTCCCTCCTTCTTCAGTATGGGAAACTTCCGGGTGAAACTGAACACAGTAGATTTTACTGTCTTCATTAGAGATAGAAGCAATTACGCCTGATTTTGCATTCAATTCAAAACCTGCAGGTAATTCCCCTACTTCGTCAAAGTGGCTCATCCACACGACAGAGTTCTGAGTAACTCCCTTTAATAAAGAGCTTTCTTTAACGATTTCAAGGTTAGCCTTTCCGTATTCTCCTTTTTCTCCCTTGTTTACTTTTCCTCCTAAAAGGTGGGCCGTCATCTGCATTCCGTAGCAAATCCCCAACACAGGAACTCCCTGTTCATATAATGCTTTTTCTACCAGGTGGGCGTTTTCCGCATTCACAGAGCTTGGTCCTCCGGAAAGGATAATCCCTTTTGGCTGTTTTGCTAAAATATCTTGTAATGGTGTATTGTAAGGTAAGATTTCAGAATATACTCCCATCTCACGGATTCTTCTTCCGATAAGCTGGTTGTACTGGGATCCGAAATCTAAAATAATAATACCGTTGTTCATTTTTGATGATTGATAAATGATGATTAATAAATGATAGAGCTCTTGGCCGCTGGCAAATAGCTTCTGGCTTGGAAAACAGGTCTAGTATCCACCTCTAGCAGCTAACTTCTAGCCTCTAAGTTCTAACTTCTTTATATATTAACTGTCTTACAAAAAAAGACTTGGAATGTCTCCAAATCTTTTTTCGTGATTTTTATTAAAACTTTCCGATGTCTTCTCTGTAGAAGCCGTAATCGAAATGTACGTGACCTGCGTCTTCGTAAACTTTTTTGCGGGCCTCTTCATAGGTAGCTCCCGTAGCCACAATGTTCAGTACTCTACCGCCATTGGAAACTACTTTGTCACCTCTTCTGACAGCACCGGCATATAATAGTTTGCTATGCTTTAATTTGTCTTCTCCTGTAATTTCAAAGCCTGTTTCTATGTTTCTCGGATAACCTCCTGAGCACATTACAAGACAAACCGCTTTTTCGTCCTTGAATGTAAGCTCAATGTCTCTTCCTTCCATACAATCCTGGATCACATCCAGAAGATTGTTTTCCATAAGGGCCATCAGTACCTGAGTTTCAGGGTCTCCGAATCTCATGTTGTATTCAAGAAGATAAGCTCCGTTTTTCGTTACCATCAATCCGAAGAAGATGATTCCTTTGAATCCGAAACCTTCAGCTTTAAGACCTTTAATGGTAGGTTCCAGGATATTTTTCTCAAAATCCGCATAGTGCTCCTGAGTAAACTCCGGGCTTGGTGCTACTGAACCCATACCTCCTGTATTCGGTCCCGTATCTCCGTTTCCTGCTTTTTTATAATCTTTTGCCGCTACACAAGGGAAAAGTTTTTCACCATTAGAGAAAGCAATGATAGAAGCTTCAAAACCTTGTAAATATTCTTCGATAACTAAACGGATACCGGCATCACCATAAATTCTTCTGATCATGAAATCATGGATGGTAGCTTCAGCTTCTTCAAGGTTGTCACAGATAACAACACCTTTTCCACCTGCCAAACCACTTGCCTTGATCACTAAAGGATATGGCTGTGTCTGCACATATTCTTTAGCTTCGTTATAGGAATCAAATACCACAGCTTTCGCTGTTTTGATATCATAGGTCTGCATAAATTTCTTAGAGAAAGCTTTACTTCCTTCAAGACTTGCCACTTTCTGGGTAGGGCCAAAAACTTTAAGATCGTGTTTCTTAAATTCGTCCTTCAAACCAGCTACCAACGGAGCTTCCGGACCTACGATCGTAAGATCAACCTTTTCTTTAATAGCGAAATCTCTAAGTTCTTTGATTTCTGATAAATGAACATTTTTCCCTATTGCATCGGTAGTAGCATTCCCGTTGGCAAAAAACATTTTAGTAATTCTGGAATCATTCTGAAGCTTTGCCGCTAAAGCAGATTCTCTACCGCCTTCACCTATGATTAATATTCTCATACTTTATTTATTATCTAGTCTTATTTTACAAATATATAATTTTGAATGCTAAAAATACAATCCCTGATTATTTTTTAATTCTATTTTAATTAGTGGAAAAAGTGTCTCACTCCTGTAAACATCATTGGTATACCATGCTCATTTGCAGCCTCTATACTGTCCTGATCTTTTACACTTCCACCCGGCTGGATAATTGCCTTGATACCTTCCTGAGCACAGAAATCTACTACATCACGGAAAGGGAAAAAAGCGTCTGAAGCCAATACCAGATCTCCGGAGAATTTTTCTTTTGCTCTTTCGATAGCCTGCTGTGTTGCCCAGATTCTGTTGACCTGTCCGCCCCCGATACCAAATGCCTGGATCCCGTTGGAAACAACAATTGCGTTTGACTTCACATACTTCACAACTCTCTGAGAGAAAAGCAATGCTTTTTTCTGCTCTTCCGTAGGCTGTACTTCCGTAACCACTTTGATATCGTCAGAGAAATGAGTATCGTTATCCTGAACCAGAATACCACCGTCAACCTTCACCCAGGTCTGTTTGTCAGAAACAGGGTTTACGATCTTAATGATTCTCAAGTTCTTCTTTTTTCTTAAAATTTCCAGCGCTTCTTCATCGAATTCCGGAGCCATTACGATCTCAAGGAATGTCTTATTCAGTTCTTCAGCTGTTGCTGCATCAATTTTATAGTTCATTGCAACAATTCCGCCAAAGATGGAAACCGGATCACATTCGAAAGTTTTCTGGTAGGTTTCCAAAGCTGAAGTTCCAATTGCCACACCGCAAGGGGTAGAGTGCTTTACGGCACAACAAGCCATTTCTTCTTTGAACTCATTGACTACTTTCCAGCAAAGGTCCATATCACGAAGGTTGTTGAAAGAAAGCTCTTTACCTCCAAGCTGCTCGAAATCTTTCATTGCACCGTTCTCAAAAGTAGAAACGTAGTAAGCCGCTGTCTGGTGAGGGTTTTCACCATATCTAAGGTCAGAAACCTTTTTGTAAGAAGCATTTAAGTACGTCGGGTATTCTTCATCTAAAAGCATTCTTGAAATAGCAGCATCATAAGCTGATGTAAGATTGAATACCTTTCCTGCAAGCTTTTTACGGGTTTCGATATACGTATCTCCGTTTTGCTCCATTTCCAGCCTTACTGTTGTATAATCTTCTACGTCTGTAATTACGGTAACAGAGTCAAAGTTTTTCGCTGCAGAACGTAGCATTGACGGTCCGCCGATATCGATAAACTCAACTTTCTCATGTAAAGAAATGTCTTTGTTCACGTTTTCGAAGAAAGGATAAAGGTTTACGATCACCATGTCGATCAGACCAATGCCGTGCTCCTGAACTGTTTTCATATGTTCCTCATTAGCACGAACAGCTAAAAGTCCTCCGTGAACTTTAGGGTGCAATGTTTTCACTCTTCCGTCCAGCATTTCAGGGAAATCGGTTACCTCATCAATCTGAATAGGATTTAAACCAGCGTCTTTCAAATGTTTGAACGTTCCTCCTGTGGAGATCAGCTCATAATTCTGAGCTTCTAAAAACTGTGCAAATTCTGTTAATCCGCTCTTGTCAGAAACACTGATTAAAACTCTCTTTTTACTCATTTTACTTTCAATTTTTTACTTTTCACAGCTATTTCAAACTGTCTCCGGGTCTTTCACCTCCGGGCTTACTTTTATTTTACTTAGATTTTTTTATTAATGTAACAATGTATCAATCTAGCAATGTAACAATACCTTTAGCATTGGTAAACTGTTACACTGGTACATTGTTATATTTATTAATTTCCCAGGACCTTACTGATCGCTAAAGGAAATATCTCATATTCGATCTGGTGAACTTTCTGTGCCAAGGTTTCAGGAGTATCATCAGCGGTCACTTCAAAAGATTTCTGAAGAATAGCTTCTCCTTCATCAATGCCTGGAGTTACAAAATGTACCGTTGCTCCACTCTCTTTTTCTTTAGCTTCAATCACGGCGTTGTGAACATTCATTCCCCACATTCCTTTTCCTCCGAACTTCGGAAGCAATGCAGGATGAATATTGATAATTTTCCCATTCCATTTTTCACAGAACTCAGGTTTTAAAATGGATAGGAATCCTGCCAGTACGATCAGATCCGTATCTGCCGGAATTACTTTCGCCAATTCACTGCTGAAATTCTTCCCTCTTGGAATCAGAATGTTTTCTATATTATGGTTCTTCGCTCTTTCCAATCCATAGCATTCTCTGTCAGCGATTACCAAAGCTACTTTTGCATTCTGAATTTCTCCGGCCTCAATAGTATCAATGATCCTCTGCAGATTGGTTCCTGAACCGGATACGAGTACAACGATGTTCTTCATATTTTTTGTAAAAGGTAAAATGTATTCATGTATTAATGACTTCCAACATCATGAATACATTTTACGTTAATACATTTATACAGTTAAGTTTATTTTCTCCGCTCCTTCCGTGATCTCACCGATTTCGTAAGCATCATCCAAAAGGTGTAATACTTTTTCAGCATGTTCAGCATCTACAACGATGACCATACCTACTCCCATATTGAAAGTACCGTACATTTCTTCACGGGCTACACCACCTCTTTTCTCCAACTCAAGCATAACACCAGGAATTCTGATCTTAGATCCGTCTATAGAAGCACAAAGTCCTTCAGGGATGATCCTTGGAACATTCTCATAAAGACCTCCTCCTGTAATGTGAGCGATTCCGCTTACTGCCACTTCTTCCAATACTTTATGAATATCTTTATAATATAGTCTTGTAGGTACTAATAGGGTTTCGTATAAAGGCTTTCCTTCAAACTCCTCTTCGAAGTCCGGGAATACTTTTCTTACTAAAGAGAATCCGTTTGAGTGGAACCCAGAGCTTGGCAATGCAATAATTTTGTTACCTGCCTTGATCCTGGAACCGTCAATGATCTGGTCTTTTTCTACAATTCCCACACAAAATCCTGCCACATCATAATCTCCCGGCTGGTACATTCCCGGCATTTCTGCAGTTTCACCACCAATCAGCGCACAGTTGTTATCTTTACAAGCATTCACCATTCCTAAAACGATTTCAGCCGCGATTTCAGAATCAAGCTTTCCGCAAGCCAGATAATCTAAGAAAAACAGAGGCTTGGCTCCATGGCAAAGAATATCATTGGCACACATTGCAAAACAGTCTATACCGATAGAGTCATATTTTTTAGTATCCAAAGCTACCTTCAGCTTTGTTCCTACTCCATCCGTTCCTGAAACAAGAACCGGATTTTTGTATCCTCCGATCTCATAGAAAGCACCAAAACTTCCCAAATGATTCAATACGTTGGAATTGTGGGTTTCACCGACCGCTTTTTTGATCTTGTCAACCGTTTTGTATCCTTCTTCTTTGTCTACTCCTGCTGATTTGTAAGTGTTGCTCATGTTTAATAATTTATAATAATCTAGCAATGTAACAATCTAATTAATATAACAATGAGTTGAATTGTTAGACCAGTACATTGATAAATTGATACATTACATATTTACTTTTAATACTCGATTTAGAAAACAAAAAAGCCGACAATCTTTTCAGATTATCGGCCGTTATTTTATCTCAGAATTTCAGAGCCCACAACTTTCCCTTTATGAGAAAAACATTGTTTATAGGAGGTCTGAATTTTCATCTCTTTTCTTTTTGCAAAAATAGTAATTTTAAATGAATATTCAAATTCTATTTTTCAAGGATGGTTTCAATAGCCGCAATCTTCTTAATTTTCTCCTTCAATTCACTGTTTTTCTCTTCATTAGAAATTTTCTGAGCTGCTTTGTCAAAGTTATCATTAAAGAAAGGAAGGGAAAAAGTTTCTACCACATTTCCTCCGTGAGAAGGGAAACGCTTCGACGCTGCTTCCAAAACTCCTGCTCCGCCTCTCCCTCCGGGAGATGTAGACATCAATAGCATTGGCACTTCATTCCAAACGGTTCTGTCCTTGATTCTGGATACCCAGTCGAATACATTTTTGAATGCTGTAGAGTAAGTTCCGTTATGCTCCGGAAGGGAAACCAACAATACATTGGCTGCATCAATCTTAGCTGCGAAGTCACGTGCTTCCTGAGGAACCCCTCCTGCTAATTCTCTTTCATGTTTATAGATCGGCATTTCGAAAGGATTCAGATCCACTACTTCTGCTTCTGCATTTTCAAATAATGTAGATGCATAGGCTACCAACTGCTTGTTCATTGAAGCTTCTGAGTTACTTCCTGCTATTGCTAAAATTTTCATACGTAGATATTTATTTTTTTATTAACTGCAATCATTCTATAAGGGGTATTCCGCTAATGAAGATCACATTGTAGGTTACATTTAAGGATACAAATTTAGTTTTTTATTTAAGATATGACGGCAATTCCATGGGTACTTCCATCAATAATATTTCAGTGTCTTCCACTGCTTCAATATTAAAGCTTTGGGTGTCCCATATTCCCAACCCGTCTCTTTCATTGAGAATACGGTCTCCTACTTTTGCACTTCCTTTCAGAACAAAGGCATAGACTCCGTTTCCTTTTTTGTTGAGCATATAGTTTTTACCATTTCCTTTCTTGAAATTAGCCAGATTAAACCATGCATCCTGATGGATCCAAACCCCATCATCATTTTTATTGGGAGATAAGATCTGCTGAAATCCATTGATCTTTTCTCCTTCTTTGATGCTTTTCTGATCGTATCGCGGCTCAACATCCAATTCTCTCGGGAAAACCCAGATCTGGAGAAATTTCACCTCTTCATCTTTATTTTTATTGTATTCGCTGTGCTTAACACCGGTTCCTGCACTCATCACCTGGATTTCTCCTTTTCTGATCACCGCTGTAGTTCCCATAGAATCTTTATGTTCCAGATCTCCTTCTAAAGGAATGGAAATAATTTCCATATTCCTGTGCGGATGTGTTCCGAATCCCATTCCCTGAGAAACGGTATCATCGTTCAATACTCTCAATACCCCGAAATTCGTTCTGTCGTTGTTTTGATAATTGGCAAAACTAAAGGTATGGTAAGAATTTAACCACCCATGGTTGGCATGGCCTCTTGAATCTGCTTTATGATATACTGTTTTCATTTTTGTGATTATTTATGGTACAAATGTACATCTAATGGGGATTAAAAAAGTTGATATAGGGTAAGAAAGGATATTGTGTTGGGTATAAAGGCTAAGAAAGCAAAGGAAGCTGAGAAGGCTAAGATGGAGAAGATAGCTAAATACGGAAGGTAAATTATTACAAGATGTAGTAGGAATAAGAGTAAGTTTTGGATAAAGGCAACAACAATCAACATTAAAAGAAAAGCGGGCTAAAGCCCGCTCCTATTAATTTTTACATTATAGCATTTTCATATTGTCGTTAACTGATTCAGATCTAAGTTCAAATTTACAGCGCAACTTCTAAAAGTGTACCTGCTTAATCTCCTCTTCTATCTCCTTAGGCGTTTCATCCTCTGACTTAACAAAGATCATGGTGACTACCGCTCCAATCAACATACAAACACCTCCTACTACTACGTAATCCATAGCTTGCTTACCGAAAACACCGCTTACAATAGGTCCTCCAAACAGACCATTGATGATCTGGGGAATCACAATAAAGAAGTTGAATATCCCCATATAAACTCCCATTTTCTTTTGCGGGATCACTTCAATCAGCATAGCGTAAGGCATAGCCAGGATACTTGCCCAGGCAAATCCTAATCCAATCATTGAGATCCATAAGTGGTCCACATCTTTGATAAAATACATCGAGATCAGCCCCAATCCTCCACACAAAAGAGCTAAAGCGTGAGTCTGCTTTTTACCGATCCATTTTGCAATAGGTGTCAGCAGAAATGCAAACGGGATGGCCCACAGGTTGTACATTCCGAAAAGCTTACCGGTTAAATCTCCTGCATCATTAAAAGCCTTTGAATGGGTATCATCCGGGGATAAGCCCATATGATGGGTAGCCAGAGCACTGGTTGTAAAAACCCACATGGTAAACAACGCAAACCATGAAAAGAACTGTACGATTCCCAGTTTTTTCATCTGCGCAGGAATCTTTGCAAAGTCTTTAAATATATCTGAAAATTTAGATGGTTCTTCAGCTTCTTTTTTATCTTCTTCAAATTCTGCAAACTCCTGTGGTGAATATTCCCTGGTAGTAATAATTGTATACAAGATAGACAGAAGAAGCAATCCGGCTCCTACATAGAAAGAATAGATCACATTATCTGCAACAAAACCTTCTGGGGCTTCATTAGAAATTCCAAGCTGTGTAAGCCAATCCGGCAAATAAGATCCTAAGACGGCCCCGATTCCTATCAGAATAGTCTGAACAGAAAACCCTATAGTACCCTGATGCTTTGGCAGCATATCTCCAACCAGAGCTCTGAATGGCTCCATCGCAATATTCACAGAAGCATCCATCATGGCAAGGAAAATCACGGCTAATAACAGTGCACTGGCAGCAAACATATGGGTTACAGATGCGGCATTCGGAAGTAACACCAACCCTATGGCACACAGAACAGCCCCAATCAGAAAGTAAGGTTTTCTCCTTCCGAGCGGACTCCAAGTATTATCTCCCATATGCCCGATAATAGGCTGGATGATAAGTCCTGTAACAGGTGCTACCAGCCAGAACCATGATAATTCATGAACATCAGCTCCTAAATTGGCAAGAATACGGCTTGCATTTCCATTCTGTAATCCAAATGCCATCTGGATTCCTAAGAATCCCATACTCATATTGATGATCTGAGTAAGTGAAAGTTCCGGTTTTATTTTTTTGGTCATTGCTGTCTTTATGATTATTTTGTTTTTAATTTCCGGATCAAGGCATCTTCAAGTGCTGCTTTTTCAGCGACTACTTTGTCCACTACATCATTAGGAACGGTCATAGAAAGCACATATTGCTTTATTTTCCAGCTTCCGTTGATTTTCTCTACAACCCCTGACCCTCTGCAGATCTTCATCTGGGTATCCAATAGTTCATCAAACCAGGCTAGTTTTCCATCTTTACTGAAATAAATATTTCTTTTAAGAGCGGTAAAATTCCAGGTCTTTTTTTTATCAAAATGAGGTTTTGCCCAGATCATGAATTCTTTTTTATCCCATACTTCTGTGGCATCAGTTCCGATGAAAGTAGACTCGTTCGCAAAATAATTAAAATAGGTATTATAATCTGCTTTTGCAGCTGCTGCATTAAAGCCGTCAAGCATGGTGCTGATCTCTGTTCTTTCTTTTTCAAATACTTTATTTGACTGTGCTGAGAGTACTGAAAATCCTAATAAAAAAAGGATGAAGGTATGAACAGTTATTAATTTTTTCATAGGTACATTATTTTTCAAGTTCAATGATAAACGGAGTTTTTGCCGGAATTGTTATCGTATTCTGTAGATTTAAATCCTTTCCTGAAAGAACTTCCTTCCCTCTGGAAAATCCTTTTAACGATTCTTCAAAATATTTCAGGTCTATGGTCTGATCTTTTTCATTATTATTGAGAATTACCATTATACTTTCTTTGTCATTGTATCTGAAATAAGTGAATACTCCATCTTTAGGAACGAAATTTTTAGTTTTTCCGGTGTGAATCACCTCCTTTCCTTTTCGCCAGTTCAACAGCTTCTGAGTAAACTGGAAAAATTCTTTTTGTTCCGGAGTTTGTGCTGATGGGTTAAAAGCGTTCTGCTTATCAGACTTCCAGCCTCCCGGAAAGTCCCTGCGGATATCAGCGTCTCCTCCTTTTGTCTTATCGCCACGCATTCCTATTTCTGAACCGTAATAGATCTGTGGAATTCCACGGACTGTTGAAATCAGAGTCAGTCCCATTTTATAGGCCTTAGGATCTGCATTGAAGATCTCATTCCATCTTTCGGTATCATGATTTTCAAAGAAAACCAACAGATTATTGGTATCCGGGTAAAGGAAATCGCTGGTGAATGCATCATAGATCCTGTTCATTCCGGTACCCCAGTCCTGTTTTTCCTGAAAGGCTTTAGGCATTTCACCGTATAATACAAAATCCATTACAGACGGTAGGTTAGAATTATATCCTGCCGCTTCTCCTGTTTTAGAATCCTTCTGCCAGGCTGAGATATGCCCCGCAGTCGAAAGCCATGTTTCTCCTACAATATTAAACTTCGGATATTCATCGGTAATTGCTTTGGCCCATTTTGCCATGGCTTCTTTGTCATTGTAAGGATAAGTATCTACACGGAATCCTCCCAGCTCGGCATATTCTATCCACCAGATCGCATTCTGGGTCAGATATTTTAAAACCAATGGATTTTTCTGGTTAATATCAGGCATTGTTGTATCAAACCATCCGTCCAATGCGTATTTTTTATCAATTTCCGAAGCATTGGTATCGAATTGAGAGGTTATTTTATAATTGGATCTTTTGAAACCGTTCTCTCCTTCACTGAACCAGTGGATCCAGTCTTTCGTAGGAAGGTCTTTAATCATCCAGTGGGAAACGCCCCAGTGATTGGTCACGTAATCCATCACCAGCTTCATATTTCTTTTATTCAATTCCTGAGAAAGGGTCCTGTAATCTTCATTGGTTCCATACCGGGAATCTATTTTATAAAGATCGGTCTGGGCATATCCGTGATAGGAATAGACTTTTTCGTTATCTTCATTTACAGGCGTTAACCAAACCGCAGTTGCACCCAGATTCCGGATGTAATCAAGGTTGTTAATGATTCCCCGCAAATCGCCTCCATGTCTTCCGTTGGGTAAGCTGCGATCAGCCTTTTCCGTTAAATCCGGAGTGGAATCATTCTTTTCGTCGCCATTGGCAAAACGGTCCGGCATGATCAGATACATCACATCCTTTGAGGTATACGATTCCCGGTCTGCTGATCCGGAATTTCGCTGTTTAAGTTCATAGGTGTAAGACCCCAGATTCTTTTTATTTTTTTTAATGTTGATGGTAAACTTCGGAACGTTGATCTCATTGGTATTGACCGTAATAAAAACATAGTTCGGGTTTTCTACCTTCTGAAGGTCTTTAATCTGTATACCATCCGAAAGGGTAATTTCATTACTGGCAATTCCTTTTCCATAGACAAGGATCTGAAGTTCCGGGTTTTTCATTCCTTTCCACCAGAAAGCAGGCTCTACCCTTTCCAGCGTTTTTTGTGAAAAAGCGACAGAAGCTGCTGACAATGCCATAACAAAATATAATTTCCTCATAATCATCTAATTATTTTATTTTTGAATATAATTTTCCTGCAAACTCATTGACATTGAGAATACAATGGTCTTAAGAATAACTTTCATAGATTTAAAGATAATGAAATATATTTTATTCCTTGATTTTTAAAGACTTTTCTGCAATTTTACCTGCCAGCCAGCTTACATAAAACAGCTGAAAGCTATGATACACCATTACCGGTAATAAAAACAATACTTTCTGCTCATCAGGAACATTTAAAACCAACAGGAAAAGACTCCCATGTACCAGCGATTTTTTTGACCCGCAGAATGTGACCGTTATTGTATCCTGAACATTGAATTTCATTTTCCAGCAGATCCGTTTAAGAATATTATACACTGCAAAAAACAGAAATACCACACTGAAGGCCAGAATCAAAAAGGTAACCGGAGGAACGGAGCTGAAAATATTTTCGAGAAATGCTGTCGAGAAACTTTCATAAACAATCAATAAAATAATCAGCCGGTCAAATTCTGCAATAATATTTGAGTATTTAATGATCCATTTTTTGAAAACAGGATTCAGTAAAACCCCTAAGATAATGGGCAATAAAACTTTAATTAAAAGCTGCTGTACAATTTCGCCATGGTTTCCCGAGCCTGAATCCGAAGTTAAGAAAAAGCTCATCAGAAGAGGGGTCATAATAATCCCGATCAGCCCGGAAACAGAAGCATTAAAGATCGCAGAAGTGACATTTCCTTTCGCAATGGAAACCATTACCACCGATGATGAAACGGTAGAAGGCAGAGCAGCCAGGAAAAATACGGACAGCCAGATAGTATAATACTCCGAATCTTTCACCAAAGGATAAAAGATCAAAACCAAAAGAGGAAAAAGAATAAACGTTCCGGACTGGATCAGCAAATGCAGCTTCCAGTTGGATATATCTTTTACAACTTCCTTTAAATTGAGCTTTAGCCCATACAGTAAAAAGATCCCAGCAATACCCCAGTCTATAAAGGCTGAAAGGTTAAAATACCTGTTGTAAGATTCCTGAAACGGGATCAGCTTTGCCATTAATACCATCAGGATCAGCAGGAGAAGAAATACATTTTGCTTATTAAAGATTTTTGCCATCAACATTGGAAAATAGAATATTTGAACATAAAAAAATCCTTAAAGGCTTTTGCCTTTAAGGATTATAAAGTTAAGAAATATTTATTTTACAGGCCTGATAGAAATGGCGAAACCACCGCTTCTTGCCATTTTAAAATTAATTTTTGATTTGCTTGTAATTTCTTTCTTGTAGATATTATAGCTTTGGGGATTGTCGATATAATCAGCATCCTTTCCATCTTCATAGATCGTTGCCTCATATTTTTTTCCTTTGTCCAGGAATGAGAAATCTACCGTGTACTCTCGTTTGTTTTCATCAGTAATTCCTCCTACAAACCAGTTTTCACTTCCTTTTGCTTTTCTGGCAGTGATCACATAGTCTCCCGGCTCTGCGGATAAGATCTTCGTATCATCCCAATCTGCGGCTACATCTTTGATAAACTGGAAAGCATCCATATGCTTTTTATAGTTTTCAGGAAGATCAGCTGCCATCTGTAGCGGCATATACATCGTTACGTATAATGCGAGCTGCTTTACCAAAGTAGTTTTCACAAAACGGTTATCTCCAGGGAAATAATAGTCCAGCTTAGTTTGGAAAATTCCCGGTGTGTAATCCATAGAACCTCCCATCCATCTTGTAAACGGAAGTACGGTCTGATGATCCGGCTTGTTGCCTCCAAATGCTTCATATTCTGTTCCACGGGCTGCTTCTGCAGAGATATAGTTCGGATAAGTGCGGCTCTCTCCTGTAGGGCGTACAGATTCATGAGAATTGACCATGATCTTATAATCGTTTGCTTTTTCAGCGATTCTGTAATAATGGTTGATCGTCCATTGAGAATAATGGTGCTCCCCTCTAGGAATGATATCTCCTACGTAACCTGTTTTCACAGCATCGTATCCATACTTATTCATAGTCTGGAATGCTTTATCTGCCCATCTTTCATAGTTCGTTGCAGAACCTGAAGTTTCATGGTGCATGATCAGCTTGATTCCTTTAGAATGCGCGTAATCATTCAGCATTTTGATGTCAAAATCCGGGTAAGGAGTAATGAAATCAAAAACATATTCTTTAGAGTGGCCGAACCAGTCTTCCCAACCAATATTCCATCCTTCGATCAACAGTCCCTGGAATCCGTTTTCAGCAGCGAAATCGATATATTCTTTTACTTTTGTATTGTTCGCGGCATGTTTTCCGTTCGGGGTAAGTTTGGTAAAGTCTGTTTTTCCTAAATGAACATTTTCTGCTGTTGAATAAGCCCACTGAGATTTTCCAATGATCATTTCCCACCAGACTCCCATGTATTTCGTAGGATGAATGTAAGAAGTATCGGTATACTTCGTTGGCTCATTCAGGTTGAAGATCATTTTGGAATCCATCACCTCTTCCGCTTTTGGTGCAACAATGATCGTTCTCCAAGGGGTTACAGAAGGAGTCTGTATATATCCTTTTGCTCCCTGTCTGTCAGCTGTCAGATGCGTTTTGAACTTAAAGTTCTGCGCATCCACTTCCAGATGTGAAGCCGGATAATCCAATACTGCCGCTTCTGCAACATTGATGTATAAAGGTGTTTTTCCTTCTTTTTTAAGCATCAATGGAGACTGAACCGCATTTTTCACCAAAGTCTGTGAAGCATTGGCATCATATGCTTTGTCCCATTTCGCCGGAATTTCAGAAACTTTTGTTTCCTGGTACTGATATTCCTGAGAGTCATAATCTGCTACGATCCACCAGGCCTTCATATCCGTTGGAAAATCAATTTCAGAATCTTCTTCCCTGATTACGAAATAATTAAGGTTCTTTTGCTGTGGAAACTCATATCTGAACCCAAGACCATCATTGAACAGTCTGAATTTCACGACAATGCTTCTGTCTGTAGAAGCCTGATTCAGCGTTACCGCCAATTCGTTGTAATGGTTGATATAATTTTTCTTTTCTCCAAGAACCGGCTGCCAGGTCTCGTTTTTGGAGTCTCTTTTTTCATCTACCTTTGCAAAACCGTTGTTCAGGTCGTATTTTGCATCTTCTGGTTTGGCAATTTCAGAAGCAAATTTTATGGCTGTGTCTTTAAATAATCTCAATCCCAATTTAGAATCTTCCACCACTACTGCACCATTGTATTTCAGGTTATAGTACGGCACTCCTTCTTTCAGCTGAAAGTTCATTTCAAACTTTCCATCCGGAGATTTTAAAGATTGTGCTTTCACACCTACAAACATCATTGAGAGCAAAAGCGCTCCAACTGTAATTTTCTTCATAATGACTATTTATTAACTTTTTAAAAATAGACAAAGTGCTGCGGTAAAGCAGCACTTTGCTTTATTTTCAATTTGACTTTTATTATTTTAGAATACCGGAATTACTGAGAATTCTTTTGTAATATCATTGAAATATACATCATAATTGAAAGCTTCACTTACCGGAATATTCCCTCCATTCAATTCTGCTACTCCAAAAAATTCATTAGCAACACCCCAGTTAGTTCCCCAATCATGATTAACTCTGAATTTAAATTCTCCTGAATTTAAAACTACTTTTTTCTTCACCCAAATATGAGGATCGAACGTTGACACCTCTAAGTCTACATCTGTATTCCAGTCTCCTGAAGCTGATCCGATCATTGAAATCGTAGTATATGTTACTGTTGGATCACCCATTGGGGTAAGAGTATACTTCAGAGTATTTATATCAACTGAAAGTTTATAATATCCTGCTGCCGACACTGAAATATTAGAAGATCCTCCTCCCGCTAACAACATTCCTGCTGAAGCTCCTAATCCGTATTGTATATCCCAGCTTCCAGGATTCTGAATAAGCTTAAATCCTCCGGCTGCAAAATATCCGGTATAAGAATATATTCCTGCTGTCGCCGTTTTCTGTAGAGGGTAAAGCTTTTCATTGGTTACCGAATTGTCCCAGCCTCCGGCAGTTGCATCACCAACCAGGTAAAGGTCTGTATAATTATATACAGGTCCTAAGATATAAGGAGTTACTGTAATGGTCATTACATCAGAATAATAATTTCCGTATCCCACTGTAGTTTTCAATCTTACTTCTATTTCATTAGCTTGATCTCCGGCTGCTCCCATACTTAATACCAGTGTGTTAAGCTGCTTATTGGTCATAGTATAAGGAGAAGTTACTACATCTATAGTCTTGCTGTTCTTAAAGTTTTCTCCTTTAATGCCAAATTCAATTTTTGAAGAAGCAACTATAGGTTGATCAAAAGTTGATTTTGCCCAGGTAAAACTTATTGCTGTAGCATCCTGATTATCTTTATCCAAAATAACTTCAGTTTTATCTGATGAGATTTTACTTTGGACTGTTTCATTAAGGATTACCTGATCGTCATCTGTACAGGAAATAACCAAAAGGCCGATAAAGGCTATTGTCAATATTTTTAAAAAATGTTTCATTTTCAATTTCTGTTTTTAAGATTAATAGCCAGGATTCTGAGTCAAATTGGGATTCGCTGACAAAGCTGAATTCGGAATAGGAAACACGTTGTAATTAACAGAAATTGAAGTTCCGTCTTTTACTCCGCCTTTCCAAGGCCATAAATATGAACCTCCGGTAAATTTTTCAAATCTGATCAAATCTGTTCTTCTCTGACCTTCCAGATTAAACTCTCTTCCTCTTTCTGCTAAAATGAAATCCAGCGTAAGGTTGCTTGCAGTGATCTGAGATGCGGTTCTTTTGGTTCTCAGCTCATTAATATATGTCAAAGCCTGCCCCAGGTTAGCAGTTGATGCTCCTCTTAAAGCACATTCCGCATAAGTAAGATACGCTTCCGCCAATCTGAATACAGGGAAATCTGAACCTGAGAAATCTGTTGCTTCTGAGTTTCCTGTTGTTCTCAGGTTTCTGAATTTTGTTGAAGGATAGCCGTCCGTCCAAGTTTTATAATCTGTCATTTCATATTCATGACCGGTTTGCCAGAACAGCTTTCCTCTCTGATCCTGAGTATTGGTTACTGCAGATGCACTTCCTCCGTTATAATCCGTCAGACTGCTTCCAAATAATCCGTACCATGCTTTTGTAGCCCTGTGGCCCCCCCATCCATCACCTTTGATTCCAAGAATAGCAGGATTAAGAGTGGACGGGCTTCCCCCTGTGCTACCATTAATGATATAGGTGGAGTTCCCGTAACTTTGAGTTCCGATAGGGTCAGCAATTAATGGGAAAATGATTTCAGATGAAGTATTATTATCAGCAGAAAATATTTTAACATAATTTGTGTCTAATGAATATCCTCCTTCGTCAATGACTTTTTTAGCATAGTCAGCAGCATCATTCCATCTGGCTGTACCTGTATACACCTGAGCGTTAAGATATAATCTTGACAACAACATCTGTACAGTTGCTTTGTTTACGTGACCATATTCTGTTGTCTTTGCTATTGTAGGTTCGATTGCCAGCAATTCACTTTCCACATAGTCAAACAACTCTTTTCTTGATGCCTGACCTTTTGGAACCGGATTGGCAAGATCTTTCTCTGTAACGATTACCCCTTTCCCAAAACAATCGATCATATAGAAATAAGAAAAGGCTCTGATAAATCTTAATTCACTAATGTACTGATCCTTGTTATCAATATTCGCTTTTCCAAAAGCATCGATCAATGCATTAGCCTGAGGTACTGTATAATATACTCTGTCAAAAAGATATCTGAAGAACTTATTATCTGCTGTCCAGTTAGCTGTTGTAGTCAGCTGATCCAATCCATTGTCTCCCCATCTGTTTTTCATTCCGTCAGCGGTAAAATCTTCAAGATTGATAATCCCTCTAAGGAATACGGTTTCACCTTTATCATCTCCGGTAATATCTGCCTCTCCAGGTCCTTTTGCACTTGACATTGACAAGGATGCGTATACCTTAGCTAAAAGACCGTTTGCGGCATTAGGCTGAGATTCCAGAAGCTGCTCTAAGGTCAAAAGATATTCCGGTTCTGTATTTAATTCATTCAGACATGAAGTTGTAGAAACCAGTGCGAATGATAATAGTATTATTTTAAATTTATTAAGTTTCATTGTGTATCAAATTTTAAAAATCAACATTAACTCCAAATGTATATATTCTAGGTCTTGGATAGAAGTTGGCGTCTATCGCATTGAAGTTTTCAGGATCCTGTCCTACATAATTATTGGTAATAATGAATGCGTTGTTTACAGAACCATAAATTCTTAATGTTGTCCCTTTAAACAGGTTATCAAATTTATATCCTAACGTAATATTTTCACAACGAAGGAATGTAGCATCATGTAAGTTATAATCAGATAATCCCTCTGCGCTTGCTTTTGTTGTAAATCTTGGATCTGCCGCTCCATCATAGAAATTAAGAACGTTATACAAACTATTACTGTTCACCGGGTTAGAAGCTTCCGTATATCCTCTGTTTACTCTTGCTGCATAATATACTTTTCCTCCAAGCTGCCCTCTGAAGCTAGCTGTCAAATCAAAATTCTTATAATTTAAAGATGTACCGAACCCGAATGTCCATTTAGGTCTTAAAGGAACAAAGGATTTATCTGCATCATTGATGATTCCGTCTCCGTTTTTATCTACAAAGACGCCAGGTAAAACTCTTCCGTCGCTGTCATAAACCTGCTGATACACCCAGGCAGAATACGGCTGCTGCCCAACAGCATGCTGTGCCAAGATCACACCGGTTCCTGCAAATGCCAGAGAAGATTCATTAGCTGCCACTTTATCTCTTCCTTTTAAATCGTCTACATTTCCAATATTATATGCTATGTTTCCATTTAAATCCCAGTTTAGATTCTGTGTTCTTACAGGTGTGGCATTAAGAGAAGCTTCGAAACCTTTATTTGTTAAACTTCCTACGTTATCAATGAACTGGTTGGTCAACATCTGTCCTGACGGAAAAGGAACCTGTGCCAATAAATCGGTAGTTTTTCTGTGATAATACTCAATAGATCCTGATATTCTTCTGTTTCTGGTCCCAAAATCAATCCCGGCATTGTACGTTGTTGTCTTCTCCCACGTCAGGTTCGGATTATAAGCCAAAGCTGTATACAATTCTGGCAGAATAGTTCCATTGGCTAAAACCGTTCTAGGGAAATAGAAATATCTGATATCCCCAATTTCATATAACGGGCTATACGGATAGAAACCTGCTGATCCTGTTATATCCTGCTGTCCCGTTCTACCCCAGCCTAATCTTAGCTTTAATTCTGAGAAGCCAGAGTTTTCCATCCATTTCTCATCATTGATTTTCCATGCAAAAGCGGCTGCCGGGAAATGGCCCCATCTTTTATCTGAAGGAAACAGAGATGAACCGTCAGCACGGTAACTCAAAGTAAATAGATATTTATTCTGAATATCAATATTTGCTCTACCAAAGAATGATTGAATGTTCAGTACATTTCTGTAGTTATTGGCATATTTGCTGTAAGGTGATTCTTCACGGATACCGGTTGGAGAATCCATATTAAACAGCTGCTTCTTTCCTTTATTATCAAAGTTCTGATAAGAGTATCCTCCCTGAATATCAAATTTTGAAATAAATTTATCATCAAATTTCTTACTATATGCCAAATAAGCATCCATAAGCCGGTTGAAAATATTCTGATCTTCACCATAGTTCAGGCCAGGATTGTAAACACCTCCTACAGCAACATCACCCTGATAAACTGGTTTATAAGACTGTAAGGCATTTCCACCATATACTTCACGGATTTTCGCATAAGAAGACTCGGCTCCTAAATTCACCACCGCTCTTAAATCTGGCAGAAAGTGCATTTTATAATCAAGCTCAATGTTTCCTAAAAATTTTTGTACTTCTTCGGGTCTTGTACGCTGCATCAGAACGGCCACTGGGTTTATTGCACCAGTCATTACATATCCGTTAAAGGTCTGATAGTAACTTCCGTCTGCATTATATATTGGTTTTGTAGGATCTGCAGTAATTGCTCCACCAATTGCCCCTTCAGCATCAATGGTATTCTTCTTGGAAATGATATTCTTGATGTTAATATCTATTTTCAAATGATTATCAAATAAAGTCGGGTTCAACTTCATAGAGGCTGTATACCTGTCATAATCATTTGTTTTTACAATCCCTTGTGTATTATTATATCCAAATGAAAATCTGGCCGGAATTGATTTAAACAGGTTCGATCTGATACTCAGGTTATGATCAGTGGAAACAGAAGTTCTGAAAATCTCGTCCTGCCAATTGGTATTGTACATCACCTGTTGTCCATTTTCTGTAACTCCAAGCATATTGGCATATGTCGGATTATACTCATTCATGAATCTCTCAAAAGTAGGACCATCCATTACATCAATAGTCTTGGTTACTTTACCTATAGAGATATTCCCACTATAGTTGATTCTCATTTTTCCGGAAGAGCCTTTCTTTGTCGTGATAATAATAACCCCGTTTGAAGCTCTGGAACCATAGATGGCAGTAGCAGAGGCATCTTTCAATATTGAAAAAGACTCAATATCATTTGGGTTTACCAACGACAATGGATTTGACACTCCTGCCGGATTGGAAGAATCCAAAGGAACACCATCAATCACAATAAGCGGATTATTGTTTGCAGTTAAAGAAGCACCTCCCCTGATCCTGATATTAGGCTTTGAATCCGGGGAACCTCCGTCATTGGTAATTCTTACCCCAGGAGCTTTACCATTGATCAGCTGGTCTGCAGAAACAATGGCTCCTTTGTTAAAGTCCTTTTCAGAAACCGCAGTTACAGAACCTGTCAGGTCAGACTTCTTTTTAGCACCATACCCAATCAGCACAACCTCTTCAATTTTCTTCTCATTGGTGATAGAGTCTTTAGTCTGCGCGTGCATTACTGTGCTGGCCAGTAAAAAAGCAGGCGCTATTTTTAATACTGTTGTAAAATTCTTCACAATCTTATTTTTATAGTTTCGTTTTCAGTTTTATTTTGGCATAAAGCCAGTTTTGCAATTTATAAAAAAAATAGAATTATCATAAAATTAATATAATTTAGGATAAAATTATGTATATTACGATACTTTAATAAATTAATTATCTAAAGTTCAACATTTTAAACGATACTATGCTAAACATAATATACAGTTCAGTTTAACTCAAAGTTAAACAAATGTTTAACTTTATTTCATATTCAACTCCTGAAATCGGGTTATAGCGTTTAAGAATTCCACTGTTAGTGGAATTCGGGAGATAATCCTTATCTTTGCAGTCAAAACTTTACTATAAATGTCAAACAGAAAGATGATTACGGCAGCTTTGCCTTATGCAAACGGACCGGTTCATATAGGACATTTGGCAGGTGTTTATATTCCTGCGGATGTTTACGCAAGATTTCAGAGAAGATTAGGAAAAGATGTAGCGTTTATCTGTGGTTCGGATGAGCACGGAATTCCTATTACCATAAGAGCCAAAAAAGAAGGCGTTACCCCTCAGGATATTGTGGATAAATATCACGAAATCATTAAGAAATCTTTTTCTGACCTGGGAATTTCATTCGATGAATATTCAAGAACGACTTCCAGGAATCATTATGAAACCAGCCAGGATTTCTTTAAAGTTCTTTATGAAAAAGGAAAATTCACTGAAGAGGTTTCTGAACAGTATTTCGATGAGCAGGCAGGAGAATTCCTTGCTGACCGATATATTGTAGGAACCTGTCCAAACTGCGGCAACGAAAATGCTTATGGAGACCAGTGTGAGAAATGTGGTTCTACCCTTTCTCCTTCAGAACTGATCAATCCGAAATCAATGCTTAGCGGAAATGTTCCTATCCTTAAAGATACAAAAAACTGGTATCTGCCTTTAAATGAGTATGAAAGTTTCCTGAATGAGTGGATCATTGAAGGCCACAAAAACGACTGGAAGCCTAATGTTTACGGACAGGTAAAATCATGGCTGAATGACGGATTGAAGCCGCGTGCCATGACCAGAGACCTGAACTGGGGAGTTCCGGTTCCGCTTCCGAATGCAGAGGGAAAAGTACTTTACGTTTGGTTTGATGCACCGATCGGGTATATTTCGTTCACCAAAGAATGGGCAGAGAAAAATGGAAAAAACTGGAAAGATTACTGGCAAAGTGAAGACAGTGATCTGGTACATTTTATCGGAAAGGATAATATTGTATTCCACTGTATCATTTTCCCATCAATGATGAAAGCGCATGGAGATTACATCATGCCTAAAAACGTACCAGCATTTGAATTCCTGAACCTTGAGAACGATAAGATCTCAACGTCAAGAAACTGGGCAGTATGGGCGCATGAATATGTAGAAGATTTCCCTGGTCAGCAGGATGTTTTAAGATATGCTCTTCTTTCATCGGCTCCGGAGACAAAGGATAACAACTTTACATGGAAGGATTTCCAGACCAAGAATAATTCTGAATTAGCAAATATTTTTGGTAACTTCATTAATCGTGTTTCTGTATTAATTAATAAAAACTTTGAAGGAAAAGTTCCTGAGGGGGACATTAATGCACCTGAATTAGAAGAAATTAGCAAAAGAGCTATAGAAATCAGAAATTTTCTTGAAAATTATGAATTCAGAAATGCATTAACAGCATTTATGAATCTTGCAAGATTTGGAAATCAATATTTGCAAAACGAAGAGCCTTGGAAGACAGTTAAAAATGACATTGAAAGAACTAAGAATACGCTGTTCATTGGTGCGCAGATTTCAGTTGCATTAGCAAATTTAGCCGAGCCATTCCTACCTTTTACAGCTCAAAAACTTTATGAAATTTTTAATGTTAAGCAAAAAACATGGACTGAAGTTGAAAATTCAAAAGTTTTAATTGAAGCTGGTCACTCAATAATGGCTAACGCTCCAATTTTATTTTCTCAAATTTCAGATGATGTAATAGAAGCTCAGATTCAAAAGCTGGAAGACACCAAACAAAACAATAAAAAAACAAACCCTAAAGCCAATCCCATGAAAGAAGAGATCACATTTGATGATTTTACTAAAATAGATCTTAGAACTGCGACCATTTTAGAAGCTGAAAAAGTAGAAAAAGCAGACAAGCTATTAAAGCTTACTGTTGATACGGGAGTAGATGTAAGAACGGTTGTTTCAGGAATTGCAGAAAGCTTTACTCCTGAAGAGGTAGTTGGTAAGCAGGTAATGATCCTGTTGAACCTTGCCCCGAGAAAGATCAGAGGAATTGAATCTCAGGGAATGTTGTTATTAACAACCAAACCGGACGGAAAATTATCTTTTGTAACACCGGATGACCATACTGTTGAAAATGGTATCGAAATCGGATAATCATTTGCAACTTAATATATATAAAGGACTGTTTTTAAAAGCAGTCTTTTATTTTTGGATAGGATTGCTTTGTTATTGGATAGAGCAAAGGTTGTATTTCCGATAAAATTGAGTATTGTATATTTTACATCAGACATTTATCCTACTCATTTTTATTTATATTTGCGACCGTAATTTATGGTGAATAGAAATGTTTTAAGGAAACTTTCCAATTTTGAATTGGAAAATTATCTGAAAGAGGAAAACTGCTTTATACCCGAAGCAATTCAGATGGCTTTTGAGATTCTGGAAGAAAGAGGACGTATCTTCACAGAGCAGGAAAAAAATGCGGTGCAACAGCTGATTCGCAGCAAAAAAGAAGCAGAAGAGACAAAACTTGCGAAAGAGAAAGAATTGTGGAAAGATCATATTACTGAGGATCCCAACGCTATCAAGCTTTATTCAAGAGAACTTATCTTACTTATTAGTATCATTCTGGGAACGATTCCCAGCTCAATATTATTGGGATTAAATTTTATTAAGCTCAAAAAATATGGCCCTGCAATCCTGACCTTTATTTTTGGTTTTATATTTTTACCTATTCAGAATTTTGTCGTTCACTTTATGTATCACAATACTCAGCATATTTTTACCTACAAAAGAAAAAGCCCTGAATTTTTTATGGCAGCTACAGGAGCTTTGATCCTATTGGTATTCTGGGTAGTATTTACACCCAAAAAGCTGCCCTACAGAGCAGCTTCCTATATTTTTCCTATTGTCATTTCAGTGATAACGCTGGCTTTAATAGCAACCAATTATCAGGGATGGTTCTCAAGCTATATCTTAGTCAGCCTGGCTAAGTAAGAATCTTCATCCTTTAATACTTTTTCTATTTTAAAACCATTGTGCTGAGCCGCATTTTTTAAAGTATTGAAATCAAGATACAGCCATGTGATCGGTTCCTCAGACTCACCTTTGTAATGAACAACATAATCCAGCTCTCCATAATATCCTCCGGCAGGAATATATACACCTCCATCCTTATCACGGTCAAACATATAAAGGATGTCGGTACTGTCGATCAGGATCTGCCCGTTTTCACTTAATAAAGTATGCAGCTTTTGAAGGTAGGCATCAATTTTAGCCAGGCTTTCAAAAATGCCGGTTCCGTTCATGAGCAACAGGATAGTATCGAAGGTTTCCCCTGAAAGATCAAGTATATTTTTACAGACCGCTTTCTTTATTCCCCTCAGCCTGCAAACGTCAACAGATTTTGGAGAAATATCCAATGCTAATACGTCAAGGTTCCTTTCATTCTGAAGGTATAAAGCATGGGAACCAGCTCCCGCTCCAATATCCAGGACTTTTCCCTGAGACAACTGTAAAGCTTTCTGCTCAATATCATTCATTTCTTCAAAATCTCTGAATAAATAATCTACGGGAAGTTCATCCAGTTCAGAAATTGATGTTTCAGTCTGCAAGTCCTGAGGATCCTCGTTGTGGTAATAATCCCAGATCGCTCTGCCCATTAAGTCTTTCATAAATGCAAAGATAAGGCTTCAGGGCTCAAAGTTCAAACTCAAATATCAAAATCGATTTGCCTGTATTGCAGCTTTAACGGTAACTCTACACAACATATAGAGCCTGTTTAAATTTGTATTAAAATATTATTTCTCGCTGATTTTTCAAATCTCGCTGATTTGATTTACGAATAATTATCTGCTGAATCGGGAAAATCAGTGGGAAAATAAAAAATAAAACGTTAAATTAATCAGACAAAATTTTAGCAATTAAATTTAAACAGGCTTATAAAGTCTTTCATGATTTATAGAAAGCAATAAAACAAACTTAAAATTTATATCATTATCCTTTTAAAGCGTAAAATCCCGGCCTTTATATAAGGACCAGGATTTTACTAGTGAAAAACAAGGTTATTTTTTATACTGCAGGTCCGGCTGCATCTTTTATCTCTTCCAATAGCTGTTTTCTTTCACGGAGTCTTCTTCTTGCAATAACGGATTTACCTCCCAGTACTCTCACAAATCTGAAATACCGGAATCGTTTTGCACCAAAATGGTGCGTTAAAACATAGAACAATACTCCAAAACCAACCAGAATAATATATCCGAATATCTTTTTGGTAGCTATAATAATCGCATTAAGCTGAATCGCCTTCATATTAGCGGCAACATTCTGAGGACTAACTGTCATTCCGTCCATATAAACAGCAAGATCCCCTATCGCAGTAACCTGAAAACGATACTGGAACCATGAATATAAGGTCGAAAAGATACCAACTGCCAGGAACGTTCTCCAAACCAGTACAAGTCCGATGGCCGCAAGCATTTCATCCATTTCAAGTTTGTCCAGCGTATAGAACCATACAGAAATAAATAATGAGCACATCCCATAGCCTTTTAAAAACATAGGCAAATACCAATTGTCATAACTGAACTCCAGCACCATGGAAAAATACATAATGACCGCATAGCCCATCATCCCGGCAAACCCCGAAAAAATATACATTTTCAAAGGTTTTTCTTTTTTAAACCAGAATATGGCAATGACACCGGCTACAATAATTCCGGGAATCATCATCACACTAAGCTTTGCATTCGTCAGCTGATCATATCCCAATACTCCTACTGCAAAGGTATTCTGAATAGAAGCTGTACCTAAAAACATTCCCAGCCAAAACAACATAAACAAGCCATGCTGTACATTGTTCTTTGTAAAGATTTTGAATGAAAGATAAGGTCTCTTTAACGTTAACTGGCGTATTGAAAGCAGAGCAAAACTTACAAAAGCCGCAATGCTCGCATTGATGATGTTCTTCGAATTCAGCCAATCCTGCTGTCTTCCGAATGAATATACATAAGCCGAAAACATAAATGTGGATATGAAAAGAAGGATGCTTAGCCAGTCGATATAATGTAAAGGAACCTTCAATGCAAAGTATTTATCATGCATAAAGACCCAATGTATCAACGCCAGTATAAAGCATAAAACCGAAGTGAAAAGGTAAAATTGCTGCCAGTTGTAAAGAAGGGAAAACTCGGCGGAATAATACACCGCAACCTGGTTCATCACCAATACAAATGTATAGAATACTCCATAGAACATTCCACGGTTTCCGATCATTACCATCAGTGGCAGAAATAGCTCAATGGTTACCATCATCTTCAGAAACCCGATAAGCAGGGACGTAAATACAAAGATCATGGGCTGTAAGGTCGTTCCATTCACATAGCTCAGCAATCCCAGGAGCATCAACAGCAATACCATTTTATCTCTTACCTTGAATCTCATCTTAAATCTGAGAACAACAGGCATACAGGCTCCCATTCCAATCGTGGTGGCATAATTCGCCCACATAAAATATTCTGTCAGCGCTCCGGTACCACTCACCAAATGGCTGATATTTCCCGTATACACCCCACCGAGAGGCATCACTACTGCAAGCAGCAATACGATCAGCAGCAGCTGTACGGGTTTGGGTACCCAATCGCTATATAATCCTTTGTTGTACATGGTAGAGAAATTAGAAGTTAGAGATTAGAAGTTAGAGCTGGAAGCTTTCAGCATAAATATTCCTAATCTTTAAATCTTTCAATTTTTTAAATTTTTTAATTCTGATTGATATTCACATTCATATTCATTCCCGCGCTCAGCTTATCCAGAGCTTCTTTTTTATTGGAAGCGGTAAACTCTATTCTTACAGGAATTCTCTGCTGTACTTTGATAAAGTTTCCTGTAGAGTTATCTGTCGGCACGTTTGAATATCTTGATCCTGTCGCTGCTGAGACAGCTGTGACAACTCCTTCAAACTTCTGTCCGCCTAAAGCATCAGCCGTCATGGTCATTTTCTCTCCTACTTTAATATTCGGCATCTGGCTTTCAAGGAAGTTTGCGGTTACCCATTTCTGACCGTTCAGCACGATAGTGGCAACCTGCTGCCCCGGCTGGATCAACTGTCCTTCAGAAATTGTCCTCCTTCCCATTACTCCATCATAAGGTGCCGTAATGACCGTATAAGAAAGGTTGATCCTTGCCATATCCAGTGCAGATTTAGTTCTTTTGATCTCTGCGTCATTGACCCCCAGTCTGCTTTTTACCTCAGTAGTAGAAAGATTAGCCGATTGCTTTTGATTAACCAACGTTTCATAAGCCGCTTTTTGAGCATCATACTCGGTTTTTACCTGATCATATTGCTGTCTTGTTACTGCTTCTGCCGCCAAAAGGTTTTTATATCTGTTTAAATTCTGTTCAGCATTCCAAAGCCTTGCCTTTGCACCGGCAATATTGGATTCCATTACATTGATATTATTGGAAACCGTATTTACTGAAGAGCTTGTCGCTGTTTTCTGGGCTATTGCATTTTGATAGGCTGCTTCAGCCTGTCCAAGCTGGGTCAGAATTTCACGTTCATCCAGAATCACCAGGGTATCTCCTTTTTTTACTCTTTGGTGCTCAATAAATTTAATTTCTTTGATATAAGCGGAAACCCTGGTATTGATCGGGTTGATAAATTCTTCAACCTGGGCTGCTTCTGTATACGTTTTGTTTCCGATATGGAAATATTCACGGATCAGCCAGAATAATCCGAAGCCGATCACCAGAAAAACGACGATATTGGAAATGATCGCTCTGGTCTTGTTGGTCTTATTTTTCTTTTTATTGCCGTCTCCGCCTGGTCTTGCCGGAGCCTGGGCTGTATTTTGAGTGGTTTGTTCCTTGTTTTCCATTGTGTTGATTTTCAGTTTTAAAAAATTAAAGTGTTCCGGTAGATTTCAAAAGGTTATAATATTGATACAAAACATTGATCTCAGCATTCGCATAATCCAGTTCTGACTGAAGTTTCTGATTCTGAGCATCAATCATTTCTGCCTGCACGGCCAGCTGGTTCAGATATTTGGCTTCAGTAATCTTGTAGTTTTCTTCAGCCAGCCTTTTGGAATCATTCAGTATCTCTGCCTGCTGGATGGCCTCCTGATACTTTGTATAGGCGGCATTTACCCCCATATCTACATTCTGCTGCACCAGAGTCATCGCATCATTGGCCTGTGTCTTTTGCAGCTCACCTAATTTTACTTTTTCTTTTGTTCTGTACAGATTATCAATATTGTAACTAAGAGAAACTCCTGTCTGCCATCCTCCTGAATACATATCTAAAACAGGATTCCTCGTAGTAACAGGTCTTTGTAAAGTATACCCTCCAAATCCTGCCACTGTAGGCATATTATCTGTTTTTACAATTTCAATATTTTTATCAGCTACATCTATATTTTTCCTGGCAGATTTCAGCAAAGGATTGCTTTCATGGGCAAGACTGGCATAATATTCCATTCCGATACCTGATTCTTTGTTCTCTAAACTTTCAGTAGGAATAATCTCCGTATCGGTGGATAAACCTAACGCAATACTTAAATTATAATTAAGGATCTTTCTATTGTTTGAAAGCGTCAGGATTCCCTGGTCCAGGTTTTTAATAGCCAGTTCGCCACGGATGACCTCGTTTCTGGTCACCATTCCCTGCTGATAGAACTTCTGGATATTTTTGAGCCGTTCCTGAGCCAGATTTTTATTATTCCGGAACACCTCTTCCTGGTTCATAATCTTATACACATCCAGATAATTTGAAATCACTAAAAATTTCACATCCTGCTTGTTCTTTTCCAGATCCAGCTCAGAAAGCTGCTCTCGAAGTCCTGCCATTTCGATAGATTTATTTACCAGTCCTCCTTTGAAGATCAGTTGAGTGGCCTGTACAGCATATGAGCTGCCGTAATGTGGCATCGGAACTTTTGTTGAATTTGAAAAATCTTTATCGATCGCTACAGCATCCCCCAAATAGAACTGGCTTGTAGAAGCCGTAATGGCAGGCAGCTTCTGAAGCTTTGCAATATTGATATTCTGTTTGGCTATATCAATATTCTGTGCAGAGACTTTTAGCTGCTGATGATTTTGAATGGCCAGTTCGGCCACCTCACCTGCGGTCATCTGCTTGATCTGTTGCGAAAAAAACAGCGCAGGAAAAGCTGCTATCACAAGTGATAGTGCTGTTTTTATTTTCTTTGTCATTTTACCTTGTTTTACAGATGCAAAGTTAGGTGAACAACAAAATCAATCAAATGTTTGATTTTTGGAAAAAGATGTCCAAATGTAATATTTTAGTTCTCGAACTGATTTCTGTACTGTGTAGGGCTGACTTCCAGATGCTTCTTAAAAAAGTGAGAAAATGAGTATTGATCACTGAAACCAAGAATAGAAGAAATCTCCGAAACCGGCTTATTAGAAGAGTTTAGAAGCACTTTCGCCTCATTGATTACAATTAAAGCAATGATCTGGCTGGCAGACTTACCCGTGATCGCCTTTACCACCGATGAAAGATGTCTGGTTGTAATTGATTGCCGCTCAGCATAAAATTCTACGGTCCTTTCTGTAAGATGATATTCGGAAAGGTCCGTAAGAAATACGAATACGATCTCTTCCTGTCTGGACATCTGATTCATAGAATTATTATCCTCTTTGGAAATAATTCCTGCCATCTGGTAGCAGAATACAGAGAAGAGATGCTCTACCATTTCTTTTTTATAAAGCATTTCCGTATCAGAATCCAATATATATTTAAGGAAATTTACGCTTTTCCAGACCACTTCCATCTCATTTTCAGGAAAGGGTACGCCTTTATTCATCTGCTGTCTGAAATAACGGTACGTAATAAGACGGTTAAACTTTAATGATAAAGCGGAGATAAATTCTCTTTTATAGGAAACCATCCGGGATTGAAAGTCGTCAGTCACCGATACTACCTCATAGATGGTCTGCGGGTCGGTGACCATAAACATATTGGCGGAAACCTCCAGATCGCTGAAGTGCTGGCGAAGCTTTATGGTTCCTGATTTAATAAAGATAAAGGCCGGATTTTCAGGACGGAAAGGCTTATCAACAGCAATTCTCTCGAAAATATTACGTTGTGTAAAAATCTCAACTCCGAACTTTTCTAAGGCAGACATAGCACAAATGTAAGCAATCTTACCAGTGATTACAAAATTTTATTATTTTAGCATTTATCAAATTCCCGCTGCCATGAGAAAGGTTGATTTATTATTTGCGGAATATAGCAAGAGCCATAGAAACGCAACCAACAAATTGATTCACTGGATCTGTGTACCTTTGATTTTCTGGACCATTCTAGGATTTGTATCCCTTATTCCGGCTCCTCACCTCTGCATTTCTTATTTCGGATGCATCAGTATTGTAAGCATCATTACAGTAATTCTTATTACGCTGTTTTACCTGAGATTATCCCTACTCATAAGCGTTATCATGGTTGTGTTGACACTATTAGCGGAACATTCCATCTATCTCATCAATATTCATTTCGAAAGACAATCCTGGATGATCTACCTATCGGTCTTCATTATCACATGGATTTTGCAGTCTATTGGGCATAAGATTGAAGGAAAAAAGCCATCATTCCTTCAGTATCTTCAATTCTTACTGATTGGGCCGATCTGGCTGTTAAGCTTTATTCTGAAAAAGGCCGGAATCAGGTATTGATTCTCAAAATAGCCTTCAATCTGTCTGTTATTTCTTCTATAATATTTTATTCAGCCATTCCTTATCCGCTCAATAGATCCGGGAAGCATAATTTTTTTTGAAAAATAAAAGAAATTCAGGATTTCAGTAGTTTTTTACCTCGTAAAAATCTTTTTTATCATATTCCATGTACTTAATTTACATTTTATCGGTTTTAAGCACACTTTTTGATAATATCCATAAAAAAACTGTATGAAAACTATACTTTTACCTTTATTCTGTCTTATTCTTATCAATTGCAATAAATCAGGAGTTGCCCGGCATGAAGCAGTATTTGAATTGGCTGAGCCTTATTCAAACAAAGCTCCCGTTGCTGATATTCCTCCTCCGTCTGCAGTCAGTGAAAAAAGTTCTGCTGACCAAGGTATCTCCAGTACAGCCAACAGTGCACCAAGGAAAACAGATACTATTTCTAAAAAGATTATCAGAAACGGGGATATGAGAATTCAGGTGGGAGATATTAAAAAAGCTCAGGGCCTTATCGATGATATTTTAAAAAAGAACAATGCCTATATCCAGAAAGAAGATTTTCAAAATACAGATATGAATGAAAACCTTAATCTGACCATAAGGGTTCCTCATAAGAATTTTGATGCGCTGGTGAATTCTTTTTCAGACGGTGTAGGATCTGTTCTCTCCAAGAGCATATCATCTAATGATGTAACCGAAGAATATACTGATGTTTCTATAAAACTGGCCAACAAAAAGATCTATCTTGAAAAATACAGAGACATGCTTAAAAGTGCCGCTACTACAAAAGATATGCTGGAAATTCAGGAAAATATCCGTGAGCTGGAAGACGAGATCGATGTATCTGAAGGCAGGCTTCGTTTTATTGATGACCGGGTGAATTTCAGTACCATGAATTTAAGCTTATACAAAGAAAAAGTAAGAAGTTCAGCTACTTCAAAAATTGGTTTTGGAAGCCGCTTTGTCGATTCCCTGACTGAAGGATGGAATAGTTTTGTAAGCTTTTTCCTCGGTATGATTTCATTATGGCCATTCTTTTTATTGCTTCCTGTGGTTGTCTTTCTTTGGAGAAAATGGAAGGGTAGAAAAAGGAATAAAAATTAATAGTAAAACTCCGGGCATCTGCGATGCCCGGAGTTTTACTATTATAATAACTTAACTATTAAAATGATCTTTTACTGTTTCCAGTACTTTTTCTTCTGTCATCTGCTGGGATGTTCCCAATGTGATTTTCAGATCCCTGAACTGAGCGGTATCATGAAGGAAATGCTTCAGCTCTTCCTGCATAACTCCCGGACCTGTAATGAATACTTCCTGAGAATTTGTCAGTAAACGTTCAATTTCTTTAAAAAACTTATTCCGATTGGTGATCTCAGCATTGTTACCTGCATTTTCACTGGAATTACCATGCTGAATTTCTGCTTTTACAGGTTTGCACAGGGAAAATTCAGAAACATTCTGAGCATCATGATTTTTAGCTACAACAGCTTTCTCTGTATCAATCCAGATTCCTGCTAATTTCTTGTCAGACATAATTGTATTATTTTAAGTGATATCTGGTGAAAAACAAGAATAGTGCAATAAGGATGTTAAGGGGTGTTAAATGTTTTGGAAAGCAAAAAGGTGAAAGGGTAAAGAAAGCGAAGAAAGCTGAGAAGGCAAATAAGCAAATCCGCTATTTTGCTGTTTACTGTTTTGCTGTTTATAATTAACAATGTTTTTTCTTTGCTTCCTTCACTTTCTCAGCTTTCTTTGCTTTAAAATAAAATTATTTCCCCAATACGAATACTGCCGGAATCTTATGAAGTTCCGGTTTTTGCTTTTGCCAGTCTTTTATTGTTTTTGTTTTGATGAATTCGTGCTCCGGATCATTGATATTAGCAGCAATACAGAGCTTTGTATTCGGTGATAAAAACTTACACAGGTCTTCAAAAAGCTGATTATTCCTGTACGGCGTTTCCATAAAGATCTGTGAATATCCGGTTTTCTGAACCCAACCTTCCAGATTTATGATCTGTTTCTTCTTCTCTCCTTTATCGATCGGAAGATATCCGTGGAAGGTAAATTCCTGGCCATTGAAACCACTGGAGATCAAAGCAAGAATAATGGATGAGGGTCCTGAAATCGGGATTACCCTGATATTTTTTTCGTGGCACCATTTTACCATAAGATTCCCCGGATCTGCAATACAAGGCAAGCCTGCTTCTGACAATAATCCGAAATCCTGTCCTTTCAGCATCAGTTCCTGGGCTTCTCTGATATCCGCATTTTCTGTGTATTTATCCAATAAAAACAGCTTCAGGTCGGCCTGCTTTTTTTCAGGAGCAAAGAATTTCACTACTTTTCTGGCTGTTTTTTCATTCTCCACAAAGAAATAATCCGTCTGCATGATATAATCCTTTATAACAGGTGAGAAATGGTTAATAGAGGTATTTTCTGATAAATAAGCAGGGAGTAAAAAAAGCATTGTATTATTTTTTAGTTCTTTCGTTTAATGAGGGTTGTGAGAAATATTCTGTAAGATCCATGGAAAAGGTAACAGAAGTGATTTTCCAGACACCGTTGATCTTCATCAGGGTCCAGATTTCTTTTCCCCAGTTTTCCATTTTGCCATTATACCAAAAGCTGTAATCGAAATTGGCAGAAGCGATTGCTCCATCTTCAACGATCTTAATATTGTCAAATTTTTCTTCAGATTTGTCATCTTTAAAACTTCTGATAAAAGCTTTATAATCATCTGCAAAGTAATATTCCGCCTTAGGGTTTTTGTCCAGACGTCTGGCCTGTGTTCTGTCTTTGTAAATCCCCGTCCAGAGTACAGGTTCCTGAAATAAGGATAGAAATTTGGCTTCATCCCTGGTTTTAATGCATCCCATAAAATCATCCATTACTTTACGGATCTCTATTTCATCTTTGGTTTGGGCAAAAGAGAAACTAAAGCTTAACAGAAACAATAACATTAGTTTTTTCATAATTATTATTCTTGTATTTGGTTTTTTATGGCTTCACATCCTTTATCTAAAAGCTGGAAGACCTCTTCGAAATCTTTCAGATCTCCCCAATACGGATCAGGAACCTCTGCATTTTTATGATCTCCCGATACTTCAAGAAACAATGAAACTTTTTGACGCTCTTCTTCATTTTCAGCCTTAGAAATCACATCTTCAAATACATCAATATCCATGCAGTAAATCTTGTCAAAAGTCTCAAAATCGGCCCTGGTAATAGGTCTTGATCTTTGTCCGGATATGTTGATACCATGGTTTGCCGCTGTTTTAACAGCTCTTTTATCAGGATGCTCGCCTTCATGCATGGAGATGGTTCCTGCAGAATCTACAACGAAACCTTCCGGCAATTTTGTTTTCATAATTCCTTCTGCTAAAGGGCTTCTGCATATATTTCCAAGGCAGACCATCAATATTTTCATATTCTTTTATTTAAAGGCAGACCAAAAGTATAAAGATTCTAAGGTCTTACATCACAAAACTAAATAAAAAATGAAGAATACATCGATTCTTCATTTCATTTTATTTTGGCTTAACGGTGATAGCTTATTGTTTGATTCTTTCCGTAAGATCTTTAACGTATTTCTTGATCTCTTTATCAATTTTTGATACATCCTTGATGGTATCGCACGCATACATTACCGTAGAGTGATCTTTTCCTCCCATTTCTTCACCGATCTTAGTAAATGTAGAATTGGTGAATGCTTTGGAGAAATACATGGCAAGCTGTCTTGGTAATGCAATCTCTCTTTTTCTTGTCTTTGATAAAAGCTGCTCTTTTTTGATACCAAAATATTCACATACCACATCCTGAATATAAGGAATATTGATCACTTTTTTCTGGTTTGCGGCAATCCTGTTAATCGTTTCCTTCAGCAATTCAAGGCTCAGGTCTCTCTTATATACTGTAGAGTAAGCGATCACAGAGTTGATAACCCCTATCAGTTCTCTTACATTGGTCTTTGCTTCAGCAGCTAAGAAGTCAAGCATATCATCAGGAAGAACAATTCCGTCTCTGCTTAGTTTATCTTCAATGATCTGTCTTCTTGTAGACAAATCAGGAGATTTGATCTCTGCAGAAAGACCCCATTTGAAACGGGAAACAATTCTGTCCTGAATATCCATAATATCCGCCGGAGCTTTATCTGAAGTAAGAATAATCTGCTTTCCGTTCTGATGCAGATGATCAAAGATATGGAAGAAACTGTCCTGTGTAGCTGATTTCCCTGACAGGAACTGAATATCATCGATAATCAGCACATCCACCATTTGATAGAAATTCGCGAATTCTGTCTGCTTGTGAGCTTTAGCAGCTGAAATAAACTGCTGAATGAACTTTTCTGAAGACAAATACAAAACTACTTTGTCCGGAAACTGGTTTTTCACTTCAAGACCTACAGCCTGACCCAAGTGGGTTTTTCCTACTCCATACCCTCCATATAAGAATAACGGGTTAAAAGCTGTTGCCCCTGGTCTTTTGGCAATGGATCTTGCTACAGTGGCTGCAAATTTATTGCTTTCCCCTTCCACATAACTATCAAAAGAATAGTCAGGCTTCAGGTTAGAATCTATGTTTACTTTTCTTATTCCAGGAACCACAAAAGGGTTTACAATATTAGCTGAGAATCCTTGTGGCATTGTTTCCTGTGTTTTAGGAGTAGGAACGCTCTGTCCCTTCATATTCATGGTAACCGGCTTTTCTTCACCTTTGGGTCTGTTTTCCATTACAGAATACCATAATTTCACTCCTTTTCCTATATTTTTCTTCAGGGCAGCAGAAAGTAAGGACAGGTAATTGTCCTCAATATATTCCTTATAAAAATCACTCGGTACGATAAGCGTAAGGTTATTAGCGACCAATGAAAGCGGCTGTACCTTATCAAATAACATATCGAAAGATTTTTCAAGTTTTTTCAGGTCAGAATTATCTTCAGCTGCGTTCAAGTTATCACGCATAAACTGAAGGCACTTCTGCCATATCATCATTAAATTGTCATCCATTTTTTATGCCCTGATTATTCTTTGTTTGTACTGTTTTTAGAAGGAAGACAAAGGTCCAATTTTTTCTTTTTAAAAAAAAATTTTGCAGGTATTGATTATTTAAAAATATATTTGTATGTATAATTTAGCACTCAAAATGATACACACAAAACACTCAATACGAGTACGTTACGCAGAAACAGATCCTATGAAATATGTATACTACGGCAACTATGCCGAGTACTTCGAGATAGGCCGGGTTGAGCTCTTCAGAAGCATAGGTATTTCATACGATGAAATTGAAAACCAAGGAATTTGGCTTCCTGTTTCAGAGTATAAAATTAAGTATATCCGGCCAGCTTTGTATGATCAAAAATTAGAAATTCATACCTATGTAAAAAAAATTCCGGGAGTAAGAATTGAATTTGAATATGAAATTTACAATGAAGAGCATATTAAAATAACGGAAGCTTCCACTACCCTCTTCTTCCTTGATGCCAAAACGAATAAGGTCATCAAATGTCCGGATTTTTTGATGGACATGATTGAGGCGAATTGGAAGTAAGGAAGTAGGGATTGGGGGAGAGAGCCAAGATTCAAGAACCAAGAACCAAGACAAGAGATTTAGAGATTTGAGAAGAGGACCGCATAACCGGCAATTTTAGCCCCTGAACCTTAAACTTTAACGTTGTTTGTGAATTAATTCGCACCTTTGTACTTTTATTGATCACACCTTATAATTACTAATTTATGAAGATTGCTTTTTTGGGACCCCATGCCAGTTTCACACAGCTTGCCGCTGCACAGCTTTTCCCGGATGAGGAGCTTTTGCCACAAGCCAGTATTCTGGATTGCTTCAATGCAGTGGAAAGCGGAGAAACATTGAAAGCCGTGGTTCCCCTGGAAAATTCTATTGAAGGAACCGTTTCTATGACACTGGATTATTTATATAAAACCCCCTCCATCAAGATCGAGGCAGAAGCGGTAATGCCCATTGTACACCACCTGATGATCCATCCTGAGAATTCCATAGAAGAGATTGAAAGAATATACTCTCACCCTCAGGCTTTAGCGCAAAGCTTCCATTTCCTAGACACCCATTATAAAGAAATTCCCAAGCAGGATTTCTCCTCTACAGCAGCAGCAGCAAAATATATTTCCGAAAACAAGGAGAGTAAAATTGCCGCAGTAGCCAATCAGTTTGCAGCCAATTTATATGGATTAAACATCATCAACCGAAATATCCAGGATTTTGAGCAGAACCATACCCGGTTTATCATCATTTCAAAGCAGCAGAACAAATACGATAACAGCCAGCTGGAAACTTTAGGAGAGAAATCAGGCATGCTGATTACCCTTCCGGAAGATCATCCGGGTGGACTGCATCAGGTCCTTTCAGTATTTGCCTGGAGAAAGATGAACCTCAGCAAAATCGAATCAAGAACCTTAAAAACAGGATTGGGTAATTATTTCTTCTTTATTAATGTTGAAGGGAAATGGGAAGACATTCTTCATGGAAATGCTCTTAAGGAACTAGAATCCATCAATGCAGATGTTGACTTTCTGGGAAATTATAAAGAATTTCTTTTAGAAAGCTAAAACAGAGCAATAGCCCCACTCAAAATTAACACTGTCTTTTACGACAGTGTTTTTTTATGGATAAATGCCGCAAAATATCTAATCCTGTCATAATCAATACTTGGCCAATATCAGCTTATATGTGATCAAAAACCCCCTTACACAGAAGGAAGAATTATTTCTCATAATACCTCCTGATCCTGGCACAAACCTCAAAAACAACATACTAAATTGTAATCAAATTATGAAATAATATAAATCAAAATACAAACATATATTTAAAAATATTACACCATATTATGATTAAAATTAAAAATTTCACAATGAAGGGTATAATTTTTGTTGTATATTTGCTTAGCAACTAATTAAAAATATTGATCATGAAAACTAAAATCTACAGTCTACTGTTAGCTTGTGCGACCTTACCTTTATTTTCGCAAGTTGGTATCAATACCGCTAACCCGTTAGCAACCCTGGATGTGAACGGAACATTGAAAGTTCGTGACACTCCTCAAGCAACTGCATTACCTGGATTTCAAATTTTAGCGCTTAATCAGGGAGATGCGGCTGTTTACATGATGGACCCTCAATTATTAATAGCTGCCTCTGGAGCCAATACCAGCGTATATTCAGCCAAAAAAAGCTCAGGCATCAGCCTTCTTAGTGTAGGCGTTTTCCCTTCAGCCTTCCAGCCTGTCAATTTTTTAGCAACAGACCGAACGATAGGTAGTGGCACTTTATTTACAGATGCTGACGGCTCTTATAATATACCATCTACAGGTGTCTATGCTGTTGGATTTGCATTCAGATATGGAACAGGGCTGCAGGCATCTTTATTATCCGGAGCTCCGGGTATCGGAATAGCCAGAACCAGATCGGGAGTATCTACTATAATAGACAGTCGTCCCTTCAGTGGTGTCAATCTTGCACTGGCCATTAACCTGACTCTTTCTGATTCCAGCATCAATTCCCTGTATTCATTCCAGCAAGATGATAAAATATCTTTCGGACTTGTAGATTCAGGGAATATTAGTGTAGGATTATTAGGATCCAGCATCGCATCGTTCTACATTTACAAAGTATCAAACTAGTAAAAACATATTGTTAGTTATCTATACCGTTAGCCCGTCACTCATATCATGACGGGCTAATTTTTTGGCAGCATTCCCCAACATTTCTTTATATTTGATAAAAACTATGAAATGAGTGAATATCTTGCTGCCCTATTAATTATAGTTATCATCTTCATTTTCAACAACCTGAACTCCAAAATCAGAAAACTTGAAAAAGAGCTCTCTGATCTTCATTCCAAAATAAATCAGGCTGTTTCTCAGCCTGAAACGAAAGCAGCTCCGGCTGAAAAAACAATCGTCCCCCAACAGGTACAGCTTCACGAAACAGATAAAGAGAATATAATACCTCATGAAAACGGGGAAGTTCCGACAGACATTCAGAAAGACTGGCTAGGTCCGGTATTTGATTTTTTAAAACAAAATGCACTTACCATTGTTGGTATTTTCACTCTGGTTCTGGGGATTGGTTATTTTGTAAAATACGCCATTGACAAAAACTGGATCGGAGAAACCACAAGAGCCGGAATAGGGTTTTGTACCGGCGCCTGCATTATACTCATCGGGCATTTTCTTAGAAAAAATTATACAACATTCGCTTCTATCATTACAGGAGGAGGAATTGCCGTTCTATATTTCACAGCAACCATAGCTTTCCGGGAATATCATCTTTTTTCCCAGAATACCGCTTTTGCTATTACCACTCTGATCACGGCAGTCTCCATCATCCTGTCTTATTATTATAAAAGTGAGGTACTGATCATTTTTTCCTTAATCGGAGGCTTTTCAGCTCCTTTAATGATCAGTACAGGACAAAGCAATTATCTTTTCCTTTTCATCTATCTTAATGTTTTAAATATAGGAATGCTCGCTGCAGCCTTTCTCAAACACTGGAAAAGCGTGGGATGGACAGCCTATATTTTTACCAGTCTTTACCTTTTTTCCTGGACATTTGAGAAACCTGCACTTTTAAGCGTTACCTTTTATATGATCAGCTATGTGATCTTCTATGTTTTCGCCCTGCATGATTATATCAGGAAAAATATACTTTCAACTTCAGATATTTTAATGCTTGCTCTCATTAATTTTTCGAGCATTATAGGACTGGTTTATACTTTCAATGATCTGAGGTATGAACCTGTGATCATCTTCCCGCTCATTTTCGCACTGATCAATTCCATTCTTCTTTTCAGGGAATACGGAAGAAAAAATTTCGGGATTGCTTATTCCGTCTTTACGGGAATAACTGCCAGTCTCATCACTATTGCTGTAGCGCTTCAGTTCCAAACCCATCTCATCACCAGCGTATGGGCTATAGAGGCTACTCTTCTCCTTTTCATCTGGAAAAAGTCAGGACATACAATCTTCAAGGCCTGCTTTTATATCCTTTTTCCTCTGGTAATGATGGCACAAGTCGTTACCTGGACCGAGTATTTCCATACAGAAAAACTGAGCATTATATTCAATCCTGTATTTCTCACCAGCTTGGTTACAGTGATTTCAACAGTTATCAATTTATACCTATTAAAAAACAGCAAAAGGGAAAGTCAGGAAAAAACAGGTAACTTTTTTGAGGACCTCATTACGTTTATCAGCTATGGTGCAGTTTACACGGCTCTTATCCTTGAGATCACTTACCACATCTCTGATATGCCCTGGGCTGCCATTACAAACGTAGGATTATTATTCAGCATCTATTATGTCTTCGTATTATTACTTTTCAGAAAGCATCTGAATATCAGTAACGGGCTTCAGACAGCACTGATCTACCTGATGCTCTTCCTGCTGACCATCAACATCTCTTTTTCCACGTCATCAGTAGTCACCGCCATTTTATTAAAAAAACTTCAGTCCGGTTTCTATTTATTACATCTGCTTCAATGGATCCCTTTTATATATCTATTTTTTACAATCATCCCTTCTTCAGAATTTCATAAACACAGAATATCTTACTGGGTGCTCTCTTTAGCGCTCATCACTGCAGTAAGCTGTGAGCTGCACCATTCATATGTTTTAATAGCCTCACATGACATTCTCCATTCTTATGAGATACAGGAACATTTCAATATCCTTTATTTACCGATAATATGGGCGGTACTGGCCAGTCTTTTTATTTATTTCGGTTTGAAAAAAGATATTCAGGAATACAATAAGATCGGTTTTGCTTTGGTAGGCCTTATGATTTTAAAACTTTACACATATGATGTGTGGCAAATGGACAATATTTCCAGGATCAGCGCATTTATTGTTCTGGGAGTGATCTTATTATTGAGCTCTTTTACTTTTCAGCGATTGAAAAATATCATTAAAAATATGGTTGACAAAAGGGATAAAAATCCGGAAAACCAGGACTAATTTCCCGGGAAAAAGTTTTTATCAGTAAATAGAACTCAAAACAAATCAATATTTCATTCACATTTTACAAAAAATAACTATATTTATCACGTTTTTAATATTTACATATTCTGGTTATGAAAAAATTACTCTACTCTTTTTTAATACTGTCCTCCGCAACTTTATTTGCACAGCAAAAAAATCCTGCTGTAAAGCTTGCAGTAGCTGATAACATTATTGGAACAGTTGATTTGTTCAATGCAAAGAAAAACGTTTTACAGGTTTCGAAAGTATATAATACCGCGGCAAGCCTTCCTCAAAGCTTAAAAAAATACAGTTCTGTTTTTACAAAAGGAGTAACTGAATATAAATTCAAAAACGGAGAAAATATATTTGACAGAATGCCATTGTCAGATATCAATATTCAATATAATCTTCCGGCTGATACCCCGGTATTTATTGAAGGGTATGAATTTACGGATACAAGTACAATGATATACCCGGAGATCAAGAAAAAAACAGAGATCAAAGATCACAACGGAAAGAAAACATTATTCATCTACACTACTGAGTAATTTTAATCGATATACTAAAAAAAGGATACTGCTTTCACAGTATCCTTTTTATTAATATTTATCATTCCACTTTTTCTTCAGCTCATCATAAATTTTCTTTTCGGTAGAATTATTCCCGGGTTCGTACAGCTTCACTTCTTTAATTTCTTCGGGAAGAAAATCCTGCTCTACAAAATTCCCCTGATAGGAATGGGCATATTTATATTCTTTTCCATAATCAAGATCTTTCATCAGCTTTGTAGGTGCATTTCTTAAATGAAGCGGAACAGGTAAGTTTCCGGTCTTCTTTACCAATGCCAATGCATCATTGATAGCCATATAAGCGGAATTACTCTTAGGAGACACTGCCAGATATACCGCCGTTTCACTCAATATGATCCTTGCTTCTGGATTTCCAATGACATTTACTGCCTGAAAGCAATTATTGGCTATCACCAACGCATTAGGGTTGGCCAGTCCAATATCTTCAGCCGCCAGGATCAGCATCCGTCTGGCTATAAACTTAATATCTTCACCGCCGGCAATCATCCTTGCAAGCCAATACACCGCCCCATTAGGATCACTCCCCCGCATTGACTTGATAAAGGCGGAGATAATGTCATAATGCTGCTCTCCATTTTTATCATAAAGAGCCATTGTTTCCTGAAGAACTTCAAGAACCACTGCATTGGAAATTTCTGTAACTTTCGAATTCTTATACTGATTCAAAACCAGCTCTACAGAATTGATAAGCTTTCTGGCGTCTCCTCCTGAATACTGAATGAAAGCTTCTTTTTCAAGAATTTTAAAGTCGGTACCTTCATCTTTATTATATCTTTGAGAAGCGATATCAATCAATTCTTCAAGCTTTTCATAGCTTAAAGCTTTTAAAATATAAACCTGGCTTCTCGACAGCAAAGCGGAAACCACTTCAAAACTTGGATTTTCCGTAGTAGCACCGATCAGCACAATCCAGCCTTTCTCTACGGCATGCAGCAGGGAATCCTGCTGGGATTTATTGAAGCGGTGGATCTCATCAATAAACAAGATAGGAGATTTTCCTGAAAATAAGTTCTGCTTCTTTGCGTCATCAATCACATCACGCACATCTTTTACCCCTGAAGAAACGGCTGAAAGTTTATAGAACTTTCTCCCAGACTGCTCTGAGATAATTTCTGCCAGGGTAGTTTTTCCTGTACCCGGAGGTCCCCAAAAGATCAGGGAATTCAGGGTATTGTTTTCGATCATTTTTCTGACCGTTCCTTTTTTGCCGGTAAGGTGTTCCTGCCCCAGTACTTCGTCCAGGGTTTTCGGTCTTAGTTTTTCAGCTAATGGAATATTTTGATTCAAGGTAATTCTATTTTTTAAGATGAATATTTCAGATTTCCGATCTCTGAAACTTCTAACAAAATTAAACTAATTTTCATTTTTTTACCCTATTTTTGCATTGTTTTGAAACTTACATTCAATAAAATCATTACATTTCCCTTGGTAATTTTGATCAAATTTTACCAGTGGTTTATTTCGCCCTTACTTCCTAAAAACTGCCGTTATGAGCCCACCTGCTCCCATTATATGCTGGAGTCACTTCGGGTACACGGTTTATTTAAAGGTTTCTGGATGGGATTTAAAAGAATTTTAAGATGCCACCCATGGGGAGGAAGCGGCTATGATCCGGTTCCGCCCAAAAATAAAAATCAATAAAAGAACTATTAAATCAATAGAAAGATGAGTCATTTTTTTTTCAGAATTTACCTTATATTGTTTGCATTGATTACCCAATGCCTTTTTGCACAGGAATATCCTGGAGGTTTATCTGACGGTACTTTAGACATCAACGGAAACAATGTTCCGGTAAAGATCTACTCTACTACAGAATTGGGAGACCTCAGCGCTTTTCCGGACAGGGCTATCAGTAATAATGTTCTGGTTATCCTTAATGAATCCAATTTTGAACCTGCCTACTATAGTTACGGCGCATCGACTTTGTCAAGATTCAGGGATTCGAAATACCAGTTCTTTGATAAAAACTTTAAACTCATTGATACTGCTCCTACCAAAGACAATATTACTACATTCAAATATGCTGTAAAATCTGCAAAACCGATCACCGATTCTGATAAAGTAGAGCTTAAAACTCCTTTTAAGATATGGGATCCGTCAAAAGGCCTTCAGCTGGGACCGGTTACCCTGCACTTTTATAGCCTGATGTTTGTATTTGCATTTGGCTTCGGATATGTTTTAATGACCAGAATCTTTAAAATTGACAACGTTAATCAAAAATACCTGGAACCTCTTTTTACATGGACATTAATAGGAACAATCCTTGGGGCAAGATTAGGACATGTTATTTTTTATCAGCCGGAATTGTTTAAAGAAGATTTCTGGAGTGTATTTTTACCGATCAGTACGAAAAACGGATTTAAGTTTACAGGATTTTCAGGATTAGCCAGTCATGGGGCAACAATTGCACTGATCTTTACAACGCTTTATTATTCATTTAGGATTATCAAAAAAAATCCTTTCTGGGTATATGACAGACTGGGAATCGTAGTTGCTTTAGGGGGAGCGTTTGTAAGAATGGGGAACTTTTTCAATTCTGAGATCGTAGGAAAACCTGCAGATCCACACTCTCCGTTCGCTTTACTTTTCCCTCAGCAAAGCAGTGAATATGGACTTACCGTACCACGCTATCCAAGTCAATTGTTCGAAGCTGCAGGATATGTTGCTCTTTTCATCCTGCTTTGGATCCTGTATAGAAAAACGAATAAAAAATATCAGCAGGGCTGGTTATTCGGACTGTTCTTTATCATTCTCTGGGCTATCAGGTTCTTTGTTGAATTCCTTAAAGAGCCACAAGGTGATGAGTTTATCCAAATTGGCAATCTGAATACCGGACAGGTTCTTTCTATTCCATTTATGATTGCAGGAGTCATTATTATGATCGTTTCCAGAAAGTTTAAAATTACTCAGGCAGAAAACGAAAAGCCGGAATAATAAAGACTAAATGTTAAAATATAAAAAGGCAAACTCGCGGATGTGCGAATTTGCCTTTTATTTTTTAGTGAACTATATAAGCTAGATACTTCAAATTCAACTAAAAAACCATGTATCTATAGTTTATATTTTTTAACTACATAGATATTGTTTGTGAAGAAATCTGCGAAATCTGTTTGATCGGCGGAAAAAATATAATCGCCATTAATACACGAATCATTTATCTATGCATTAGCAGCAAATCATCTTCTAAGAATTTTTCAAAAAGAAAAAATCTATTAATTTATGAGCTTAACCGTTATAGATTTCTTGCAACCCTGCTGTTCAGTTCTTCAAAGACACTTCCCAATTCATTGATCACATCTGTTGGAAGCATGGATTCTTTTGAATGTTTCTCCGAAGCGAGTTCAGCCGCCCTTCCATGCAGCCATACTCCTAAAATACAGGTATGCTCTTCAGAATATTCCTGCGCTAAAAGTGAAGTGAGAATTCCGGTGAGAACATCACCACTTCCCCCTTTGGCAAGCCCCGCATTTCCGGTTATGTTATAGAAGACATTTCCTTCCGGAGTAATGACTTGTGTATGATGATCTTTCAATATGATATAAATATTCAGATCCTGAGCTTTTTCTCTGGCCAATTCCAATCTTTTAAAGGAATTTTCTGTGCTTCCGAAAAGCCTTTCAAACTCTTTGGGATGAGGGGTGATGATAGACCTTTTGGGAATTAACTTCAGATTTTGCTGATCTTTGGAAATAATATTGAGAGCATCCGCATCCAGAATCAATGGTTTATCATAATCTTTCAGAAATTCCAAAAGATTCTTTTCTGTATTCGGGTGAGTTCCCAAACCCGGACCGATTCCGTAAGTCAGATCTTTATCATTTCCGAAGTTTGTAACAAAAGCTTCGCCACCTTCCATAAACATCGCTTCCGGACAGGAAGTCTGAAGTATTTCATAGCCACATTTCGGAGCAAGTGCAAAAGTCAGCCCTGCCCCTGTCTTTAAAACGGATTGTGTTGCCAGCACCGCCGCACCAATCTTCCCATAACTTCCCCCTACAATAACAGCTTTGCCATAGTTTCCTTTATGAGAAAATTCGGATCTTGGCTTAAAAACAAGCCCAACAAGACAGTCATCCGTTACAAAATATGCTGTTCCAGCTGTTTCTGAATATTCTTTACTTAAATCAATATCGAGAATCACCGTTTTTCCGGTATATTTTCCGGTTTCAGGGTGTAGGAAACTTCGCTTCCAGCATTGGAAGCTCAGCGTATAATCAGCTTTCAGGACAATATCATTATTACTGAACATTCCGTCGGCAGACAATCCGGAAGGAATATCGATCGATATTTTAAGATTATCCTTATTATTTAACTGTTCCACCAGCATTTTATAGATTCCCGCCAGAGGTCTGGATAGTCCTGTTCCAAAAAGAGCGTCAATAATAATGGTCTTATCATCAAAATTATAGTGGTCAATTTCACTGAACTTTTTCACCGAAATTCCCGAAATATCCCGAAGCCTTTTCAAATTCACCAATGCGTCATCGGAAAATTTACCTTTGGGATCATCCACAAAAACATCTGCATCAAATCCTTTCAGGTAAAGCATTCTTGCAACAGCCAGTCCATCACCTCCATTGTTTCCGTTCCCGCAAAAAACAACCATTTTTTTATGATTCTTACAGTGATCAGAAATCCAGCTGGCAACAGCCAGTGCTGCTCTTTCCATTAACTGAACGGAAGAAACCGGTTCTTGAGAAATTGTAAACTGATCCCAGATGCGTATTTGTTCTGCGGTAAAGATTTTCATAGGATGTTGTCAAAACTTTTAAGCAAATTACAAAAGATTTTTCATTACCACGATACACTCTTAATAAATCCAGAGCCATCATGAATCAGATAAAAAAGTGGCTATGAATCCAGAATAAAAATCCATTTTTTTAAGACAAAAAACTGTGAAAAGTAATGTTTTTTACATTTTTTAATTATATTTTTGTGTGTATACTAATTAAAAAAATATAAATTATGGGATTTGTTAAAGAATTTAAAGAGTTTGCTTTCAAAGGCAATGTTCTTGATCTTGCTGTCGGTGTGATCATTGGGGCAGCATTTGGTAAAATTGTTTCGTCTTTAGTTGAAGATGTTATTACTCCCCTGATCCTGAACCCTGCACTAAAGGCAGCAGGAGCAGAAAATATCGCTAAGCTTACCTGGAATGGTGTTGCCTACGGAAATTTCCTTTCTGCAGTGATCAGCTTCCTATGTATCGCAATGGTTCTTTTCTGGATCATCAAAGGGGCAAATAAAATCAACAAAAAGGAAGCCGCGGCTCCTGAAGGACCTACCGAAGATCAGAAATTATTAATGGAGATCAGAGACCTGCTGAAAAGCAAAAACAATTTATAATCTTTTTGCATTCTACAGTTTAAAAATAAAAAGCACCTTACGTAAGGTGCTTTTACTATTTTTTATCTCAATTATGAATCTGCAGAATACTTGAAATCTGCTCTGCCAGTGAAAGCCCGATCCTGTCCTGCGCTTCAAGGGTGGAAGCACCTGTATGAGGAGTCAGGGAAATCTTGGAATGATTAAGGATCTCTTTAGAAGGTGTAGGCTCATTAATGAATACATCCAATCCTGCAAACCTTACTTTACCTGAATCCAGGGCTTCAATAAGGGCTGCTTCATCAATCACTCCTCCTCTGGAACAGTTTACGATAGCCACTCCCTCCTTCATTATATCAAATTCATTTTTACCGATCATATATCCGTCTTTCTGAGCCGGAACATGCAAAGTGATAAAATCCGAATGCTTTAAAACATCCTGCAATGGCTCGGTTTCTATATCAACATTGATAAACTGGTTATTGTAGAATTTCACTTTGATACTGGCTCTTCCTACATTATTATCAGCAGCTACCACTCTCATTCCAAGTCCTAAAGCGATTCTAGCAACTTCCTGCCCGATTCTTCCCATCCCAATGATTCCGATGGTCTTTCCTCTCAGCTCGATTCCGGCAGCATATGCTTTTTTAAGTCCGGCAAACTCAGTATTTCCTACAGATGGCATTTTTCTGTTGGAATCCTGAAGAAATCTGGCACCTGAGAACAAATGAGCAAAAACAAGCTCTGCAACCGATTCTGAGGAAGCCGAAGGTGTATTGATCACATGGATCCCTTTTTCTCTTGCATAATCTACGTCGATATTATCCATTCCCACTCCGCCTCTGCCGATAATATCAATCGAGGGACAGCCGTCAATAATATCTTTTCTTACCTGTGTAGCACTCCTTACCAATAAAGTACGGATCTTATGCTCATTAATGTAATCCACCAAAAACTCCTGTGGAACTTTTGTAGTAATGACCTCAAAGCCTTTTTCTGTTAATGCATCAATTCCTGATTGATCAAGGCCGTCGTTTGCTAAAACTTTCATAAATACAACTATATTTAAAAATTGAAAGATTTAAAAATTAATGGAACAGGTTCACATTTAATCTTTAAATCTTTGAATTATATTTTTTATTCTCCGTCTTCTTTGAATACTTCAATCATCACTTGTTTCTCTACCAAATCTGTAAATCTGCCTTTATACCTTGTAGCTCTCACCAAATGGTTGTCTATCCAGTGGTAGTTTCCTCCTCTTGGTTTCCCGCAAAGCACACTGTGATATTTGAAGCCATGCTTATCCAGCCAGTCTATTGTGATTTGTTTCAGGTTTTCGGTTCTTGAGGTGAAAAAACAGATCTGATGACCTTCATCATACCATTTATTGATGGTTTCCAGTGCGTCAGGATATGGCTCGCAGGTAACCATTCTTTCCGGTTCTTCGTTGGGAACATCATCAGTAATGGTTCCGTCAATATCTATTAAGTAATTTTTTATTCCATCCTTCAGAATAGGACTAATGTGCTCTATGTATTCTAATTCCATCATTAAACATTAAGCAGCAAAGTTAGCATTTTTACAACTATCAGACTTATTAAACTTAATTTATGTTAAAATTTTACTACAAAAACAGCTATACAATGAATAATATAAATATTTTATTCGTCATTTAAGTGTTTCTGATTAAAAATTTTCGTTTTCAGTTTTGTTTTTATGGTTATGAGCGAGAGGTAAAAAAGTTGAGAAGGGAAAGTGTTTATAGTTTAACAAGCAAATTTTCCTATAAGTCTTTTCTTCCCTATTCATTATCAGCAAAACTCAATATAAAAAAGATCACAGGAATGACCACAGATTTTATATTTAGTTACAGCTTAACAATATATCTGCTTTATTTCATTTTTTAAACCCGCTCTTAAGTATCTGATAATAAGCTCTATTTATACTTTAAATCTGAATATCTTGTACTCAATTTAATTTTTTTTCAAAAAAATAATTGTGTTAAAAAAATAATATTATATTTGCAACTAAGGAGAAGTCAAACATTTGAATTTATAACTCTCGTGGTGCCAAAATAGGGGCGTGTAATCCTCTCTTCTCCTTTTTTTAAAAAAACACCAATCAATGATGACCAGGAAAGAATTTTTATCCTTAAGTTCTTTAGGGATTGCCTCATTACTAATTCCCAACTTTTTACTTTCAAAAGAAAGATCAGAATATCATTCCTCTGATATTAATACATTATTGAAGTCCGCATCAGATCTCAGAAAGCAGAAGAAGTATAATCAGGCAAAACAGATTTACAGACAGATTATTAGTCAGTTTCCTAATGAAATCAGGGCATATGATGGGATGAGAAAAACCCTGTTATCTGAAAAAAATAAAGAATGGGAAGTCATTCTTATGTTCAGGACCGCTTTGGCATTAAAACCAGATAATACAGACCTTAAAAGAAGACTTTACAGGGAATATATGAATGCTTCTTTAGGCAATAAGAAAATTAAAAAAATGATTGCCTTTAACGGGAATCTGCTCTCTGATGTGAAAGAGAAATATAAAGGTTTTACCAATATAAGCGCCACAGGCAAAAATAGTGATAAGCAATATTCCAAAATCTGTAAAATGATTGAGGTTAATGCTGATTCTGAAAATCCCCATAAAAATAAAGCTTTAAAAGCTTATAGAAAAGAACAGTATAAAAACTTTAAGGACAGGTTTGACCCTCTTACTGCCAGCCAAATGGAGGCTAAACTCAGTACTTTACTATCCAAACCTTATTCCAAGGACCGCACTCAGCATATCCGGGAACTTTACGTGCTTTCCTTCAGGAAACTCCGGAAAGAAAAAAATAATACAGAAGCATTGAATAAAGCACTTGCCTATTACAATACAGTAGATAAAAATGATCCATTATTTTTGAAATACATCCGGGATTTATCAAAACTTCAAAAGAAATATGATACATTAATCACTATAGAAACTCAAAATCATGCTTTTAAAAAAAGCTTCTGGTCTGCATTGGCTTTACTGGATGCCCATATAAAAAAGACTGAACATCAGCATATTTCTATTACTTCTACTACTTCTTCCTTAGTATCCTTTTTAGAAACCCAGGCAGATTCTCCTGATAAAAAGTTTGAACTCATTACACGTAAAATTAAACTTGATATTTTGGGAAACCAGCTTAGCGGGGCAAAAGATAAAATATTAAATCAATGTAAAAGCATGTATGGGATCTCCAATACCCATTCCATAGACCGGATGAATATGCTGGCGGCCCATTATTATGTAAAAAATGGAGATCATGAAGGCAAAAACAAGATATTAAGCATTGCCGTTAACCCTCAGTCCTATATTGAATCTTCTGACAATTTTATACAGGCATTAGCCTTAATAAACCAGAATAGAAACTTTACCAAGACTGTTCACACCCAAAATCTTCAAAGGCTGATTGGCAAGCTATAAATGATCCTGACCAGGACAGCATGAAGGTCAGGAACACAAATTACATTAAAACACTGAAACATACGTATGAAAACGAAAGCTATTATTTCTTTTCTTCTCCTTATATCCGGCGGAAGCTTTCTTTATTCCCAACTCCTGATCACAGAGGTTTATAATAATACTCCCTACAATGAAATGCTTCGTTACGAAAAAGAAATCAACGGAGTAGTTACCGATGTTAATGCTAAAAGGCACCACTGGGGAGAATTTGTTGAAATTTACAATTACAGTGATAAGGATATTAGTCTTAAAAACTGGTATTTAAAAGATCTGCAGGGAGTATTTTGGCTTCCTGAAGTAACCATTAAGAGCAGACAGTTTATGATCATTACATACAGTCCTCAAACTTATAACACTGCAGTCTTCCCGGAACTGTTTGCTACTACGGCAGGAAAAGAAAGCCAGATCATCTATCAGGACCAGATCCTTTTAAGAAACAGAAAAGACCGTATTGCATTGGGATATTCCCTTAATGGATATACATTTCTTGAAAAAAGTTCTATGGTCTGGGAATTTAGGAATGAGCCACCTACCAATCTCGTTCCAAGGATATGGAATACTCCTTCAGCCTTCTATACTGTAAAATCCCTACAGTACCATCCCAATCCATTATCTACGATGGACCCCAATGCTCAGCCAAATAATGGTGATATTTATAATTATACCGCCACTCCTAATCCTTTGGAGGCTACATATGTTCCTGACATGGAAAGCTATGACGCACTTGTAAAGGATGAATACCAGCATTACTATTCTTTCCTGGACTGGAGTGATAATGTGAATGTCCTTATTGATAAAATTTGCCCTATCAGTATTGAAAAAATATCTCAGACCCCTTCCGGTTCTTACAGTGGAAACGGGAGCAGTTGTTTTTCATATGACAGTGCCGGCAATATGATCTCCGGCTCCAGTTGCAGTAATAGTGGTACACCATCCCCGGGTTCGTCTGGGTTTTCAGCTGATGAACTGGAGGAGATCAAAAACAACATCACCATATATCCTAATCCTGTTACATCAACCAGTGGTTATAATGTAACCATTTCCTGGTCCGGAGCCGCTTTGGGTAAAATTCAGAGTCTCCAGGTCTTTACATTTACCGGAGTTCAGTTATACAGCTATACGCCCGGAATAAACACGACCTCATTCAATATACAGAATCAGCTTCCGGGAACATTTATAGCCAATTTCATTTTAACCTCCGGGCAGGTAGTATCTAAAAACATTTTAAAATGGTAATTTCACAGATGAGACTAAAAATATATTCCCTACTCGCTTCCTTTATACTGTTTACATTATTTCCTTCACAAGAGATTAAGGAGATCTCATTACAATACAGTACTTCCGGTTATGCAGAAAATCTCGGAGTTTCTGCTAAGAAAATAAATCCTTCCGATATACTGGTTCCCTCTGTGAAAGCGGAAATGAGTGTGAGTGAATCAGGTGCTCTTACTTATACACTCCCTATAGAAACGGTAAAAGGGCTGAATAACTTCCAACCCAATATGGCACTCATTTATAATAGTCAGGGCGGAAACGGACAGGCTGGCTGGGGATGGAATATCGCAGGACTTTCTACTATTACACGGGGAGGAAAAAGCAAAGAAATAGATGGAATTACAATAGGCAGCCAGTTCGATAATACAGATCCTTATTATTTAGACGGTCAAAGACTGATCAAAATTAACGAAACTACTTTTGCAACGGAAAAGTTTTCCAAGCTTAAAGTAAATAAGCCGGCATCAGGAGAATTCCGATTTATCATTCAGTATCCTGATGGAAAGATTGCCAGATATAAGGAGCTGGTAACAGGACAGTTTTATATTTCATCATTTACAGATTCCTTCAATAATGAAATACATTACTCCTATCAGGTAGAGAATAATGTGCCGGTTGTTACAAAAATTTCATATGGAGGAACAAGTCCTGCGAATGATAAGTTTTATATTAATTTTACGTATAAGGCAAGGCAAAGAAACATCCAGATTTTCAGGAAGGGAATATCCTATATTACCTCAAAGGTCTTATCGGAAATAAGTACAGGTTCCCTGTATACTCCTTTATACAGAAAATATGCTCTTTCCCATGACTTTATTGAAGATCATAGTGTAGAGCGTCTAAGAACAATTCTCGTCAATAATGAAAACGGTGAAAGTCTAAAACCCCTTAATTTTAATTATAATACTTCTTCCCAGGGAATCGTAAAAATAAACAGTGGAACTGCACAGTCTGCATTAGGGAGTACCACAACAGGGCTGGGAAGTGTAACGGTGGGAAATTTCCTGCATAGCGACAATGATAAGATTCAGCCTGTTTTTCAGGAAAGGCTTACCAATGGCTATACCATAAAAGTGGGAGCAGGAGAAACCTCTACTCATGTTTCCAATATTTCTACCAATAATTCCGGAACTTTATTATTTTCAGGTAAGGTGTTGGATTTGAATAAAAAGATAACCGAAAAAGACCAGCTGATCGTAGTTAATGAAACATCTGTGGGAGCAGCGGATGATATTAATCCCGGTAACCCTTCCAATCAGCAGCTCAAAGATGAAATCAGTTTTGAAATCAAAAACCTGATTACCGGGGAACAGAGAAAAGTAATTGTTCCCGTGAAAGGAGGGCTGGTAGAAGTTCAGAACTATATTCCACCTGATCCTTATGATAATTACCGTGACGGAACCTATGAAACTACTTATACCCGTGATGAAACCAGAAGGGAATATATACAGGGTGATTTCAATAATGACGGACTTATAGATTTCCTAATCATAGAGCCTAAAAACTTTACCCGGGGAAATCGTCTGTACTGGGTGGAAATTGGGAAACAAAACTCAGGAACTTCTGTACAGGCAGCTCCGGTTATTCTGAATGAGAACTTATTTCTTCATGGCAAAGATATCTATCCCATTGAATTTGATGGGGACGGGCTTCCTGAATTACTTGTTGTAGATAAGTATACTGCAAAATATTCGGTATACAAGATCAATTTCAGTAATAATACTTTAGATACTTTGATATCGGAAGTGCCCCTTTCTAATTTCGGAAACAAAACACCTCTTTTCCTTGGAGATTTTAATGGAGATGGGCTTACCGATTTTATAACTCCACAGACTGTATATGAAATTCCTGAGGATGACAACTCCGGACTGAAGATGGCAGATACCTACTACAGGATGCAGACCGAAACACTACTTTGGTGGAAATATACAGGAAACGGAGTTTCTTTTACTAAAAACCAGGAAGACTATACCGAACAGAAAATAGCGTACCTGAAGCCTTCACAAAGCAATTATATCAAAAAGTCCACTTTCTGGCAGAAGTTCTGGAATGGAAAGCCTGATGAATATGCATATACCAGGTATTCCACTCATAATATTATCATTACTGACTTTAATAATGACGGCCGTTCAGATATTGTCACCCTTAATAAAATAGGAAAGGCTAAATATAATGTCAACGGATCACTGGCAGGTGTTCCCATAGATAACCTGAGCAGTAATTTAACAAGGATGACCGCTCCTCTTGTCTATCAGGAATTTAATTCTGTAATAGCCAACCGTATCAATTTCTATGAAAATAAAACATTAAACGGAGGGACATTCCGGCAGCTATCTACTCTTCCTTTAGAAGGAAACAGGATATCGCCGCTTTCTCTTATTCTTTCTTCCCAAAATTTTGATTACCTCAATACATCCCAATCCGGCGTTTATATTTATGACCCTTTAGTAGGTTTTTCCATGAATATTGCTATTGACAACAGCAATTTCCTTGAAAAACAGATCCAGGAGGTCAATAATGGGACGGAGGTTTTGCAAAAGGTAGAATACAGGAATATGGTCCCTAAAGACAAGTATTTCTCGCAGGATCATAGTGAAGTTACCTACCTTTATAAACCGCAGGGTGAGCTAAGGTACCCTTATTATGTTCACAAAAGCAATCCTGCCCTTTATCTGGCAGGAAAGATCCATACCGTTTTTGACGGAAAAATCCTGACCAGGGAATACCGATATGAAAACGGGATACAACACCTGGAAGGGAAAGGTTTCATGGGATTCCAGAAAACATACTCCAGTGACGCATATGAATCTGAGGTAAAAAACGGGAAATACATCAACAAAAATCCTGCAAAAGCTGTTTTCTGGAATATAGAAACCAGAAACCCCGAGATGGACAATATGGTGATGAATTCCACCTATGGAGGGATCAATAAGTTTTTCACTGAGAATCTGACAAGAAATAAGAAATTTGATCAAGGAAACCACCAGTATCTGATCCTTACAACAGATGAGATCTCCATAGATTATCTTAAAAAAGTCACGATCAGGAAAAAATATGTTTATGATGAGGCAGACGATCTGAAACTTAAAACAGCCTATACAGATTTCGGCGGAGTTGGATCTTCGACATCCCATTATGCCTATAAACCTGAATTCTCAGACGGTGAGCATTATTTCTATGGGAAGATAGCATCTGTAGAAAACACAGTATCCAAGGATGGGCTTTCTTTTACTACCAAAGATGAATCCGATTATTTCCCCAACGGAAGCGTTTCTCAGGTACGGAAGTATGGGAACCAGCCGGGAGCAGCTCCTGTGGTCACTTCATATACCTATGATAATACCGGTAACCTGAAAACCGAAACTCTATCTGCTGCCGGAGTCGCATCACAAACCACTGCTTATGACTATGAAACAACAGGCAGGTATGTCAATAAGACCACCACACCAGACGGATTATATTCCACCGCAGTTATTGATGCGCTGGGACGTACCTCTTCCGAAATATCTCCGTTAGGGCTTACTACTTCCTATACTTACGATTCCTGGGGAAACATTACAGAGATCACCGATTTTTTAGGAAAAAAAACCACGGTGTCAAAATCTGTTGCAGATGCCTCTACAGGAGGAGTATATAACCTTCACAAGAAAAGAGAAGGCGGAACAGAGACCATCGTCACCTTTGATAAGTTTGACAGGGAGATCCAGACCAAAACCCAGTCTATTAACGGAAAATGGACCGCTGTAAAAACAGAATACGATATTTTTGGCAGAAAAGTAAGATTCTCTGAACCTTTCTATGAAGGAGAGCCCGTAAGATGGAACTCCGTAGAATATGATGAGCTGAGCCGCCCGGTAAAGAACAAAGACTTCAAGGGATATGAGATAACGACGTGCTATGAAGGGCTGAAGGTTACTGTAGATGACCTGATAAGCAAAAAAACGTCCAAAACCCTGGATGCTATGGGGCATACCATAAGACAGCAGGACCATGGAGGCGTTATCAATTACTACTATTATCCTAACGGAGCAATTAAGGAAACCAATTACGAAGGAATCAAAACCACCTTTGAAATTGATGGCTGGGGCAATAAAACGAAGATGACAGACCCTTCTGCAGGGACTTTCACCTACGAATATGATGTCTTGAGCAGGATTACAAAGGAAACCACTCCTAAAGGGTACACCTTATACAGCTATGATGACCTCGGAAGGCCACTTACGGAGAAAACCTACGGAAATACCCCTGCTGAAAAGACCTCCATAGAGAAAACCTATACCTACAACGGGCAGACCAAACTTCCAGAAACCATTACAGGGGTAAGTAACGGAAAAACGTTTACCTATACCACCTACTATGACCAATACTTCAGGATAAAGGGCAAAAAAGAGGAAACCCCGGATTTTACCTATACCGCCTCCACTACCTTTGACGCATTGGGAAGGGCTGATATTGTAAGCACATCTACTATTCTTGCAAACCCAGCCTATACATCCAGCTCAGCTGTCAAAAACGTATATGATGCCAACGGAATCCTTATCCAGCAGAATGACAACAGTACAGGGGCTATGATATGGCATCTGTCTGATGTGAATGCCAGGGGGCAGATAAAGCAGACGGAATATGGAAACGGCTATACCTTGGTCAACCAGTATTCCGATCTGAATTATACCCTGTTCAACATCAGGCACCAGAATACCAACAATGGGCATATGGCGCTGGATATGGATTATAACCAAAATACAGACCGCGGAATCCTGAACTTCAGAAGAAACAATATCTTCGGACAAAAAGAGGATTTCACCTACGATCTGCTCAACAGATTGCTGACGGAAGCGGTAAACGGCACCGTGACCAACCAGTATACCTATGATAAAAGAGGAAGGATAACATCCAATACAGAGCTTGGAAAATACAATTATAATGAAACGGATTATAAGCTTCAGGGCATTGACTTTAATACCAACGGGCAGAGTGTAAATGCACAGAGAGGATTTGCCACGGTACAGTATAACGCCTTTAAAAGCCCTGTTCAGATTACCCTTGCAGGTAAGGAAGACCTGAGTTTTGAATATAATATCCTTAAGACAAGGTATTCTATGAAGTCTTCCGTTACAGGCCAGCAGAAATTGTATTCATCAGATTTTGCTGTAGAGATCACTAAAGAGGCCAGCGGAAAGACACAGCTTATCACCTATATTACCGGGGATCCTTACTCTGCCAACTACATCAAAAAAGAAGTTCTGAATGGGGGTACGCTTACAGAAAATGCCAATTACTACCTGCACCGTGACAATATAGGCAGTATCCTGGCTATCTCTAAAACAGATGGCTCTGTAGTGGAAAAACGTTTCTTTGATGCCTGGGGCAACCTGAAAGGGCTGGTAAACGCAGCAGGACAGATAATTACTGATCAGGCGGCTATCAGTAGCTATACGTTATTTTTAGACAGAGGGTATACAGGGCATGAACACCTGTGGAAGACCGGGCTTATCAATATGAACGCCCGCCTGTATGATCCTGTTCTAAGGAGATTCCTGAGCCCTGATAATCTGGTGCAGGATCCTTTCAATACCCAGAGCTATAACCGTTTTGGATATGTGTACAACAATCCGCTGCTGTATGTGGATATAGATGGAAATGAGTTTATATCTATCACTTCTGCTGTGGTCATTGGGATAGCAGTCGCTGTTACCACTAAGGCCATTATGAACATGATAAGCGGTATCCCGGTATGGTATGGCATGGGGAAAGCCGCTGTAATGGGAGCTGTATCCGGCGCTATCAGCTTTGGTATAGGGTCAGCAGCCACTTCCCTGTTCGGGCAGGTCCTCACCGTAGGAAAAGCCCTCTTTGAAGCGGGGGCTCACGCTCTGACAAGCGGAGCCATGTCTGCCATAGACGGAGGGAAATTTGAAGCAGGAGCTTTGAGCGGGGCGGTCTCTTCCCTTATGGCAAGCGGAATACAAAGTTTGGGCATAAATTTTGGTGCAAGTACAGAAACCAGAACGGTTTACAATACCTTTGGAAGAGATTATATGAAAGCTACTATGCTCGTAATGGGAGGATTATCCGGAGGTATCTCCTCTACCATTGCAGGAGGAAACTTCTGGGATGGTTTCAGGCAGGGGATTATAACGAGTGGGCTGAATCATTTAGGGCATTTAGGTGTTGCTGCAATTAAAGCAACTGAACTACGAAATCATATAAAAGATCGAATTGTAGAAAAGTATGGTAAAGATTATTTAAATCAGCCTGTAACTGAAGAAATATTAAAGGATTTATCAGAAACTTTTCCTGAATTATATCAATTAACTGCAAAAGATTTTAGCATTGCAGACCTTCAAAATATTAAACCTTTTGAAGGTGATGGATATAGGTTATTTAAAAATGGCCAAATTTGGAAAAATGGAACAGAGTTAATAAATGGTATAACCGATTTATTTGGAAGTGGCAAAGTATTAATTGCACCAGCAAGAATGAAAGCAGGAGTATTAAAATTTGCAATGACATGGTTTCATGAAGGTATTCACTCTATGCATGCTGTATCGGGATTCATTATTGGTGTATATTCAACTTTTATAAATGCAGGATATGAAAAAAATGCAGGTAGATTAGCAGTAGATGTTTCTGAATTTATTGCTCATAGCTTTGTAAGCTTTCTCACTGGAACGCCAATGAGTACTTATGCGCATGATAATTATAATTCAGGTTTTAATTCTTGGTTAAACTTAAAAAAATAAAAATGAAAAAAATTAGTATAATAATGTTCATCATTACTTTTAGTACCTTTTTTTCTCAAATAACTATTCCTGAAGGATATAAAAAGATACCTGACTCTTTACACTTTAGAGATAATCTTTATCAATTTATAGTTCCTAATATTAAATATAAATATTGGCAAGTCATTCGGAAAGATGATACAATAGTACAAGATCTAATATATGAAAGTGAAAAACATAAAAATGATAAAAACTCAGCTTATTCTCCTGACAAAGGATTTTTCAATGAATGTAAACCTGACTGGTGTTTTTCCTATATAATTGCGTTTAGGAATAATAAACCTCAGTACTTTACTAATGAACAAGAATTGAGAAATTTTATTGGATATGTTGATAATATATCAGAAGCCTTACTCATAGCTAGGACTTATGGCTTCTGGTTTGACGATAAAAATCAAGTTGGAGGTTCCTTTAAAATATCTAATGATTCCATTTACATGTATCTTGCAAGATTTGAAAGTTGTCCTGTTACTCGTGAATCGTTCTATGTAAAAATTGATAGAAAAACAGGAATACTTCAATACGAATCACAAGGCGTATATTATAAAACAAATGATTGCTATAGTTCATAAAAAACATTTAACCCTTTAGGAGTGGTTAATATTATGCAGAAGGTGTCACCAACCCTATTAATGATAAGGTGATTTTAGCTCCATCTTTATTACAAGAATCTGTATATAAATTAGCGAAAATATTTATTCACGAACAAACCCACTCTATAGATTTTAAATTAGGGTACTTAAGTGACTTTTGGAATCCCATCAATGAACTTAAAGCCTATTCTGAAGTTGCAAAGTGGACCGGATTTATAGATTCCGGAGTAAGACATTATATGTCAGGAGTAGCTAATATTTTTTCTTTGTTTCGCTTTTAATTAATTTTTATGAAATATTTTAGCCTTTTATGTATCAGCTTATATGCTTGTATATCATTAAAAAATGAAAAATTTGAGTATATAAAAATAAACAAATCACAAGATGTGGATTTGTTTTACAAAGTAGAAACTGATAGTCTACACTTAAAAAAAATAAATTACTATGTAAAAAATAAAACCAATACCACTTTTATTATTGATCCTTTCGGATACAGAGGTATTACCAATATTTACAAAGATGAAAAACGAATGAAGCCCTATATGCTCAGACTTGAAGGCTCTTATGAAAGATCAAATGATAAATCGTGTAAAAGAGATTTAGTAATTTTATTACCAAAGGAGATTAAAAAGCTAGAAATATTTAACACTAATTATAATGATAATGCAATGTATCATTTTTTCAAAGGTAATAATTATCATGAATCTGTTAAATCAGTACATAACAGACAAACAGCCACTTACTTTGGCTGTGATGAGTATATTCGAAATCTAGAAAAGAAAGGATATCGTGTTTTGGAAGATAGTATCAATACAAAAATACCTATTTTTCCTATAAGGTTTTCAGAAGATAAGAATAACTAAGCTCTGTTTTATTACACAAGATGCTTTTTTGTATTTGTAGAACATACTTTGGAGCTAATTTTTTAACAATTAGAAGATATAGTAATATTAGGATATCTTTTTAGGATATGTTTTTATCAACAAAAGTAATATTTTACATAAATAAAATTAAACATATGAAGACAATTAAAATTGCATTTTTATCAATTGTATTTATCGTTTTTACAAATTGTGCAACTTCGCCATCAAAATCGGGTCTTATTCCTGAAAACTATGCCATAATCCAGAATAAAGGGGTTGTTTTTGGTACTTTTTCAATATATAAAAAGCCTAGATTTTCTACCTACAGTCTAAATTTCAGAAAGGATAATGCCTTTGAAATGGAGAAAGAGCAAGAGAATAGGATTTTCATCTCAACAAATCGTGGAGGATTTACAGCAACATTAGTTCCTGATTTCACATATAACGAAAATATAGCAACATATTACTTCTTTTTTGAAAGAGACCCCGGTAATTATGAATTTAGTACATTAAATGTGCATTCACAAGGGTACATGTATTCAACACTTTATAATGCTACAATAAGTCTACCTTTCAAAGTTGAAGCAGGAAAAATGAAATACTTAGGTGAAATAATATTTAATCCTAACAGTAATGATTTCATATCTGTAAAGGATGAATACAACAGAGATATTCAAAAGTTTGCTGAAAAATATAAATCAATAGACTGGAGTAAATCTGTAAAAAATGATCTATTTGAAGTAAAAGTACTAAAACAGCAATAAGAACATTTCTATTAGACCCTTAAATAAACAGCAGACAGTTCCTAAATTTAACATCAAGCAAAGTCTTGGGAAACTTTGTAAAAGATTATATGAAAGCAACTATGCTCGTAATGGGAGGGTTATCCGGAGGCATCTCCTCTACCATTGCAGGAGGAAACTTCTGGGATGGTTTCAGGCAAGGGATTATAACAAGTGGGTTGAATCATTTAGGACATATTGTGAAAGAAGGATTTGATAGAAGTAATTATGACAGACTTTATAAAGAGGTAAAAAAAGTAATGGGAAATGCAAGTGAGCATTTTTCCGGGAGACCGGAGGATATGTGGAAAATGATGCAGAATGTTCCTACATTAAGAAAATTATTAAATCGTCTCCACGGAACTAAGCTCCATGCTGTGGTACTCAAAAATCATCCGAATCGTGATAAATATAACGGACAAACTGATGAAAATGGAGATGGTAGTCTAAGTATAAAGCTTTATTTAAAAAGCTATTCCACAAATATTGATGTTGCTCTAACTTTAGGACATGAATTGTGGCACGCATGGCTTATAGTAAATGGGTCAGAAACAATATGGAAAAGTATGATAAAATCAAGTGCCGGTAAAACGGTTATTGATAATTATGCAGTGCATCAAAGTGAAGTTGCTATTTACATGAGCTGGAATGCTGTATATGCAGACAGCCAAAGAACATATGACTGGGCTTTAGGACAATCTAACTATAATATGGCACAGGCTAATGAATTATTACAAATGTTTGGAAAATAAAATATGAAGCAAATAATATTACTAATAATCTTAGCAACATCTTTAAGTTGTACCCAAAAAGGAATAAAACTTAACTTTTGTGATAAAACTTATCACACAAATAGAAATTCTTGTTTGGTATTCAAAAACGATACAGATATAAAATATATTTTTTACCCTCCCTCATTTATTAATAGCAATGAATTAGGGATATTTGGAGGAAGTATATTGATAACTGATAAAGAGGGCAAAGAGCCTCTTGTCAATAGAACCTATATTGACAGAATTCAACCTACAGAAATAGCGATGGATCAATTCATTTTAGATGAACATAAAGATTCTTTACTATGGAGAAGTTTATTGGCCCAAGGAGTTCGGATTGACTATTGGGGAGCGAAGAAATATAAAGTAATTACAAAGGCAAAATTTGTTCTTTCCCCAAATAAAGAGAAGAAAATCTCAAATAGAATTTCCTTTTTTAAAAAGGATTTGGAAACTTCAGGTACCTATTATAGTTTTGATAAAAAAAAGGAATATTTTATCCAGATAGAATTAAACTTTGATAGTACAAAAATAAAAGAATACCTTACACCAACTAATCTAGATTCCTTAAAAAGAAATAATATCAAAATATTTCATGGTAAATTAAAGACAGAAAAAATACCATTACTATTAGATTAAAGTGAAAGGGGTGATCTCTTCCCTTATGGCAAACAGAATATAAAGTTTGGACATAAACTTTAGTGCAAGTACAGAAACCAGAACTGTTTACAATACCTTTGGACGAGATTATATGAAAGCTACTATGCTCGTAATGGGAGGGTTATCCTGAGGTATCTCCTCTACCATTGCAGGAGGAAACTTCTGGGATGGTTTCAGGCAAGGGATTATAACAAGTGGGCTGAATCATTTAGGGCATATTGTGAAAGAAGGATTTGATAGATCAAATTTTGAAAAATTAATAAAACAAGTAGAGAAAATTGTTGGTAAAGGTAATGCGTATACAAAGTTTTCCGGTAAAAAAGAAGATTTGATAAAGTTACCCTATTTTAAATGAATTGCTTATGAAGAATAAGCAAGCAAGGGACTGTCGTATGGTTTAAAGTTAAAAATATAGGGACAGATGCAAATAATCCTACTCAAGCTATTACGACACCAAATGGAAATGGCGGAAGCACAGTTGAGTTATGGTGGGATACTGCAGACACATGGATTGGAGTTGCTCGAACTTTAGGACATGAATTAATACATGTTATGAACGAATCTTTAGGAATGCATGATATATGGAGAAGCAATGTAGATCCTCTTTATGCACAAGATTACGCTAGAGCGAATTCCGAAGCAGCTGCTTACATGTGGGAAGCTGCATATTCTGGTTCGGGTAGTGATTATAACTATAGCATACAACAGTCACAAATTTGGCTTAATAAAGCAATGAAACTATTCCAAAATAATGAACGACATTAAAAATAATTTTCTCATGAAATCTGTGTTGATATTTAGTTTAATTTTCCTATGTAATTCATGTAATACTGATATTACATATAACTTTGCCGATAATGAATTTAATATTAATGCTATTAGACATAAATTTATATTGGAAAATAACTCCGAGTTCCACTATGTATTTTACTCTTTTAATCCTACTGGTATTTCAGATCCTTTAATCAGTAAGAATAGTATAATAATCACTGATGATCAGAATAACAGAATAATAGAAAGGCCAGTTTTTATAAATTATAAAGATAATTATAATTACAAAAAGGATTCTATGATAATGAATTATTATAAATCTAAAAATTTTTTAAAAGATCTGTACTGGTTTAGAACAAATAAAGAAATTAAAAAAAATGCTATTTTCTTGAATAAAGAAAACAAAAAAAAATTTAATGGGGACATTGCTTTGTCTTTTAATCAGATTAAAAACTCAAGTTCATATTTTTTATTGGAGAAAAATATGAAATATAGTATACAACTAGTTATAGATTTCGATAGTATAAAAATTAAAGAATATTTAACTCCTGATGATTTAGATTCCTTAAAAAGAAATAATATCAAAATATTTCATGGTAAATTAAAGACAAAAAAAATACCATTACTATTAGATTAAAGTGAAAGGGATGATCTCTTCCCTTATGGCAAGCGGAATATAAAGTTTGGACAGAAACTTTAGTGCAAGTACAGAAACCAGAACGGTTTACAATACCTTTGGACGAGATTATATGAAAGCAACTATGCTCGTAATGGGAGGATTATCCGGAGACATCTCCTCTACCATTGCAGGAGGAAACTTCTGGGATGGTTTCAGACAGGGGGTTATAACAGGTGGGCTGAATCATTTAGGGCATTTGGCTACTACAGCCATAGAAAATGGTAAAGTAAATGGCCAAATTAAACAGAGAATTATAGACAGATATGGAGAAGGTTATCTCAATAAACCTATAACAGAAATGACCTTACAAGAATTAGCAGAAATATTTTCTGAAATGTACAATAAAATATGAATTTGCAAATAGCAGCAATATTTATGACAAGATAGAAATTGAATATGGTAAGCTATACAGTGATGGAAGAGAAGTAAATGGTGTAACAGATTCGTTTTCAGGAAAAGTGCTATTATCTCCCGCTTTTTTGGGAAGTAAAAATGTTTTATCTTTTGCAGCTACTTGGTATCATGAAACTATTCATTCTATTCATGCTGTAAGTGGTTTTTTCATAAATACAGTGAAATCATTTATGGCAAATGGAAACGATTATAATATGTCAGTTAGAAAAGCTATAGATGTATCTGAAACGATAGCACATTTACAAACTCAAAATTTTGGAATAGGTATCCCATTTAGAACCCCAAACAATACCATAAGAAAATATAGTATTAGCTATATAGAATTTTTAAGTTTAAAATAATATAAATTATGAAATATAAAATAAAAATCCCATTTATTGTTAAAATAGCTTCTATATTAATTTTTTGTTTATCTTCTCATTTGGCATTCTCTCAAACAACTATTCCAGATGATTATTTAAAGATTCCTGACACTTTATATTTTAAAGATGGTTTATATAAATCAATAAAACCAAATAAAAAATACACTTATTGGAAAGTTATAAAAAAAGATGCAATAACAGAAAATTTAATTTATGAAAATAAAAAAAAGGAAAATGTAACTTGTAAAGAAAAGCTTTCAATCGAAGATGGCTTTTTTTGGGAATGTTTACCCGATGGGTGATTTACATATATAATTGCATATCAAAACAAAAAAGCAGAGTATTTTACAAATGAAGAAGAATTAAGAGATTTTATAGGATATGTTGATGGTCTGCCTGAGGCATTACTTATTGCAAGAACTCATGATTTATGGTTTGATCGTAAAAATCCAATTGGTGGTTCTTTCAAAATCGAAAAAGATTTTATATATCTATACCTTGCAAAATTTGAAAGCTGCCCAGTAAGTAGCAAAGCTTTTTTTGTAAAAATAAATAGAAAAACAGGAGAACTTGAACAAGAAAATAAAGGTATTTATTATATGACTAGTGATTGTTATACTTCATAATATGAAAGTGCTATAAATGACGCACACTGAGATGAGCTGGAATGCTGTATATGCAGACAGCCAAAGAACATATGTCAAAAGCAATGGATATATAAAAAGCAATAGCTCACTTCCAAACCAGAAAGCGGACTTGTCTATAACTTTTTCCTCTATCCGTCGCCTTTATCCGTCGCAAAAAAACATGATGTTTATCTAAAAATTTCCAAAATACATTTATTACACTTACATTTGTAGAAATGGAAGAATTTGTAGTTTTAGTAAATCCTGAAGATGAAGTTCTGGGTCTGATGGAAAAGCAGCAGGCTCACATCAATGGTCTGTTGCACCGCGCTTTTTCTGTATTTCTGTTCAACAGCAAAGGAGAAATGCTTCTTCAGAAAAGAGCCTCAGGAAAATACCATTCTCCTAATCAATGGACCAATGCCGTATGCTCACATCCCAGAGAAGGAGAAACTTATCTGGCAGGAGCTACACGCAGACTGAAAGAAGAACTGGGAATTGAAACGGAGCTTTCAGAAAAATTCAGCTTTATCTACAAAGCAGATGTAGGTGGTGGTCTTTGGGAACACGAACTGGATCACGTATTTGTAGGAAATCATGAGGCTGATTTCAATCTCAATAAAGAAGAAGTAGAGGAAGTAAGATTCATATCTCCTGAAAATCTGGATAAAGAAATTGCAGAGCACCCGGAGAACTTTACGGAATGGTTTAAAATCATTCTGGAAGAATATAAACACCATTTTTAGTCATGAAAAAAATACTGCTTTTTTCTGTTCTTTTATCAGGAAGCCTGTTTTTTGCCCAAAAAGCAACAACTTATGACAGCCCAAACTATTCTATCAATGTTCCTGAAGGCTGGAAATCTACCAATGACAGTGATATTGTCAATATTTTTCCCACCAATGAGATCGGAGCGATTACCATTTCGGAATATCATGACCTGAATCTTCCCAAGGCCGAAACAAAGAAATTCATACTGGCTCTTTACCAATCAGAAGATCCTGAAAACAAAATAAAAGAGAGCAGAAGTAAAAAAGGATATACAGAATATTTCTACGAATATTTTGATGAAAAAGAAAAACTGTTCTGGATCACCAGAGCCTTTCAAAAAGACAAGGAACTGTATCTGATCACCATCAACTGTGGCCAGAAATTCTGGAACGGAAACTATATGACCCTATTCAATGAGACTTTCAACAGTTTTAAAATAAAGAAATAAAAATTAAATATGAAGAAAACAGCATTGTACGACAAACATGTTTCTTTGGGAGCTAAGATCGTACCTTTCGCAGGTTTTGAAATGCCTGTACAATATTCTGGAGTAACTGAGGAACATTTTGCAGTAAGAGAAAAAGCCGGATTGTTTGATGTTTCCCACATGGGACAGTTTTTCATCGAAGGTCCGGGTTCAAAAGACCTGTTGCAGTTCGTAACGACCAATAATGTAGATGCTCTGGAAAACGGAAAAGCTCAGTATTCTTGCCTTCCGAATGAAAATGGCGGTATTGTGGACGATCTTATCGTCTATAAGATGGAAGATGACAAATATTTCTTGGTTGTAAATGCTTCAAACATAGACAAAGACTGGGATCACATCTCAAAATATAATACTTTCGGAGCTAAGATGACCAATGCTTCCGATGATATGTCATTATTGGCAATCCAGGGACCTAAAGCTACGGAAATCCTTCAAAAACTAACTGACGTCAACCTTTCTGAAATACCTTACTACAACTTTACCGTAGGAAGTGTTGCGGGAGTAAATGATGTGATCATTTCCAACACAGGATATACAGGAAGCGGAGGTTTTGAGATCTACTTCAAAAACGAAAGTGCTGAAAAGCTTTGGGATGAAATAATGAAAGCAGGTGAAGCAGAAGGAATCATTCCTTGCGGATTGGCTGCCAGAGATACTTTAAGACTTGAAAAAGGATTCTGTCTTTACGGAAACGACATCGATGATACGACTTCGCCAATTGAAGCCGGTTTAGGATGGATTACAAAATTTGATAAAGATTTCGTTTCCAAAGAAACTTTTGCGAAGCAGAAAGAAGAAGGTGTTACCAGAAAGCTGGTTGGTTTTGAGCTTACCGACAAAGGAGTTCCAAGACACGACTACCCTGTTGTAGATGCTGAAGGAAATGTAATCGGGAAAGTAACTTCCGGAACTCAGTCTCCAATGAAAAAGATCGGATTGGGTCTTGCTTATGTTGACAAGCCTCATTTCAAATTAGGTTCTGAGATCTTCATTCAGGTAAGAAACAAGAACATCCCTGCAAAAGTGGTAAAAGCTCCTTTTGTATAATGTGTTCTAAAAAGATATTGACTAAAAAGGATGTCCTGAGGACATCCTTTTTAATTTCATTTTACAGGCTCCATTCTCCCGGAAATCCTGATACAGGAAAAATAGACCCAGCCTATAAAAAACAGCTGAAGTGGGATTCTATACCATAGATAGGCTGTTCCGTCTCCGGAAAAGTCACCTGCCTTCATATTGACATGCTCAAATGCCGCATATACATTAGCAGGAAGGATCAGAACAAAAAACAGGATCAACAGCCAGCCAATAGTTTTCTGAAATCCCGGAATCAATATGGCTACTGCTGCTGCAATTTCCAAAACACCGGTGATATAAACCATTCCGGTTCTGTAAGGGATCAGTTCCGGAATCATCAAAGCCATTCCTTGCGTATACACAAAGTGAGCTATTCCGGCTGCTAAAAGCATGACCGCCATAGCAATTCTGGCTGAAAGAGCAACCTCATATTCTTTACGGGTGAGTTTAAAAATGATCAGTGAGATGATCAGAACGATAGGTAAAATAGCTTCGGGCATTTCTTTTTTTGCAAAGTTCTTTCATATATTCCTGCAAAACAATGAACCCAGGTTAAGAAATTCTGCGTCTGATCCGGCTGAGAGCCTGTGGAGTAATTCCAATATAAGAAGCGATATACTTGAGAGGAATATATTTTAAAATTTCCGGCCGCTCTGAAAATAAGGCCAGGTATCTTTCCTCAGCCGTCTGCGTCAGCAGGGATATCTCTCTCTTAAAATTTTCAAGATAAAGCCCTTCGCTCGCCAGCCTTCCTATTGTGTTCCCTATTTCAGTTTCAGCATAGATAGTATTAAGATCCTCAAATGAAATACGCCAGAGAATGGTTTCTTCAAGCGCCTGGACATTATAGCTACATGGCTTACGTGTAAGGAAAGAATCATAGGCACTGACAAACTCTCCGGCAAAGGAAAATGAAAAAGTAAAATCATCCAGATCCCCGGGAATATAAAATCTTGTACTGCCCTTTTCAATGAAGGAAAGATAATTTTCGGTTTCTCCAACAGTAATAAGATGCTGTTTTCTGGAAAATGTCTTCCTTACCAGTTTTGAAGCAAACATTTCCCAATCCTTATCAGACATTGCTACAGTTTTTTCAAAATAAGTGCGGATCTGTTGCATAGCAGAATATAAAGAGTTTATAAAATCTGAAAGCCTTTGTTTAAAAAGCTCTTTCCAATATAATATTTTTTGATGATAATAAAGACAAGAACACTTCTCCTGATCTCAATTAACAACTATTCGTCAATATTTGTACATTCAAAAGACATATCCTTATACCAAACTCGATAAAAAAGCCACAGAATATCTGCAGCTTTTTGATTTCTGTAAGTTGAATATTTCTTACCGGTACACCAGAATATTTTTCACAATCCTGGTTCCGTAATACCGTCTTTCAGATTCTGAGAAATACAACTTGTTTCTTTGATTGTTAAAACTAACAGTTTTGTAAGGTAATCCGGCTTCCCAGGTAATCAGCATTTTGGTTTCATTCATGATCGGATAATTGATATCTGAAAATCTAAACAGAGATTTTGTAACGATCATACTATCCCTTGAGCCCGGTACGCTCCAAATGGTCTGTGGCTGCATCTTGTCCATTTTCGATAACAAATAAGAAAAGCTCTTTCCGATATATTTCTCCTTATTGGTTTCAAAGGTCTTAAGGTAACCAAGCGTATCTATCTTGCTATTCTTAATAGACTTCATTGGTTGTACAGCTTTATTCTGAGCATTGAAATAAGTGTTCAGCAAGCAGAGCAATAGTATTAAAAACTTTATCTTCAATTGTTTTTTCTTATAAAAAATGATAAAAAAACTTTAGAATAAAAGTATTTAATTTACCTCAAAGAACTCCTTCAAAGCTTCAACATTCGTCTTATCATTCCCTACAAAAATTTCATTATCCGTAAGGAAAACCGGTCTTTTCAAAAATGTATAATGATCCAGGAGAAGTTCTTTAAAATCCTTTTCCTGTAAAGACTTTACATCTAAACCTCTTAACTTGATCTGGGTAGATTTTTTACTGAACAGTGCTTCGTATGATTTTGTTTTTTTATGCATTTCTGTCAGCTCTTCTTTGGTGATCGGTTCTTTTTTGATCTCACGAAGTTCCCAGTCTGTAAGGTCAAACTGTGCTAAAATTTTTCTGCAGGTATCACATGTGTTGAGATAAAATACTTTCTTCATTAGTCTTTCTAAATCTTTTATGGGTTAAAATTCTCTTTCATTGAAAGTTTCGTCTTTCAAAAGTAGGATTTAATCTAAAACTTTGGAAATTATTGAATAACTTTATTCAAATTTTATAAAGATGCAGAATAAGCCTATTACTTTTCAGTTTATTTCGGAGCCTTCCGACGTTAATTACGGAGGAAATGTACATGGAGGAAGTGTAATGAAATGGATTGACCAGGCAGGGTATGCATGCGCTACCACATGGAGCGGAAATTATTCTGTAACCGTCTATGTAGGCGGAATCCGTTTTTATGACCCAATCAAAATCGGGGAAGTGGTAAAAGTAGATGCCCAGGTCATCTATACCGGAACTTCAAGCATGCATATCGCGATCAACGTATTTTCAAGAAATCTGAAACAACCTACTTTTGATAAGAAAACCCATTGCATTATCGTCTTCGTTGCCGTAGATGAAAATGGTAAGAAGCTTCCGGTTCCTAAATGGACTCCCACAACAGAGGAGGAAAAACAACAGGAGCAATACGCCAAACGCCTGATGGAGCTGAGAACTCAGATTGAGGATGAAATGAAACCATTTTTATAAAGAACCGGGTTACAGATAATAGGATGAGATTAAGGGCTTCGGACGAGACAGAATGAAAATAAGGCTTAAAGTTCAAGGATTATAAGGCTAACAGCAACCGACCATCAAAAAGGCTATCAAGAAAACAAGATATTCCTATATAAAAAAGCCAGATGAAGGATAAGGCCGGGAAGTCAGCGATATCTCAAGACAGGCAGATAAAAGTCCTATTGAGTTTTAATAACAAAATCTTTTAATCTTTTAATCTTTTAATCTTTATTCATATATTTGCATTATTAAAAGGAAATGGTGTTCTTCCTTCCCCAACCGCTTTACAAAAGCTGATGACGCCTGATTAAGAGATTATTAACAATAACTGATCAGGATTATTATGTCAAAAAATCAACGAACACTTGGTAAAAAAGCAATTTTTCACACTCATTTTTTCTTCAGAAAATTTCCGGCTTTGCCCTATATTTTAAAATGGCTGGTGATCAGCATTATCATTGGTGCTTTGGTAGGAACCGCTTCAGCAGGATTTCTCCTGTCTTTGGAATGGGCTACAGATTTCAGAGAAAGTCATTTGTGGCTGATCGCATTACTTCCGGCAGCAGGTTTTCTGATCGGGCTTTTATATTATTATTTCGGAAAAGACGTTGAAGCCGGAAACAATCTTCTGATCGATAATATTCATGATCCAAAGGAGATTATTCCGTTCAAAATGGCTCCTTTTGTTTATATCGGGACTATCGTCACCCATTTCTTCGGAGGATCCGCAGGGCGTGAAGGAACCGCTCTTCAGATGGCTGGAGCTATTGCAGATCAGCTCAGCAAACCTTTTAAGCTTGATAAAAGCGAAAGAAGAATATTGATTATTGCTGCTATTGCTGCCGGATTTGGTTCGGTTTTCGGAACCCCATTGGCCGGAGCTGTTTTCGGACTTGAAGTTTTTCTGATTGGAAGAATCCGCTATAATGCTATTTTTCCGGCGTTTGCTTCAGCCATATTGGCAGATTGGGCCACTAATTTGTGGAATGTAAAACATACCCATTATCATATTGACCTTATCCCCAAACTGGAGTTTTTACCAATCCTGTACAGTATTTTAGCAGGTATTGCCTTTGGAATCTGTGCTGCGGCTTTCAGCAGGATCATTCATTGGATGGGATCGGTTTTTAAATCAAAGATTAAATATCCTCCATTTCGTCCTGTAGCCGGAGGTATTATTATCGCCATAGCCGTTTTTGCCATGGGAACAACCCGGTATATAGGATTAGGGGTTCCTGTGATTGTAGAGTCTTTTGAAAAACAGCTGCCATTGTATGATTTTGCCTTAAAGATGATCTTTACGGTTGTTACACTTTCAGCAGGATTCAAAGGTGGAGAGGTTACTCCCCTGTTTTTTATTGGTGCCACCCTGGGGAGTGCATTATCCCTCTTTATTCCGCTGCCATTCGGATTACTGGCAGGAATGGGGTTTGTAGCTGTATTTGCAGGTGCAACGAATACTCCCCTGGCCTGTATGCTGATGGGAATAGAGCTATTTGGTGCTGAATGCGGAATTTATGTAGCGATTGCATGTGTTGTATCTTACCTTCTTTCCGGTCATAACAGCATTTATACCAAGCAGAAAATCGGAGAAGCGAAAAACAGGAGATATGAGAGCCAGCAGGATAGATCTATTTCGGATTTTTTGTAGAAGATCACCTCTCTCAACCTTCACCATTACGCTTAATCCCCAACTAGCAACCATAAACCAGCAACGCTCTCCTTTCATCACAAAACTTACCACTATAATTCGTAATTTTGCCCTATGTTTGATTACAGATTAAAAGTCTTCCATACGGTAGCTTCCAGACTCAGTTTTACGAAGGCCTCGGAGGAGCTTCATATTTCCCAGCCTGCTGTTACAAAGCACATCAAAGAAACTGAGATTCAATTGGGTTCCAAATTATTCGACCGCAAAGGAACTTCCATTCAGCTGACCCAAAGCGGGAAAATTCTTTATGAATATGCTGAAAAGATCAGACATATCTACCGTGACCTGGAATTTGAGATCAGTCAGATCAATCAGCAGCACAAAGGAAAACTGATTATCGGGGCAAGCACGACTGTCGCCCAATATATTCTGCCTGAAATCCTGGCTAAATTCAACAGCTACTACAAGGATATCAAGATCGAGCTTCTTACCGGAAACACTGAATCTATTTCCGTTCTTTTAAAGGATGAAAAAATTGATCTGGGAATTATTGAAGGCGAATCCCAGTCTTCCTATTTTGATTATAAATCTTTTAAAGCAGATGAGATTGTGCTGGCTGCCAGATCAGGTCATTCTTTGGCCAATAAAACTCTACATATAAAAGATCTCTATGATATTGACCTGGTTTTGCGTGAGCAGGGCTCCGGAACGCTGGAATTCATACAGAACCGGCTGAGGGAAAAAGGAATCAGTATCAACGAATTAAATACCGTAATGCAGCTAGGAAGCAGCGAAAGCATTAAAAATTACCTTCTCCATTCCGATACAATGGCCTTTCTCTCTATCAGTACGATCCTGAATGAACTGAAAAGCAACACCCTGACCGTTATTGACATCAAAAATTTCAGTATCGAAAGAAATTTCCACTTTATTCTTCCTAAAGGGGAACAATCTGAGCTGATCAGGCTCTTCCTGAGGTTTGCTGAATGACCAGTGTGATTCTGGATTCTGACTGATTTTCCTTATAATCCATAATCAAAGATATAACTTATAGTTATTAAATATAACAAAATACGATTTACTTTGTAATACTAAATTCCGGAATTTTGATGCAGATTTTAAAAGTTTGCATTATGAAAAATTTCATTCAGAATGAAATGACACGGAAAGTAGTTTTTATGGTATTGGCTGTTGTATGTCTAACTCCGGTGGTATCTTCTCCCATAGCTCTCGCTTTAGGCTTCGCATTGACGGTTTTTATCGGGAATCCTTTTGAAAAGCATCTTCATCAGTATATCCACCTGCTTTTACAGATCTCTATTGTGGGCCTCGGGTTCGGGCTAAAACTGGATGAAGCGCTGCATGCCGGAAAGACGGGATTAATGTTAACTGTCATAAGTATTGTAACCGTAATGGTTTTTGGATATTTTTTAGGGAAAGTATTCAGGCTGGAAAGACCTTTATCTTATCTCCTTTCTGCCGGAACGGCTATTTGTGGCGGAAGTGCGATTGCTGCCGTTACCCCTATTATCAAACCTGATACGAAACAGATTTCCCTGGCACTTGCCATCGTTTTTACACTTAATTCTATTGCTTTATTCATTTATCCTGCCATCGGGCATCTGCTGAACCTTTCACAGGAACAGTTCGGATTATGGTGTGCGGTCGGCATTCATGATACAAGCTCTGTAGTGGGGGCAGCCGGTAAATATGGTGATGAAGCTTTAAAAATAGCGACAACGGTAAAACTTGCCCGTGCTTTATGGATCATCCCGGTTTCCGTGATTACCATGTTTATTTTCAAAAGTAAAGATTCTACAATCAAAATTCCCTGGTTTATCGGATACTTCATTATTGCAATCCTTTTGAATACTTACTTTCCTTTTTTTGATCGGTTCAGCGGCTTTATCACTGTTTTAGCAAAATCAGGATTAAACCTGACCTTATTCTTTATTGGTTCCACGCTTTCTATCCGGACATTGAAAACGATAGGGTTCAAACCTTTGTTTACCGCAGTGCTTCTATGGGGAATCATAAGTATAGGCAGCTTACTTTACATCCTTCATTAAAAGAACCGAACCCTTCTGAAAATCAGAAGGGTTCGGCATATTAAATGTGGAAATGTTTATTTCATATCGAAATAATGTCTTAAATAGCAGACTGGTCACAAGTATACACCTGAGGGCAGGCAATATATTCAATACAGTACTTAGGACCTGTCACAGATCCCGAGCAGCTACAGCCGCAAAGGGATATATCTTTTTCAATATTAGCCCAGCTATCAAGGCCTCCGGTAATATTTTTAAGATCCTGTTTTCTTAGCTTTTTAGCATTTTTAATAATGTTCATGTGATTGGGTTTTGATTAAACAATATAGTTTTAGTTACTTCCCAAAGTTAAACAAATATTAAATATTCACAACATAATTTAATATAAATTTCAATAATATATTGATTTTAACCTTATTAATATAAATAAACAGGCAATAATCCATATTTATTTATTAAACAAAATAAATCACTCCATAAATTAAAGCTTCTGACTCAGACTCGCATTGCTGCCAGATATATCTTATGTTTCTGAGAAAAATAAAACCTTTCGATTTCTCAAAAGGTTTTTATAATAAAATGTTTTCTACTTAACAGGTTATTACCTGCAGGCATCTTTTGTATTTGATACAATATGACGGACCTGTTACTGCGCCCGTACAGCTACAGCCGCACAGTGAAAGATCAGGGGTTGCTATACCACTTACACCTCCTGCGATATCTTTAAGGTCGTTTCTTTCCAGCTTTTTGGCATTTTTAAAAATTTTCTGTGACATGATGATTTGATTTTAGTTAAACAATATAATTCAGTTTACTTTCAAAAGTAAATAAATAATAATCATTCAAAGCATAAAAAAATGTTAATTAACTCATAATCTTATATTTAAACCTAAAAAAACTGAGCTATTCAGTAAATTCAAGATCCCTGTCGTGGGTTTCCGAAATAGTAAGTGAGGAATAAAAAGCAAGCCCGAATACCACTACTCCTACAATGGCAGCGCTTTCCACTACTGAAAAACGGCCTTTAAGCGAATCAAAAGCCAGAATCATGACAGGCACAAGCCCTCTGACCATATTCGGAACGGTTGTCGTTGCTGTATTTCTGATGTTGGTTCCGAACTGCTCCGCCGCTAAGGTTACAAACATGGCCCAATATCCTGTTCCAAAACCCAGCCATATGCAGAACATATAATATTTTGTTTCGGTATTGGTATTTCCGAATAACATGATAGCAACTCCGATCAGCGTAAAGATCAGCATATAGAAGATCGCCATTTTACGGGATTTCAACGCATGGGAGATAAACCCACTCAGCAGATCACCCACAGAAATCCCCACATAAGCCCACATAATCGCTTTTCCGGGGTTGATATCCTTTATACCCAATTCAGGGGCAAACTGGTTAGCTAAAACAGCCAGAATCCCTATACAGTACCAGGTAGGCAATCCCACTGCTATACACTTTAAATACCTTATCAGCCTGTCTTTATTCGTGAAAAAGGACAGAAAATTCCCTTGGAGATATTTTTATGCTCCATATTCTTATAAATTCCGGACTCGGATACACTTATCCTCAGCAGCAATAACAGGATTCCCATTATCCCGCCGATGATATAAGAGATATTCCACCCTCCGGCCAGCTCTACCGTCAGTTGGGCCACTACGGCCCCCATCAGTCCGAAACCGGCCACCACTGATGTTCCGATCGCCCTTAAATTCTTTGGCAGACTTTCAGAAACAAGGGTAATTCCGGCTCCCAGCTCTCCAGCCAGACCGATACCTGCAATAAACCTTAAGGCGGCATATTGGTACACTAAATGCTCTTTCGGAAAGTAAGGCAGAAAACCACAGGCGATGTTAGCCAAAGAATACACCATAATAGAGCCGAAGAGTACGGAGAGCCTTCCCTTCTTATCTCCAAAAATGCCCCAGAACACTCCTCCCAGGAGAAGTCCCACCATCTGACAGTTCAGAATAAAGGTTCCGTCTGCATCCGGGTCAAGCCCCAGCGCTTTTAAACTTGGAATTCTTACGATTCCGAATAAAAGGAGATCATAGATATCTACAAAATAGCCTAAGGCGGAAATAATAACGGGAATAGAGAAAATGTACTTCAGTTTTGAAGACAGGGACAGTTCTTGCATTTTTAAGTTTTGATAAAAATAAAAAAACCTTTCAATTTCCTGAAAGGTTTTTATAAAATATCTTGATCTGAATATTATCTTGCAATATTCACGGCTCTCGTTTCTCTGATCACCGTTACTTTTACCTGTCCCGGATAAGTAAGCTCATTCTGAATCTTTTCAGAGATGTCATAGGACAGCTGGGAAGCTACTTCATCATTTACTTTTCCGCTCTCCACCATTACTCTCAGCTCTCTGCCTGCCTGGATCGCATAGGCGCTTGATACACCATCAAAGCTTAATGCAGCAGATTCAAGGTCTTTCAGTCTCTGGATGTAAGATTCCAGTACCTGTCTTCTTGCTCCGGGTCTTGCTCCTGAAATGGCATCAGCTACCTGAATGATCGGAGATAATAATGATTTCATTTCGATTTCATCGTGGTGAGCTCCAATTGCGTTAACAACTTCCGGGTTTTCACCGTATTTCTCTGCCCACTGCATCCCTAATAAGGCGTGTGGCAATTCAGATTCCTGCTCAGGAACTTTACCAATATCGTGTAAAAGACCTGCTCTTTTAGCCAGTTTTACATTTAATCCTAATTCAGCAGCCATTGTTGCGGCAATATTGGCTACCTCTCTTGAGTGCTGTAATAAGTTCTGTCCGTAAGAAGAACGGTACTTCATTCTACCCACGATCTTGATCAGCTCAGGGTGTAATCCGTGGATTCCTAAATCAATGATTGTTCTTTTTCCTACTTCAATGATCTCCTCTTCTATTTGCTTTCTGGTTTTTTCAACCACTTCCTCGATTCTTGCCGGGTGAATTCTACCATCCGTAACCAATCTGTGAAGTGATAATCTTGCGATCTCTCTTCTTACCGGATCGAAGCATGAAAGAAGGATGGCTTCCGGGGTATCGTCAACGATGATCTCTACTCCTGTTACCGCTTCCAAAGCACGGATATTTCTACCTTCTCTACCGATAATTCTACCTTTTACTTCATCAGATTCGATGTTGAAAACAGAGACAGAGTTTTCGATTGCCTGTTCCGTTCCGATTCTCTGAATGGTCTGGATAACAATCTTTCTGGCCTCATTCTTAGCATTCATCTGAGCTTCTTCCATAATGCTCTGAACATGGGCCTGAGCTCTTGTTTTAGCTTCTGCTTTCATGGTTTCTACCAATTCAGCTTTAGCTTCTTCCGCTGTATAATTAGCGATTTTCTCCAAGATTTCAACTTTTTTAGCGGTTGCAACATCCAATTCCTGCTGTTTCCTGTCTAAAATCTCGTTTTTCTTTGCATAATCTGCGATCTGCTTATCCAGATCCTTTTCAAGCTTTCCTGTTTTGCTAAGCTCATCATTCAGCTTGTGCTCCTTGTCCTTGATTCTTTTTTCTACCTCCTGCATTTTCTTTTCACGAACCTGGATATCAGCATCATGCTGAGATTTTAATTCCAGGAACTTTTCTTTAGCCTGAAGGTTCTTTTCTTTCTTTATGGATTCAGCTTGTACGTTAGCTTTTTCTATAAGGTTTTCGGCATTTTTCTTTGCATCATCTATGATAAATTTTGCTTTAGTATTCAGTGAGCTTTTAGAGAAAAAAATCCCTATTACCGCCCCAATAACTAAACAAATAACGCCGACTATAATGGCTGTTGTCATAATATATATTGAGTTTTAATTGTCTTCATATCCAAATAAAAAAGCCCACAACAATTCAGCGATTGAGAGTAAACTCCTAATCAACACGATTTGAACTGATTTCCACTGTCTGTAATCCGGAAGTCCGGCACGCCATTCAATGGACATTTGCTCGGTAATTGTTTAGCGTTGAGTTTACCTTTAATGTGTTAGAATTATTGTAGGCAGTCTGTCCGGGAAAAAAAATCTATTTCCCGATTTCATTCAACGACTGATTAATTTGTGTTAATCTTTCGTTGGTAGAATTAATATTTTTCTCGTAGTTAAGAGACACGACCTCCGCATTGGTTCCCAGTTTCAGGGCACACATCGCCAAAGCGTCCTGTTTATCTCTTACATCGAAGTTCTGTTCAAAATCTTTAATCATATTCTCGATCTGCTTCCCTACCTTACGCAATGTTTCCTCTTCTGCTGCGGGTACGTTCAGCGGATATACTCTTCCTGCAATGTTGATGGTTATTCTCCTTACCTCCATTATAATCCACTGTTTTGAAGCTGAGCAATACAGAAATCAATTTCTTTCACCAATCTGTTGATATGGTTTTTCATTAACCTATTATGTTCAGGATTTCCTGATATTGCTGAATAAAGTTTTATATTTTTTTGTTCTTCTGCTAAGACCTGATTTCTTCTTCTTTCCTCATCATACTTCTTCTTCAACTCTTCATGCTCAATACTTAATTCTGATAACTTTTCAGTAAGGCTCCTGTAGTTCTTTTGCAGAGCCAAAATTTTTCTCTCTAATTCTGAAAAATTGTTTTCTAAGTCTTGAAGCATTTCAGGTTTTGTATATTCTAACTAGAAGCAAAAATAAAAAAATATTAACACTAACAAAAATAAAACGCCCTATATTTTGGACTACCTACAAAAAAGGAGACGCTAAAGCGTCTCCTGTATATTTTCAATATGATATTTTCTTATTCAAATTTCAGAACAAACATAACCGCTCTTGTCTGTAATGTGGAAACCGCAGATGACCAGTAAGGAGGTGTAGTCGCGTTATCCGCCACTTTTTCATTGTTCATGAAGAATGTTCCCCTGATTGCCGGTGTCAATTTAAATTTGTTGAAATAAAACTGAATTCCCATTTCTGCAGACCATGCAAAATTGTGTGTTGTGGATCTGAAGATCCCCTGCATGTTATCATCAGTAGAAGTTGCATTAGACTGGAGGTTTACGATATAGTTTACCCCTGCAGCAACGTAAGGCCTTGAATTGTACCATCTCTGCCCATGAAGTTCCAAAAGAACAGGAATATCGACCAAAGTGGATTTAATTTCTCTTACTTTATCTCTCTCCTGTAAAGGGAACGGCGTGAAGGGAGGATTCGTTAAAGATCCACCTGCATAGACGTCATTAGATTGAGTATTAAAAGTCAACTGTCTTTGTGCGAACTGTAAACCCGGCTCTATTCTTACATCAAGATAGTCGTTCAGCCTCCATTTTGCAATAAGTCCCGCACCGAAACTGTAACTTTCTTTAGAGGTAACAAGATTCTGATTATCATTTGAACCATATCTTGGATGTAATACAATGCGGTAGTCCAGCCTGTTCCCGTTCAAATAAAAACCCCAACTGAATTTCTGTTCGTCGAAATCTTCCAACTTATCCATTCTGTTTCGGGTTCTGAATTGCGCGTCTGCAAAAACGGCAACATTTACTGAGGCTAAAACCAGTGCTCTTAATAAAAATTTATTCATAGGTTACTTTGTTGCTTTATAAATTGTGGCTATACCTAAACTTAGTTTTTTATATTCTACTTTCTTAAATCCCGTATCTAAAAGAATTTGCTTCATCTTCTCCCCGAAAGGAAAAGCATTTACAGAATCCGGAAGGTATGTATACGCCCTATTATCTTTGGAAACCAGTCTGCCTATGGCAGGTAATATATTTCTGAAATAAAACATATAAAGCGGTCCCATGAAACCCTCAACCTTTGAAAACTCCAGTATATAAACACTCTTGTTATCTTTAACAACTCTTCTTAACTCTGCCAAACCTTTGGTAAGGTTCTCAAAATTCCTCACTCCAAATGCAACGGAAACAGCATCGAATCTATTGTCCTCGAAAGGTAAATTTTCTGCATCTCCTTTTTGCATGGAAATTTTGCCGTCTAATTTAAGTTTTTTTATTTTAATAACGCCAACATTCAGCATTTGTTGTGATAAATCTAAACCAACTACTTTAGAACCGGTTCCTTTTTCAATGGTAATTGCCAGATCTCCCGTTCCTGTAGCCACATCCAGCACTTCCTGCGGATTGTCATTTTTCATCCATCTTACCAGTTTATTTCTCCACAGAACATCAATTTTCATGGATAAAACATGGTTCAGAAGGTCGTACTTCGGTGCAATATTGTCGAACATATCCTCTACCTGGCTCTTCTTTGTAGCCTCTGAATTGTAGGGAGTAACTTTGGTGATATCTTTTGTCAAAACTTAAAACTTGTAATATTCTTTATAATAATTTAGGTAATCCTGCTTTCTGAAGATCTTTGATCTTGATTCCACTTTCTGGATGTTTTTGATTACCTTATCGTAATCTTCATCTACATTGTAATAAAAATCTTCTGTGTAAAGCTTATTGAAGCGTTTCGCCCCTCCGTAATAATCCTTTCCGTCAATCACGGTCTTATCAAGTGCCATCAGCAATGAATCCTTTTTAAGATTATAGCCATAATACTGTTCGTTTACGTAGTAATCCTGATGCGCAATATTGACCAGACCACGCAGCTTGTTCACTTCAAATGCCGAATCGTAAAGCATTTTTTTATTCTGATCATAAACCTGAATAGAGTTTTTCCCTTTATTCAAATCCACATGCACATACTGCCCCGCTGAAATGATTCCTTCAGATCCGTTATTGATCTTAAAATAATACGTATTCGGGGTAGGATTATCTACAACATAATAATTCTTCTTGGCTAAAAAAAGGAAGTAGATCCCAAAGGCAACGATAAACGCCACAGCTGCAATGAGTAAGCCTTTTAAGGACGGGTTGTTTTTCATAGATTGTAAAGTACAATTTTTGCAAATTTAATAATATTTTTAATTCTTCGTTATTAATATTAATTATTAACTTTGCATCTTTAAAAAAATCATATAAACGAATGCCGAATACGATCATTATTGGCTCTGGATGTTATATTCCGAACAGAGTTATTGGTAGGGATTATTTCATGAATTCCGAGTTCTACACAGAGGATGGTGTAAAGATTGAAAAGCCTGTGGAAGAAACTATTGCGAAATTTGTAGAAATTACAGAAATCGAAAACAGGAGATTTATTGAAGATGATCTTTCCAATTCAAAAATCGGTTATGAAGCCGCAAAAATTGCTCTGGAAGATGCAAAAGTAGACGGCGAAGAATTGGATTATATTATTTATGCAAGCAATTTCGGAGAAGTTACTGAAAACGGATATGCTGATTTTATGCCGACAATGGCTGCAAGAGTAAAGAACAAACTGGGCATTAGAAACAGAAAATGTGTAACTTATGATATGCTTTTCGGATGTCCGGGATGGGTGGAAGCGATGATCTTAGCTGATAATTTAATTAAGGCTAAAGTTGCAAAAACTATTTTGATCATTGGAGGAGAAACGTTAAGCCGTGTAACAGATCCGCATGACAGAAACAGAATGATTTTTGCTGACGGCGCAGGAGCTGTTGTTGTAAAAGCCACTGATGATGAAAATGTAGGCATTATCGCACACAATACAATCTGTGACAACGGTCCGGAACTGAACTACCTTGAAAATCAACCTTCTATCAACAAAGAAGTAGACCAAAGACGTCTTTATGTAAGAATGCTGGGCAGAAAGATTTATGAATATGCTCTTAAAAATGTCCCGGTAGCCATCAAAGAAACCATTACAGACGCTGGCCTTTCTATTGAAGATATCGATAAGATCCTGATCCACCAGGCTAATGCCAAGATGGATTATGCGATGATCGAGAGACTTCACAAGCTTTATGACGTAAAAGAATATGATCACGCAATCTCTCCCATGACGATCCAGGACCTTGGAAATACCTCTGTAGCAACCATTCCTACTATGTATGATTTAATAATTAAAGGAAAAATGGAGGGTCAATCGTTTAAGGATAAAGGTAACATTGTGATGACTTCGGTAGGTGCCGGAATGAACATCAATGCTATCGTTTACAGATTTCCTTAAAAGTAATTTTAATTTAAAAATATAAAAAGCACAAAGGAAGTCTTCTTTTGTGCTTTTTTTAAACCAGAATATGCAGAAGAATTTTTTAATCATCGCCGGAATCTTCCTGTTTTTGGAGATTTATATTTATCAGGCCATAAGAACCCTGACTGAGAATTCCTGGCTAAGAATTGGGTATTGGGTGATATCCCTGATCATTTACGGAATTTTCGCATACGAAATTACCCATCTCCAAAGATCAGACAGAAGCACTGCCAGAGCCCAGATTATGGTTTCATTGTTTGTGATATTTATCCTTCCCAAAATCTTTGTGGTTTTATTTTTATTGATCGATGACATCGTCCGTATCGGCGGCTACCTGATCGGTTTTGCCCAACCTACAGAAAATTTCTTTCCGGAAAGGAGAAAATTCTTGAGCCTTGTAGGGCTGGGAATGAGCGGTGTGCTTTCCGCTTTATTCATAGACGGAATTACCTTCGGGAAATACCGTCACAAAGTAAGAAAAGTAAAAGTAAAGTTTCCCGGTCTTCCCAAAAGCTTCAAAGGCTATAAGATCATTCAGATCTCCGATGTACACAGCGGAAGCTTCTCTGATCCGGGAAAGCTGCAACACGCTGTCGATCTGATCAATGAGCAGAAACCGGATCTTGTTCTATTTACCGGAGACATGGTCAACAATGTTGCTGACGAGTTTAAGCCTTTTATTCCTCTGTTTTCACAAATTCAGGCTAAAGACGGTAAGTTTGCGGTATTAGGAAACCATGATTACGGAGATTATGTATCCTGGGCTTCCCCTAAAGCTAAAAAAGACAATCTTGAAACCCTGATCGATTATGAAAAACAGGCTGGCTTTGACATGTTGAGAAACGAGCACAGAGTGATTGAGAAAAATGGAGAACAACTCTACATTCTCGGAGTTGAAAACTGGGGGTTAAAACCTTTTCCTCAGTTCGGTAAAATTGATGATGCTTTGAAAAATGTGCCGGAATCCGCAACAAAGATCTTAATGAGCCACGATCCTACCCACTTTGACTATGTGGTAAAAAAACACCCTGGAAACATTCACCTGACCCTTTCCGGACATACTCATGGTATGCAGTTCGGCCTGGATCTTAAAAATATCAAGTGGTCACCGGTTCAGTACCGTTATCCAAAATGGGCCGATCTCTATGAAAGTGAAGGAAAACTCTTGTATGTCAACAGAGGATTTGGAGTTCTTGGGTACCCTGGAAGAGTTGGTGTATTACCAGAGATCACGCTTTTTGAATTGAGCTAGCAGAATGTAGGTTTCAGGTTGAAAAGTAAAGATTGGAAAAGAGAAGATGTAAAATCAGAGTTTAATAAATTGTATATATAGTTTCTGGTTTTATAAGTGTATGTTCCGGTTCTGGCCTCACTACTGATATTCAAGCCTAATCCCTGCTACTACCTACTCCTGACATCAGCAACCTGCAACCTAAAAAACATAATCTTTCATACGGGAAACCGCAAGCTCTTTCCCGTTGATAAAAGTAAGGAGGACATCTAATTTGTCCTCCATTTTTTTGCCCGAAAACAGGCTCCGGTAAAATGGGATATCAAAACGGTATTTCTTAAAATCCGTAAACTGCCAGGAATTGAGATAGATCAGAACAAATTCTTCATTCTGTAGGGTTTCGAGAATCATAGTCTGATAATACTTCATTGGCAGGATCTGAAATACAAAATCATTGTACGGCAGCTGACTGTAAGGAGAGATACTTTCCGGCACCATACTCAGGCCGTTTTCTTCCGTAATTTCCGTATCTCTCTTCAGACGTTTGAAAGGAAAAAGAATATTGGCATTATCAATATTCGAAACATAATTAAACTCCATCATCTTCAAACTTTCCTGCGGCACCTTCATATCCTTCTGACGAATTCCCCTAATCTGCTTTTCCAAAAGATCCTGAATATTCTTCTTCGTATTTTCAATTTCCTCAAGGTTTGAACCTTTATTGTAAAAAGCAATTTCATGCCCTTTGGATGAAATTGCTTTTATAAGATTCTGCAGTTTTTCAGCGATAGAAACTTCGATAAAAAAACTTGCTTTTATGTCATGAATCTCTAAAATCCTGAGAATAGCTTTGGTATTATCTTCTGTAATTTTCAGTCTTTCCTCATCAGTGATCTGAACACCATTTTTAGGTTCAGCTTCAATATTCATGATGTTAAAAGTCAATAATACCATTTAAATTAAATTTTAGATAAAAGTTATAATAAATTAAAAATCAGATGTTAAAACAATAATTAATTAAATCTTTACTTTACATTATTATTTCTTAGCTAATTTTACTTTAAGATTTCTGATCATATCTTTTGTCATTTCAGAAATTCCGAAATCATACGTCAGCCCCCAGTCTTTTTTGGCTACAGAATCATCGATGGAAGCCGGCCATGAATCTGCAATCGCCTGTCTGAAATCCGGGTTGTAATCAATCGAAAAATCCGGGATTTCTTTTTTGATTTCTTCCGCCAGTTCTTTTGGGGTAAATGACATCCCTCCTAAATTATAAGATGAACGAACCGTCAGACTTTCCTTAGGAGCTTCCATCAATTTCAACGTTGCATTGATCGCATCATCCATATACAACATTGGCATTCCTGTATTCTCAGAAATGAAGCTTGTATATTTCCCCTCCTCTATCGCTTTATAGAAAATCTCAACGGCATAGTCTGTGGTTCCACCACCTGCCGGGGTCTTCCATGAGATCAGACCAGGATATCTGATACTTCTTACATCTACTCCATATTTGTCAAAATAGTACTCGCACCACTTCTCTCCGGCCATTTTAGAGATTCCGTAAACAGTTGTCGGATTTAAAACCACATCCTGTCCCACATCATGTTTTGGAATTCCTTTTCCAAACACAGCAATAGAACTTGGCCAGAAGATCTTTTTAAGAAGTCCTTCTTTCGCCATTTCACAGAAATGAAGCAGAGGTTCCAGATTCAGTTTCCAGGCAAAAACAGGCTGCTTTTCAGAAGTTCCGGATAAAAGGGAGGCCAGGTGATACACTGTAGTGATGTCATAGTCTTTGATCACCTGTCTTACGAGCTGCGTATTCGTAACATCCATTCTTTCATAATGCCCTGCGGAAGTAATTCCTTCCTGCCATCTGTCCAATCCTGAAGCAACAACGTTCTCTGCTCCGTGGATTTCAACAAGTCTGTTAGTAAGTTCGGTGCCGATTTGTCCCAGCGCACCTGTAATCAGTATTCTTTCCGTATAGGATTCCATTTTCAGATTTTTTTAGAATTGTACAAAAGTAAAAAAAACATGTCAACCATAATAAAAAAGGGGAATTAAAAAATATACCTTTGAAAATCATCTTAATTCTTCACCATCCTGCTTTCTTCAAATGATAGAAAAAATCAAATATAAAGATCCCCAGCCCCCGTTTACATAAAAATCGATAATTTTGTTTCAAAGAAAAACAATCATATGAAGAAGATTTTAATGGCTTCGGTTCTGTTAGTAAGCCAACTTGGATGGGCGCAGTTTACGGACATCAATATCATAAAGGAAGTACAGGTAAAGAAAAAGGGTGTAGTAGTATCCGCACATCCTCTGGCCAGTGAAGCCGGAGCAAAAATCTTACGGATGGGGGGCAATGCTTACGACGCTGCCACTGCGACACAATACGCATTAGCAGTTGTGTATCCTCAGGCAGGAAATATAGGCGGAGGCGGATTTTTAGTAGGGGTAAAAAACAACGGTGAAAAATTCACACTGGACTACAGGGAAACAGCTCCCAAAAAAGCTTCAAGAGACATGTACCTTGACAAAAAAGGAAAAGCAGACACTGATCTGTCTCAAAACGGAAGGCTTGCCGTAGGAGTTCCGGGAAGTGTGGCCGGCTTTTTTGCCACCTTAAAATACTGTAAACTTCCGATGGAAAAAATCATCCAGCCTGCAATTGATCTGGCTGAGCAAGGATTTGCCATTACGGACAAGGAAGCAGATATGCTGAATAACAACAAAGAGAAATTTCAGAAGCACAATAAATCATCTATCATTTTTGTAAAAGATACTCCCTGGAAGGCTGGCGATATTTTAGTTCAGAAAGATTTGGCAGAAACCCTGAAACTGATTCAGAAATCAGGAGCAAAAGGTTTTTATGAAGGAAAAACAGCAGAGCTGCTGGTTGCTGAAATGAAAAGAGGTAACGGAATCATCACCCTGGAAGATCTTAAAAATTATAAAGTGGCAGAAAGAAAGGCTTTAGAGTTTGATTATAAAGGCAACAATGTTGTATCAATGCCTTTACCGTCCAGTGGCGGACTTCTTCTTGCCCAGATGCTCAGAATGGCAAGCTTTGAAAACCTTGAAAAATACCAGCAGAATTCTACAAAGGCTGTTCAGATCATGACAGAAGCAGAAAGAAGAGCTTTTGCAGACAGAGCGGAATATATGGGTGATCCGGATTTTATCCAGGACAAAACCTCTTACCTGACTTCTGATGAGTACCTGAAAAACCGATGGAAAAGCTTTAGCTTTGACAAAGCGACTCCAAGCGCAGAAGTTGGAAAGATCATAGCACAACCGAAAGAATCTACACAGACCACCCATATTTCCGTACTTGATAAAGACGGGAATGCAGCCTCCGTGACAACAACTCTTAACGGTTATTACGGAAGCAAAGTTCTGGTTTCGGGTGCCGGATTCTTTTTAAACAATGAAATGGATGATTTCTCCATCAAACCCGGAATTCCGAATATGTTCGGAGCGGTAGGCGGAGAAGCCAATTCGATCCAACCCAACAAAAGAATGCTTTCCTCCATGACGCCTACCATCCTTCTGAAAAACGGAAGGCCTTACATGGTAGTGGGAACACCGGGAGGAACCACCATTCCTACCTCCGTCTATCAGTCTATCGTAAATGTAGTTGATTTTAAGCTGAATGCGAATATTTCAGTAAATGCTCCTAAATTTCACCACCAGTGGCTTCCGGAAACCATCAGTGTAGAAAACAATTTCCCTGAAAGTACTATTGCTGAATTGAAGAGCAAAAATTATGTGATAGAAAAGGTAAAACAGATCGGAAAAACCGAAATGATCATCCTTGATGAGAACGGAAATATCCACGCAGTAGCAGACGGCCGTGGTGATGATTCCGTGGCTACTGAATAATTAAATGAGTCAATATATTATTGATAAAGCATGGTTGGATTTGAATATCCAACCTTTTTTGTGCCCATCCACTCGACAAGGCTGAAAACATCAATATTTTTTAACGTATTACTAATACATTCAGAACGCTATGATTTTTGTCATGTTTTAGAAAAAATTCATAATTTCACCTTCTCAAAAAACAATTTCTATTGAAATCAAAAAAAATCTATCAGCAGCTTTATTTCCAGGTAATCATAGCTATCATTGCAGGAATTCTTTTAGGAAGGTTCAATCCTGAACTGGGAGAAAAGATGAAGCCTTTAGGAGACGGCTTTATCAAGCTGGTCAAAATGATCATTGCTCCGGTAATCTTCATTACCTTAACCCTCGGGATCGCCCATATGACAGATCTTAAGAAAGTGGGAAGAATTGCAGTGAAAGCCATGATCTATTTCTTTACGTTTTCAACGCTGGCACTTATTATCGGTTTGATCGTAGGAAATCTCCTCCAACCCGGCCACGGTTTAAATGTTGATCCTTCTACTCTTTCCGGAGATGTTTCGCAATATCAGGAAAAGGCACATGAGACTACCCTTACGGGTTTTGTCATGAATATTATCCCTGAAACCCTTTTTAGTCCGTTGGTAGGGGAAAATATATTACAGGTACTTCTTGTTTCGATCTTAATGGGAATTGCCCTGGTTTTAACAAAAGAAAAAAGTCAGAAGGTCACTGATTTTCTTCAGGACTTATCGACTCCCATATTCAAGATCGTTCATATGCTGATGAAGCTTGCGCCTATTGGAGCTTTCGGGGCAATGGCTTTTACCATAGGAAAATATGGCCTCCATTCTATTCTTAATCTTATCTTTCTCGTTGCCACCTTTTATATTACTTCCATACTTTTTGTTGTGCTGGTATTAGGGGCAGTAGCCTGGTGTAACGGATTTAATATTTTTAAGCTGATGTTCTACCTTAAAGAGGAGCTTCTTTTGGTATTGGGAACCAGCTCCTCTGAGTCTGCGCTTCCCGGGATCATGGATAAACTGGAGAAAGCCGGCTGTTCAAGAACAATCGTCGGACTTGTAGTCCCTACCGGATATTCTTTTAACCTTGACGGAACCAATATTTATATGACACTTGCCTCCCTCTTCATCGCACAGGCACTCAATATTCATCTTCCTATTGAAAAACAGCTGATGCTTCTTTTAGTTGCAATGCTAAGTTCAAAGGGTGCAGCAGGAGTTACCGGAGCAGGATTTGTGACATTAGCGGCAACATTGGCTGTCGTTCCGGAAATTCCTATTACCGGAATGACACTGATCTTAGGGATTGATAAATTTATGAGTGAATGCAGGGCACTTACCAATGTAGTAGGAAATTCTGTAGCGACAGTAGTGGTAGCAAACTGGGAAAAGCAACTCGACAAAGAACAGCTTCATTACTCCCTTAATCACCCTGGAGAAATTGAGAAAAAACTGGAAGTTTAAAAAGCATTAAAATAAAGTATGTTTTTTCATAGGAAATGTTTTTATCATAGTAAAACCATAAACACTTTACAACAAAAACAATATAAATAGAAAAATTCAATAATTAAAATGTAATTTAATTAAAAAATAAATAATAAAATTCGTAATTTATTGAAATATTTACATTCATAATTTCAATATAATGCAGTAATAATGGCTCTCACTCAACCTTGGCATCAGGAACTTATAAAATCAGGATTTATTAAATCTCTTCTATAAAAGCTTTACTTTTCCAGACCTTTCCCCTGTAAAAAGCAGACAGAAAATTTTAAACCAGAATATTCAGACTTGAAGGCTGTACTTTCACGTGGATCGGTGACTGTATTTTATTAAATTCTCCGTCCAGGTGCCAGTTTTTGGTATTTACCTTAAATGAAATCTCAGAAACCGGAAGATAAGTAACATATTCATCATCCTTCAGTCTCTTGGTAAACATCCTGAAAGCAAAGAGCGCAGAATAAGTCAAAGGAAATTTTTTCACCAAAACCATATCAACCAGACCGTCACTTTTACTTGCATTTGGGGCAATGTAAGCATTATTACCGAACTGGCGGGTATTGGCAATATTCAGCATAAGATATTTTCCGCTATACTGCTTGTATTCTTCATCAAAAAACTTGACCTTGATCGGCTTATAATTGAAGAACGTTTTCAAAGATACTTTAATATAGTTTTTGAATCCACGGCTTGTTTTTTCAAATTCTTTAACGACTTTACCGTCAAATCCTGTTCCTGAAACATTGATAGAAAGCCTGTCATTCACAGTAAATGTATCGATCTTTCTGGATTTCTTCGCTTTTATCTTCTCCAAAAGCTCATTAAGGTTTTTACTGAAACGGGTTTCATTGGAAAATCCGTTTCCTGAACCCGCTGGAAAAATAGCCAGAATTTTTTCGGTATTGATCAGATTTTTGGCTACAGTAGAAATTGTTCCGTCTCCTCCGATCGCCACAAAGATGTCCACCTCCTCAAAGTGGTTCTGAATAAACTCATCTGTTGCCGGAATAGATTCGGAGACATAATACAATGGATTGTCAACCTTAGCTTTAAGCTCATTCAAAAACGGCTGATAATTTTTTTTGGCTGAAAAGGGATTGATAATAAAAGCTACTTTGTTCATCACCGCAAAAATAGAAAATGCTTCCTGAACTGGAAGCATTAATTTACTTAATTTTCATTCTTTCTTTAAATTCTGCATTTAATGTTCCCTTTAATTCTTCCCAGGAAACAGGAATCGTAATATCACCTGCTGCAAAAGCAGCAATTTCGTAAGGACTATAGTGAAAATACAGGTTCTTTTCATCAAAATAAAAGTTGTCTGAAGCCGGAATCTTCTCAACCAAAAGCATTTCTGAGTTTTTCACCTCTCCGTCACTATCCGTTGTTCCGCTGTTGATCTTATCGATATTCTTCATCAGGATAGCCTCAATTTTATCTTTACGCATTGAGGTAATATCTTTCAGCTCAAGCCTTTTACTATTCTTAAGGTCAAAAACTCTTTCTGAAAACCCATATTCGTCGTGAGCTCCACCTATATATGCACTTCCGGTATATTGAATGTGCATATATCCGTTGTTATTGGATTTTAAATTCATAAAAGAACTTGAATACCAATTCTGAGCATAGGTCATATCTGAATACCAGTCTTTATTATCCTCCTTCATAGACCTGAAATAATTATTTTTTTCATTTTCCAGGTATGCCTGAAGACCAGCCTTGGAAAAGTCTTTAATTTTTGAATTCTGAAAATATATACTGTCTAAAAGCTTATGATCTTTTAAAGAAGGAAATACCAACAGCTTTGATGTATAAGAAACTTTTAATGAATCGGTAATTTTTATAGAATCATTTACTTTTACAGAATCCACCACGAATTCTTCGGAAGGTTTATTTTCCGTTTTTTCTGCAATCTCTCCTCTCGTTTCATTTTTTTTACAAGCTGTGAAGGCTAAGAATGAAGACAGCACTAAAACTGCAATCGTATTTTTCATAATTATCAATTTTCCGATATCAATACAAAAACCATTCATCTTTTTGAATGGTTTTGAAAAAAATATATTTTTTTAATGGTCAGCGTCCTGCCGTCATTCAAATATTACTTTTGAATCAGGCTTATTACCTGATTTTCAAATTTTGAAGCAACACCCCAAATCTGTTTAAACGCAGAATAATATTCTTTAGGATAATCTGCACTTGCTACTTTTGTAGTGGAAGTAATTTCCAGTTTGTTTCTATATCTCAGATCTGCCTCGTCAAAGACAGGCAGAGAAAGAAATTTATGTAATGAAAATAATATATTAAATACCAGGCAGCTTACCGCTAAAGTTTAGGACTTATTTTCATCATGGTTATTAAAATTATGCAAACATAAGAAAATCTTAATAAATGTTAAAATACAAAAATGAAAAGACTCCAAAAGCATGGAGTCTCATTAATACTTAAAGTACTATCCTAAATCTGCCCGTACAGGCTAAAAACAAAAATAATGGAAGGATGATATGAGGTATTTATTGGTACACCTCATGACATGAAATAATAAACATCATGCATCTCACTGATTCCAAATTTAATATAATTAACTATACAACTCATTCAAATGATGTAGAATTAATTCTAATAGGATATAAAATTAATTCTACCATTTTCTGCAATAAAAAAGACTTCATTTCTGAAGCCTTTGATTTTTAATTTTTATTAGTCATTTGGAATTCTCTTACTATCATAAGTATCGCTTCCAAGCCCAAGAACCGGAATAAAAATAAATCCAAATAAGAGGATCAAAATAGTGTACAGAGGCGTTTCTTTTGCAAAGCCTTTGGCAAGCCTGTCATAAACCACCCAGCATGCATAAATATTGACCAAAGGAATAAAGAACAAGATGATCCACCATATCGGTTTCTTGACAATATCCAGCAGTACTATCGAATTATAGATCGGGATAAAAGCTGCCCATGCATCTTCTCTTCCGGCTTTCTGGAAGATTTTATACATACAATATCCGTAAAACAGATAGGCCAGTAAGCCTATGATCATTGTTCCAATCCCTAATCCCGCAGCAGCTGCACCAGATACCGCATCTACCCCCTCGTAAGGGTCTGTTTGTAAAAGAGTTAACATATTATTATTTTTTTTTTGGTTTATCCAAATATAAAAAAAGCTTCCAAATAATCAGAAGCTTTTGTATTATATTTTTAAAAACGTTTATGCATCAATTTTTGCATATTTCGCATTCTTTTCGATAAACTCTCTTCTTGGTGGAACCTCATCTCCCATCAACATAGAGAAAATGCTGTCTGCCTCCACCGCGTTATCAATAGTTACCTGCTTCAAGATTCTGTGCTCAGGATTAAGGGTTGTTTCCCAAAGCTGCTCAGGGTTCATTTCCCCAAGACCTTTGTAACGTTGTACTTCTACTCCTTTTCCATCCGGAGAGATCTCTAAAGTGAACTCCTCACGCTCTTTTTCGTTATAAGCATAAACTTTTTTATTTCCTCTTTTCAACAGGTATAAAGGTGGCTGAGCGATATAGATATATCCGTTCTCAATAAGCTCCTTCATATATCTGAAGAAGAAAGTAAGAATAAGAGTAGAAATGTGAGATCCGTCAATATCGGCATCGGTCATGATCACGATCTTGTGGTATCTCAGCTTTGATAAATTCAAAGCTTTGCTGTCTTCTTCTGTTCCTACAGAGACGCCAAGTGCCGTATAGATATTTCTGATCTCTTCATTATCATATACTTTATGAAGCATGGACTTTTCTACGTTCAGGATCTTACCTCTCAACGGAAGAATAGCCTGGAAGTGTCTGTCTCTTCCCTGCTTAGCCGTTCCCCCTGCAGAATCTCCCTCTACCAGGAAGATTTCAGATTCAGCCGGATCTTTGGATGAACAGTCAGACAGTTTTCCCGGAAGACCGGAGCCCCCCATTGGAGATTTTCTCTGAACCATTTCACGGGCTTTCTTTGCAGCCTGTCTTGCTTTTGCAGCCAAAACTACCTTCTGAACGATCTGTTTAGCTTCTGTAGGGTTTTCTTCAAGGAAATTGGTAAGCATTTCCCCTACGATTTTATCTACAGCTCCTGAAACTTCAGAATTCCCTAGTTTTGTTTTCGTTTGTCCTTCAAACTGAGGTTCCATTACTTTTACAGAAATTACGGCAGTCAATCCTTCACGGAAGTCGTCTCCTGTAATCTCCACTTTTTCTTTCTGAGGAATTCCCAGATCATCAGCATATTTCTTAAGGGTTCTCGTCAAAGCACGTCTGAAACCTGCCAGGTGAGTACCCCCTTCATGGGTGTTGATATTGTTTACGTAAGAGTGAAGATTCTCGTTGAAAGAAGTGTTGTAACGCATGGCAACCTCTACCGGAATGTTGTCCCTTTCTCCTTCCATGAAAATCACGTGCTCCATAATAGATTCACGGCTTCCATCGATGTATGCAACGAATTCCTTTAGCCCTCCTTCAGAATGAAAAATTTCTGATCTGAAAGAACCGTCTTCCAATCTCTCTCTTTCATCAGTAAGGGTAATGGTAATTCCTTTATTAAGGTAAGAAAGCTCTCTTAAACGGCTTGCTAAAGTGTCATAGTTATAAACTAATTCTGTAAAAATGGTATCATCCGGCTGGAAGAACTGCTTTGTTCCTCTCTTGTCACTATTACCAATTTCTTCAACTCCTGTTTGAGCTTTTCCCTTGGAATACACCTGCTGGTAAACATTTCCGTCTCTGTAAACGGTAGTGATCATTTCGTTGGAAAGGGCGTTCACACAAGAAACCCCTACTCCGTGAAGACCTCCTGAAACCTTGTAAGAATCTTTATCGAACTTACCTCCGGCTCCAATCTTTGTCATTACAACCTCCAGGGCTGATTTTTGTTCCTTTTCATGGAAGTCAACCGGAATACCTCTACCATTGTCACTTACTTCAATTCCGTTTCCTTCTTTAATGCTAACGAAGATCGTATCACAGTATCCTGCCAACGCTTCGTCAATAGAGTTATCTACTACTTCATAAACCAAATGGTGGAGTCCTCTGACTCCTACATCACCAATGTACATTGAAGGACGCATACGAACGTGCTCCATTCCTTCCAATGCCTGAATACTACTAGCTGTATATTGTTTCTGACTCATATCAAATTATTAAATCCTGCCAAATGCAAAGACCTACAAATATCGTGATTTTTTTCGAGGTATGAAAGTTAAAAAATGTCAAAAAAGTATTGTTATCAGCATAAAAAAAGAAGATTAAAGTTTCTCCTTATTTTTAGAGTAATTATTTAAAACATTACAATTTCAAAATCAATTTTTTACCATTTTTGAAAACCATGATATCAGATTTCCAGGTCATTTTAAATATGTATATTTTTCATTAAAATGGCTATTGCTTTCAAAGCAGCAGATTTTTACAGAGGGATAAAGAAAACAAAGTTAATATACTTTTCATCAAGTCATACTGTATTAAATCATACTTGGGATCAATAATTTATACGTAAATTTATTTACTCAAAAGTTGATATTATGGATGATTTTATTGCGGCTCGTGCGCAGATGGCCTTATCTCTGGGCTTCCATATCATTTTCTCCTGTGTGGGTATGGTGATGCCTTTCTTAATGGCCTTTGCCCATTGGAAATACTTAAAGACCAATAATGAAATATATAAAGGACTTACAAAAGCCTGGAGCAAAGGGGTAGCAATCCTGTTTGCCACCGGTGCTGTTTCCGGTACCATGCTTTCCTTTGAACTCGGGCTTCTGTGGCCTGGTTTTATGAAACATGCAGGTCCTATTTTCGGAATGCCTTTTTCTTTGGAAGGAACAGCTTTCTTCATAGAGGCTATTGCCATCGGGTTCTTTTTATATGGCTGGGAAAAATTCAATAAGTGGTTTCACTGGTTCTGCGGCTTCCTTGTTGGCGTAAGCGGTCTTGCCTCCGGAATTCTGGTCGTTGCGGCCAATGCATGGATGAATTCTCCTTCCGGTTTTGATTATATCAACGGACAGTACCTTAATATTGATCCTATTAAAGCAATGCTGAACGACGCCTGGTTTCCTCAGGCTCTTCATATGACCGTGGCTGCATTTTGCGCCACCGGGTTTGCTGTAGCCGGGGTACATGCGTTTTTAATTATGCGGAGAAAAAATGTTGAATTCCATACCAAAGCTTTCAAAATAGCGGTAGGATTTGCGCTTATCGGAGCCTTTGGAGCTCCTTTGAGTGGTGATATTGCGGCCAAATCGGTAGCTGAGAGACAGCCTATTAAATTAGCGGCTATGGAAGCTCATTTTGAAACTGAGAAAGGCGCATCATTCGTTATCGGCGGAATTCCTGATGCGGAAAAAGGTGAAATCAAATATGCCATTAAAATTCCCAAAGTATTAAGCTTTCTGGTCAGCAATGATTTTAATTCTGAAGTAAAAGGGCTCAAGGATTTCCCTAGAGATGAATGGCCGCCTGTTGCCGTTACCCATTATGCATTTCAGATCATGATCTTTTTCGGAGTCGTGATGATCTGCATCGGAATGGTCTATTTATATGCTTTCTTTTTCAAAAAGGAATGGCTGACGAAAACGTGGCTATTAAAAACATTCTTAATCGCAACTCCTTTCGGATACATTGCACTGGAAGCCGGATGGACGGTTACCGAAGTGGGAAGACAACCCTGGATCATCTACGGAATCATGAGAACGATAGATGCCGTGACACCAATGCCGGGAATTCAATATTCTTTTTACTTCTTCACGGCTATCTTCGTATCATTATCACTGATCCTTATCTTCCTTTTAAGAAGACAGATACAGATGGTACCCAGACTTTACGACCCTACTGACCCTCAGTTTAACGATAAAAACAAGAAATCATGATTTACATTGTTATAGGCTTTCTCTGGCTTTCCATCTGTCTTTATATTATCCTGGGAGGTGCTGATTTCGGAGCAGGTATTGTAGAGCTTTTCACAAATAAAAAAGCCCGTCATAAAACTCATGAGATCATGTATGAGTCTATCGCGCCAGTATGGGAAGCTAACCATATGTGGCTCATCATCGCTATTGTAATCCTTTTTGTAGGATTTCCTGAAATCTATACCACCATGTCTACCTATCTTCATATTCCTTTGGTACTGATGCTCGTAGGAATTATCGCAAGGGGAACAGCATTTACATTCAGGCATTATGATGCCGTGAAAGATAACTGGCAGATTTTATATACCCAGATATTTTATTTTGCAAGTCTTTTGACACCTTTCTTTCTGGGATTAATAGCGGCTGCAACCGTTTCACACTCCATCAATCCTGATGCCGTAGGATTTCTGGATCTGTATGTTTTCAGCTGGCTCAACTGGTTCGGTGTTTCTGTAGGCCTGTTTACCGTAGCGCTTTGTGCTTATCTTGCCTCCATCTTTTCATTGAGAGAAACCAAAGACAAAGCTGAACTCCTGCTGATGATCAGAAAGTCTAAACAAACAATGATATTTGTGGTCATTACCGGAATATTAGTGTTTGTGACTGCTTATATTTCAGATATTCCGCTTTTAATGTGGGTATTCTCTAAACCTTTAGGAATTATGGCGATTGCTTTTGCAACGATTGCCCTGTTGCTGATCCTTAGGGCAATGAACCGGCAAAAGCTGCTTCCGGTAAGGGCTTTGGCAGGATTTCAGATAGTCATGATTTTGGTAGCAGCCACCTATCAGCACAATCCTGATATTATTTTATTAGGAAACGGGCAGCATCTTTCACTGTTGGAGCATATGGCTCCTGCAAAGACCATTTCTGTTTTGGGATGGGCACTGATTCTGGGATCATTATTTATCCTTCCCTTCCTGTTTTACCTGATGGCTTCATTCAGCAGACTGAGAAAATAAAAACATGATGCAGAATTATAAGGACAAAACCGAGCTTATCGAGGAGCTGAGAAAAAGATATCAGCTTTACGACCAGGAATTTGATGACATAAAAGAAGCTGACAAAGATCTTCTAAAACCAGGTGTCGATAAAACGCCATCACAAAATATCTCTTATCAGATCGGATGGACCCGTTTACTTTTACAATGGGAATCTGATGAAAAGGAAGGAATGGAAGTGAAAACGCCTACTGCTGATTATAAATGGAATAATTTAAAGGGCCTTTATCAGTCCTTTTACAACCAATATGGAACTTACAGCCTTCGCGAGCAAAGGAATCTATTGCAAATCCAGGTCGATGAGATTATAAAATGGATAGAAAGTCTTGATCATGAAACATTATTCGTACCGGAACAAAGAAAGTGGGCGACAACTCCTGCAAAATGGCCTGTATGGAAATGGGTGCATATCAATACCGCAGCTCCTTTCAAAAACTTCAGAGCACAGCTGCGAAAGTGGAAAAAAGAAATGGGACAATAGAGACTTGAGACAAGAACTGCAAAGATATATTTTAGTCAATAAACAAAAAATCCTCCAAAAATTTAATTTGGAGGATTTTTTGTTTATATAAATCTTGATTAAGCTAATTTCATTAAAAGACTTTCGTCGGTCTTTTCAACTTTCACCAGATTATTCTTTGTCAACGTTTTAGAAGCTTTATCCCACTTCTTACCGGATAGCTGGCTTCTTTCTTTTACTTCAGCTAAAGCCATTGGTTCTTCCTGAGAATTAAGAATTTCAAGGATTACCTTTTCATCTTCTCCTAATTCAATTTGTGGAACTGCTTTTTCAGGTCTCATCTGAGGGAAGAACAGTACTTCCTGGATAGAGGCATTGTTCGTTAAGAACATTGTTAATCTGTCCATACCGATTCCTAATCCGGCTGTTGGAGGCATACCGTATTCCAGAGCTCTTAAGAAATCCTGGTCAATAAACATAGCTTCATCATCTCCTTTCTCTGAAAGCTTCATCTGCTCTTCAAAACGCTCTCTCTGATCAATAGGATCATTAAGCTCTGAATAGGCATTGGCAACTTCCTTACCACATACCATTAATTCAAAACGCTCTGTTAAGCCTTCTTTGCTTCTATGCTTTTTAGTCAGAGGAGACATTTCGATAGGATAATCCGTAATGAATGTTGGCTGAATAAAGTTTTCTTCACACTTTTCACCAAAGATTTCATCAATAAGCTTTCCTTTACCCATTGTTTCGTCTACTTCAATGCCGACAGACTTTGCGAAATCATACAATTCCTGCTCGGTTTTTCCCGTGATATCAAAGCCGGTAAATCTCTGGATTGCCTCTGTCATAGAAACTCTTTCAAAAGGTGCTTTGAAATCAATCTCGTGTTCACCAAATGTAGCTTTGGTTGTTCCGTTTACCTGAATTGCACAGAATTCCAATAATTTTTCAGTAAAGTTCATCAACCAGTTGTAGTCTTTATAGGCCACATAAATTTCCATTACAGTAAATTCAGGATTGTGCGTTCTGTCCATCCCTTCATTTCTGAAGTTTTTAGAGAACTCATATACTCCGTCAAAACCACCTACGATCAGTCTTTTCAGATACAATTCGTTGGCAATCCTTAAGTATAATGGAATATCCAAAGCATTATGATGAGTAATAAACGGTCTTGCTGCTGCTCCTCCCGGAATGGACTGTAATACAGGAGTTTCTACTTCAAAATATCCCGCATCGTTAAAGAAAGTTCTCATCGCGCTGAACAGCTTTGTTCTTTTCACGAAAATGTCCTTTACATGTGGATTTACCGTTAAATCTACATACCGTTGTCTGTATCTTAATTCCGGATCTGTAAACCCGTCATGTACCACTCCGTTTTCATCGGTCTTAGCCTGAGGAAGCGGACGTAAAGCTTTGGTAAGGAGCGTAAAGTTCTTTACTAAAACGGTCTTCTCTCCTACCTGAGTGGTAAACAATTCCCCTTCAATACCGATAATATCACCAATATCTAAAAGGTGCTTATAAACTTCGTTATATAATTCTTTGTCTTCTCCCGGACAGATCTCATCCCTGTTGAAGTAAACCTGAATTTTTCCTTTAGAATCCTGCAATTCTGCGAAAGAGGCTTTCCCCTGAATTCTGCGGGACATCAATCTACCAGCGATCTTCACCTGTTTACTTTCAGAAAAATCCTGTTTTATAGATTCTGTAGTATCTGTAATGGTATACTCATCCGCAGGGAACGCATTAATCCCCATTTCAGTAAGCTTATTCAGCTTTTCTCTTCTAATGATTTCTTGTTCTGATAATTGCATTTCTTATTTTTCTAAAAGCGTACAAATTTAGGCATTTTTGCGCTGTCCGTCAATGGCTTTTTTCAGAAATTTTAAAACGGGAATCATGAAAGGTGTTTTTAAAGATATAAGAACCAAGAGTCAAGACGCAAGACGCAAGATAAGAGACATTGACATATTGAGACTATAGCCGGAAACTCAGAAATTGGCAACCCTATACTAAGGGCCTGTTTAAATTTGTATTAAAATAGTATTTCTCGCTGATTTTGCAAATCCTGCTGATCTGATTTACGAATAATGATCTGCTGAATCGGGAAAATCTGCGGGAAAATAAAAAATAAAGCGTTAAATTAATGAGACAAAATTATTAGCAATTAAATTTAAACAGCATCTAATAGACAATCAAATTTAAGACTTGTATAAGAAATTGATTATTACAACCAATCTTTTTGATTCTGTTGAAGAATAAACGTCCAGGCCAGCATCCGGCTTATTTTCTGTCCCTGGGCCATATCAATAATTTTGAAATACGCTTTATGCTTCTTCAAAAGTGCAGTCAATTTAGGTAAATTGTCTTTTTTTGAAACCAAACAGGTAAACCAAAGAACCTGCGATGGGTATAAAACGCTTTCATTAATCATATTCGTAATAAAAGCGATCTCACCCCCTTTGCACCACAGCTCGGATTGCTGTCCGCCGAAATTAAGAAGGGGTTTCTGTTTCTTTGATTTGTTAAGATTTTTTGTTTTCCTGATATTTCCTTTTATGGCAGATTCTTCAGAATCATGAAAAGGAGGATTGCACATGGAAAATGTAAACCGGTCCTCAGGCATAATTATATTTTTAAAGATATGATCTGAGCCGGGCTGGTGCTTTAACTGAATTGCTGATGCTAAATCCGGATTATGCTCTAAAATTTCATGGGCATTTCTCAGGGAATCTTCGTTGATATCCGTTCCTGTCATCTCCCAGTCATACGACCTGTGTGCAATTAAAGGATAAACAAGATTGGCTCCTGCTCCGATATCCAAACCTCTTATAAGCCTCCCTGTAGGGATTTCTCCAAAGGATTCCGCTAAAAGATCGGCGATATAATGGACATAATCGGCACGTCCGGGTATAGGAGGACATAAGTTGGCATCTGGAATATCCCAATCCTTAACATTATAAAAATGTAAGAGTAGTGCTTTATTGAGCAGTTTAACTGCCTTTGGAATGCTAAAGTTAATGGTTACCGTATGATAAGCATTGACGAAAACATAGTGTTTCAGTTCCGGCACACAAGAAATAAGCCGATCAAAATCATAGGGATTGCGATGCAGGTTTCTTGTGTGCAGACTGGATTTTTCAGCAGGCATATTTTATTTCTTCTGACTTAAAATATATTCCACCATTTTTTTGGCATCTTCTTTAGATACCTGTGGATGAGCAGCCATTGGGACGCCTCCCCAAACTCCACTTCCGCCTTCTATGATCTTGGAAGCCAGCAGTTCGATATCCTTTTCAGAATATTTGGCTGCGATTTCCTGATAAGAAGGTCCTATCATTCTCTCATTCACAGAGTGACATCCGGAGCAGTCTAATGTTTCTATGATCTGATCACCTGAAAGATTAGATTTTGCCGGCTCTGAAACAGATGCTGTTTCAGAAGATGAAGCCACTTCTGCTGTATTTTCTTTTTTAGAACAGGAGAGCATTATAAGACTCAATGCCCCTGCCAAAAGTGTTTTTTTCATTATTTTTTCGCTGTAGAATCTGTTTTTGCAGCTTCAGGGGCAGCAGGAGTTTCAGCAGCTGGTGCAGCAGGTTTAGCAGTAGAGTCGGCAACAGTTGTTACTTCCGGCTCTTCAAGCATAGTGTTGCTGTCTTGTAATGAATGATCTACTTTTTTAGAACAGTTTACTACTAATAAACCTCCGATAAATGCAATTGCTAATACTTTTTTCATTGTTTTCTAATTTGGAAGCAAAAATATAAAAAATAAACTTTTAAACTTATGACAAATGTTTTCTTTGAAAGAAATTTTAAAGATAGAACCTGATTTGACCGGATAAAAAATAATTCAAAATACAGGGAAATTTAAATAAGGTTATTATTTTTGTGTAACAATCAATCAAATCAAGAATATTATCCTTTAATAAAAAACTTATGACCACAAGAAATTTATTTAAAACAGCCTTAATTGGCGTTTCCTCAACCATTCTCCTATCCTGCGACAGTTCTTCATCAGATCCTCAAACCTCAGAGTATTCGGATAAAATAGAATCAGTCACACTATTAAAAGCAACAAAATCATGGGATGGAACATTGTATGGCAGCTATCCCGGCGGACAACCTGAAATATCAGTCCTTAAGATTGCCGTTCCTCCCCATTCAGCTTTAGATTGGCACAAACATCCTGTCATCAATGCAGCTTATATAGAAAAGGGAGAAATCCAGATAGAAAGAAAAGAAGATGGTAAAACACAGTGGGTAAAGAAGGGACAGGTACTTCCGGAAATGGTTAATATCGCCCACAGAGGTAAAACAGGAGATAAAGGAGCTACCCTTATCGTTTTCTACAGTGGCTCTACAGATCTTCCTCTATCAGAACCGGTACATTAAATAATCTGAAGTGCAGGAATCGCAGGCAGTATAAAACTTTTACATTTTGTTTTCAGTTCGCAAAATGACATCTTTCAGCAATGAAAATATTTAAAATAAGCTTTGGGAATATTAATATAATAAAAACAGTCTGCTATATGAAAAGATAATATTAAATTTAAGCAATGATTTTAATCTCAAAAATTCTGTTCTTCACCAGTCATCATGGTTTTTATACTGTGATACTTCTCTTTTTATTTTTTGGATTGCTTTCATATGTAACAAGAAAAGCATTGTTTCTGATCCCGATCATTCCTCTCGCCATTTTAAATGGATTGGGGGGACAGTTTCTCAGCGCATGGTTCCTGAATAAATATGGAGTTGAAAGCACTGCGATCATCACCTCTGATGTAGAAACCAACTCTACTTTGAATGACATGTACATTCATGATTACGAAGCGATTGTAAAGAAACAGGATGGTAAATATGTCACAACCTTCTTTTCTACTACCACTGCCGCAATTTATCCAATTGAGAATGCAATCAGGATTCCAAGAGTAGAGGTCCCATTTCCGGTAAAATATATTCCCGGATACGAAAAGAATATTGTTATCCTTTACACTCTGTCTGAGGAAGGAAAAGCAAATCTGAAATATTCAAAGCTTGCCCCGGTCAATTCTGCAAAGATCAAATATGAGGCAGACAGGACCAATAAGGAATTCATTGAGGAATACATCTCTGCTCTGGAAGATTATACAGCATCCTATGATGATGAGAATTATAAATCAAAACTTAAAGAACTCAAACAGGAACTGGAACACCTGAAGTAACCTTTCTGATGTTAAGTTTCTTTAATTTTGCACTTTTTTATTTTTTGTATTAAAAAATTTTCTACTTTTGTAGCATGTTTAACATGAGCAACAATATTTGGTGGTGGCTTTCAAACTCTTCGTCGGGTCTGGAAGTATTGTCATGTTGTTAACTGTACAGCAGAAATAATCAAAATAAACAATATATAGGCTTTGACGGATACCGTTGAAGCCTTTTTTTATTCCTTAATCTCACAAAAAAATAAAACAGCAGATGCTTACTGATACAATCAAAATAAAAACCGTTTCGAAAAAAACACTGGGAGATATTCATACTCCCATGAATATTTATCTTAAGATCAGAGATAAATTCCGGGATACAATTCTTCTGGAAAGTTCTGATTCAAAGAGCATTGATAATAATTTCTCCTTTATTGCCATCAATGCCATTGCCGGAATAGAAGTGAAAAACCTTACTGAATTTGAGGTAAAGCTTCCTGATTCCGCCCCGGTCAAGGAGCTTATTGGGGAGCGTAACATTACCGATATATTTGAAAAGTTCCGCAAGGTCTTTGATTGTGAAAGAACTCATGATCCTATAGAGCAGACCGCTCAAAGCCTTTTTGGATATACAAGCTTTGAAGCTGTGCAGTTTTTTGAAAACGTAGATTTAAAAGCACAAAGTCCTGAAGTGGAAATTCCTGTTCTCAGGTACAGACTCTATCAATATGTAATTGCCATCAATCATTTTAATGATGAAATGTACATCATTGAAAATCAGATCAACGGAATAAAATCTGAGCTTCATCTTTTGGAAAACCTCATCAAAAATCAGAATACCCCGGTCTACCCTTTTGAAAAGAACGGAGAGGAAACATCAAACATTACGGACGAAGATTATATTGAACTGGTAAAAACAGCTCAGAAGCACTGCATGAGAGGTGATGTCTTTCAGCTGGTTTTAAGCAGAAGGTTCGAGCAGAAATTCAAAGGTGATGAGTTTAACGTATACAGAGCTTTGAGAAACATCAACCCGTCTCCTTACCTGTTTTATTTTGATTACGGAAGCTATAAACTATTCGGTTCCAGTCCTGAAAGCCAGCTGATCATCAAAAACAACAAAGCAATTATTCATCCGATTGCCGGAACAGCGAGAAGAACAGGAAATTTTGAAGCCGACCTTCAGGCGATTGAAACATTAAAAGCTGATCCTAAAGAAAATGCAGAACACACCATGCTGGTGGATCTGGCAAGAAATGATCTCGGAAAGCTTGGAAAAAATGTAACGGTTACAAAGCTTAAAGAAATACAGCTTTTCTCACACGTTATCCATATGGTAAGTGAAGTAACGGCCGATGTCACAGAAGAGATCAACCCGTTGGAAATGGTTTCCGCTACCTTTCCACAGGGAACTTTAAGCGGGGCGCCAAAACATAAAGCGCTTCAGCTTATCAATCAGTATGAAAAAGACTCCAGAGGATATTACGGCGGATGTATTGGGATGATTGGCCTCAATGCAAACTGTAATCAGGCTATTATGATCAGAACATTCTTAAGCAAAAACAATACGCTGTATTACCAGGCAGGAGCCGGTCTTGTTGCAAAATCCATTCCTGAAAACGAGCTACAGGAAGTGAATAACAAACTAAATGCACTCAAAAAAGCAGTGGAGAAAGCGGAAAAGATCGTTGAAAACTAATAACAGGCACTACAAAATATCTGCAACTAGCAAAAAAACAAAAAAGAAATGAGCAACACTATAAACAGTACCCCATCAGCTTCTAAAGTTCTCGTATTTGATAATTATGACAGCTTTACTTACAACCTGGTTCAGATCATTGAAAGAATTCTGAACCAGAAAGTAGATGTCGTGAGAAATGATAAAATAACTCTGGAGGAAGTGGATCAATATGATAAGATCATTCTTTCACCAGGTCCGGGAATTCCTGAAGAGGCTGGAATCTTATTAGACCTGATAAAAACATATGCCCCCACTAAAAGTATTCTGGGAGTATGTCTCGGTCAACAGGCTATTGCCGAAGCTTTCGGAGGAAATCTGATCAACCTGTCTGAAATTTTCCATGGAGTGGCTACAACTACAGACCTGGTAAAAGAAGGTACAAAACTGTTTAAGGATCTGAATTCAGGACTTGAAGTCGGAAGATACCACAGCTGGGCAGTCGATCCTGAAAGCTTCCCTGAAGAGCTGGAAGTTACGGCAATAGATAAGGACGGAATGATCATGGCTTTACAGCATAAAACCTATGATGTACACGGAGTACAGTTCCACCCTGAAAGTATTTTGACTCCTGACGGAGAAGTAATCATTAAAAACTTTCTCCTACAATGAACACCGCGGAAATTTCCTCAACGATAAAAACACCTCAAATGAAAGAAATATTACAATACCTTTTTAACCATCATACTTTGTCAAAATCCGAGGCAAAAGCAATGATGATTGAAATTGCCCAGAATAAATTCAATGCAGCAGAAGTCACAGCTTTTATCAGTGTTTTTCTGATGCGCAATATTACATTGAATGAGCTTGAAGGTTTCAGAGAAGCCTTATTACAAATGGCCGTTCCTGTTGATCTCAATGCCGGTGATGCCATTGATATCGTAGGGACCGGAGGTGACGGAAAAAACACAATCAATATATCAACATTGGCCAGCTTTGTGGTGGCCGGAGCCGGACAGAAGGTGACAAAACATGGAAATTACGGGGCTTCTACCACTACAGGCTCTTCCAATGTGCTGGAAGAGCTCGGATATCAGTTCAAAAAAAATTCTGAACAGCTGAATGAAGACCTTGAAAAGGCTAATATCTGTTTTTTACATGCTCCTTACTTCCACCCTGCTTTACAGTCGGTAGGATTATTGAGAAAATCTCTGGGATTAAGAACATTCTTCAATCTTTTGGGTCCGTTGGTCAATCCTGTAAAACCTCAGTTTTCAATGATTGGAGTTTACAACCTGGAAATTGCCAGGATTTATCAATACCTGCTGCAAAAAGAATCCCGTGAGTTTATCCTGGTACATGGTCTTGATGGTTATGATGAAATCAGCCTGACCCATGACAGTAAAATCATCACGAAGAACGGGGAAGAGATCTTTTCTGCTGAGGGTCTGGGATTCAGTCCTGTAACTCTTGAAGATATCAAAGCCGGAAACACCATCCGGGAAACAGCAAAGATCTTCAGAAATATCCTGGAAGGTAACGGTACTGAGCAACAAAATTCTGTAGTATTGGCCAATGCCTCTGTAGCCTTGTTTCATACCCGCCAATTCGGAACTTATGAAGACTGTCTGCTTTTAGCCAAAGAAAGCCTGGAAAGCAAAAAAGCACTGAAAAGCTTCGAACTCCTGATCAATTAAAAACGAAAACTATAGTAGTTTAACGACCTCTCTAACTTCTAACTTCTAACTTCTAAACACAAAAAATGACCATACTCGATACAATTATTGAAAGAAAAAAAGAAGAAATCGCTGTAGCAAAGTCTGGCACTTCTGTGGAACAATTGAAAGACACTCTGTTTTTTCAAAGAGCGACCTATTCCCTGAAAGAATCGGTCAAAAATAAAAGCGGAATCATTGCTGAGTTTAAAAGGCAATCTCCATCAAAAGGCATTATCAATAACAATGTTCTGCCATTAGAAGTTGCTTCAGCTTATGAAAAATCGGGGGCCAGCGGAATTTCTATTCTGACAGATAAGGATTTTTTTGGAGGAAGCTTTAATGATATTCTGAATGTAAGAGACCTCATCAATATCCCAATTCTACGAAAAGATTTTATGATCGATGAATACCAGTTCTATGAAGCAAAAAGTATCGGAGCTGACGTTGTTCTGCTGATCGCTTCCTGCCTTTCTCCATTTCAGGTTCAGGAGTTCGCTGAACTGGCCCATGAGCTGAATATGGAAGTTCTGCTGGAAATTCATACCGAAGAAGAATTGGGCCACTTCAATTCAGAAATTGATCTGGTTGGAATTAATAACAGGAATTTAAAAGATTTCAAAGTGGATCTCCGGCATTCTGTTCAGTTAAAGAATCTTCTTCCAAAAGATATTTTGTCTGTTGCAGAAAGCGGGATTTACAGCCTTGAAGATTTCACCTATTTAAAAGAACAGGGATTCGACAGTTTTCTGATGGGAGAATATTTCATGAGAAATGCAGATCCGGCCAAAGCTTTTGAAGAATTTACCTTACAAATCTGAAAATGAATAACAATCTGCAAAAACTATCTATCACCAGCAACTAACCGTTATGAAGCATCAACAGGCAGCTAGCAACCTAATTCCTAAACTCAAAGTCTGTGGTCTAACAAAACCGGACCAGATTCAGGAGCTTATTGCTATGAAAGTAAACTTTCTTGGTTTTATCTTCTATGAAAAGTCTCCAAGATATGTTCTGAGCCATTTGACTTTAGAGCATATTTCAAAGATCGATCATATTGGAAAAACAGGGGTTTTTGTAAATGAAAAGATCGATAAAGTGGCTGAGATCGCTGAAAAAGCAAGGCTTAATTTTATTCAGCTGCATGGTGACGAGGATTCAGGATTTATCAAAAAATTAAAAGTAAAACTTCCGGAAATACCCATCATAAAAGCGATCAGAATCAACTCTGTCATTCTGAAGGACGAAGAATCTCTTCTCAACTTTCGACATCGTTTCTTCACTTCATTCCATTCCATTCAGAATGATATTGACTATATTCTTTTCGATACTGATTCCAAAGCGTTTGGGGGGACAGGACAGACTTTTGACTGGAGTATTTTGGAACAACTGGAATTTGACAAGCCCTATTTCCTGAGTGGAGGTATATCAGAAGAAAATATTGGAAATATTGAAGCATTACATCAGAAACCTTTTGCATTGGATATCAATTCAAAATTTGAAACAGAACCGGGTAATAAAGACATCAGCAAAATAAAAAGATTCATATCATCCTTATGATAAGGACATTCAGAACATAATCAGACATTGCCCTAATTAATTGAATTAATCACTAAAGAATAAAGAAAATGAATTATAAAAACCCCGATGAAAACGGATATTATGGAGAATTTGGCGGAGCCTTCATCCCCGAAATGCTCTATCCCAATGTAGAAGAATTGCAGAAAAACTATCTTGACATCATAGAATCTGAAGATTTCCAGAATGAGTATCAGGATCTCCTTAAGAATTATGTGGGACGGGCTACTCCACTTTACCTTGCCAAAAATCTAAGTGCAAAATATAATACCCGGATCTATCTGAAAAGAGAGGACCTCAACCATACCGGAGCTCATAAGATCAATAATGCTCTGGGACAGGTTCTGCTGGCAAAACGTCTTGGAAAAACCAGGATCATTGCTGAAACCGGAGCAGGACAGCATGGTGTTGCCACCGCTACAGCCTGTGCCCTGCTTGGCCTTGAATGTATCGTTTATATGGGTGAAATCGACATTCAGAGACAGGCTCCGAACGTAGCAAGAATGAAAATGCTTGGTGCGGAAGTCGTTGCAGCCACTTCAGGATCGAAAACATTGAAAGATGCAGTAAACGAAGCATTAAGAGACTGGATCAACCATCCTGTTACCACCCATTATGTGATCGGAAGTGTAGTAGGTCCCCACCCTTTTCCTGATCTTGTTGCCAGATTTCAGAGTGTTATTTCAAAAGAAATTAAAGAACAGCTTAAAGAAAAAACAGGAAGAGAAAATCCGGACTATGTGATCGCCTGTGTAGGCGGCGGAAGTAACGCGGCAGGAACCTTTTATCATTTCGTGGAAGAGGAAGGAGTGAAAATCATTGCTGCTGAAGCCGGAGGTCTGGGAGTAGATTCCGGGAAATCTGCCGCTACAACCTTCTTAGGAACCCTTGGAGTACTTCACGGAAGCAAAAGCCTTGTCATGCAGACTGCAGACGGACAGGTTATCGAGCCGCATTCCATTTCTGCAGGATTGGATTACCCGGGGATCGGACCTTTCCATGCGCATCTGTTCAAAGAAAAACGGGCAGAATTCTTCAGCATCAATGATGATGAAGCTTTAAAATGTGCTTTTGAGCTCACAAAGCTGGAAGGAATTATTCCTGCACTGGAAAGTTCGCACGCCCTGGCTGTACTGGATAAGAAGAAATTCAGTGAAGATGATATTGTTGTTATTTGTCTGAGCGGGCGCGGAGATAAGGATATGGAAACTTATTTGAAAAATCTGTAAATTCTGTAAAATGTAAAAAGTATTGATGTAAAATGATTTAAAAACAAACAGTACCAATCATCAACGTGATTTAAAATTACATTAATACATTTTACATCAATACATTAATACAATGAAAATGAAAATGAAAAAACTAAACATATACTTCACAGCAGGTATCCCGCAACTGGATGATACTGCTGATATTATACGACTGATCCAGGATTCCGGAGCGGATATGATTGAGATCGGAATGCCCTATTCTGATCCGGTAGCAGATGGTCCTGTGATCCAGAAAGCTCATGAGCTGGCATTACAGAACGGAATGACCATAGAAAAGCTTTTTTCCCAATTAAAAGCCATCAAAGATGAAATAAAGATACCTATCATCCTGATGGGTTATATCAATCCTGTCTTAAGCTTTGGCTTTGAAAGGTTTTGTGCAGCATGTTCGGAAAGTGGTGTTTCAGGACTGATCCTTCCTGACCTTCCTCCTATTGAATTTGAGAAAAACTATCAGCAGATCTTAAAGAAATATAACCTCAATTTTACATTTCTGGTAACTCCTGAAACTTCCGGTGAAAGGATTATGTATCTTGACTCCTTAAGCTCAGGATTCCTGTATGCTGTAAGCTCTTCTTCTACAACAGGAAATGAAAATGCTGTTTTAAAGAATGAAAATTACCTCAACAGATTAGCTGATCTTGCGCTGAAAAATCCTGTAATGATCGGATTCGGAATCAAATCAAAAGAAGATTTTGAAAATGTGACTGAAAAAGCTGACGGAGGGATCATCGGAACTGCTTTTGTGAATATTCTATTACAGGATAAAGACTGGAAGAAAAGTGCCATAGATTTTATCCATTCCATAAAAGGGTAAAATTCACTAAATTTGTATACCAAAAATTGAAATGAATACAAATCAGAATAAAGCAGTAGAATTTGAAGATTTAGGGATCAGAGAATATCAATCCGCCTGGGATTATCAGGAAAAACTGATGAAAGATATTATCGACACCAAAATAAAAAACAGAGATCTTCCTGCTGAACAGCACATTACCACTCCGAATCATCTTCTTTTGGTTGAGCATCCGCATGTTTATACATTAGGAAAAAGCGGACATGAAGAAAATATGCTTGCCGGTATTGATAAGCTTAAAGAGCTGGAAGCAACTTATGTAAAAACCAACCGGGGGGGAGATATTACTTATCATGGTTACGGCCAGATTGTAGGCTATCCTGTCCTGGACCTTGAAAATTTCTTCACAGATATCCATTTGTATATGAGAAATCTGGAGGAAGTGATTATCAGAACGATTGGTGAATATGGTCTCAAAGGAGAACGTTCCCAGGGAGAAACCGGTGTCTGGCTGGATGTTGGAAAACCTTATGCAAGGAAGATATGTGCAATGGGTGTAAAAGCTTCCCGATGGGTAACATTACATGGCTTTGCTCTGAATGTTAATACAGATATGCGGTATTTCGAATATATTATTCCATGTGGTATCAGGGATAAGCAGGTTACTTCTTTAAAAAGAGAGCTTGAGAGAGACCTGACACCGGAAGAGCTGGAAGATATCAAGGTAAAGATAAGAAAGCATTTCGCCGATGTTTTTCAGGCTGAACTGATCTATAAATAAACCAACAAAAAACTTATTTTTCCTATGCGTCATTACCATTGATACATAGGGAAATTTTTATTTAACGCCATCACTTACACATAAGAAAGATATTTTTACTGATTAACCTGCTATATAATAGCATTTGAAATATAAACATTCCTTCTCCAAAGCCTGTTCTATTATCTATCTTATAAGTTTTTTAAGTTTTTATTAAAAAATATTTGCACGTATTTTAAATTTTCCTACTTTTATTATCACAAAACCGTGAACTATTATTAAGTTTTAAAAGTTCACTAAAACACCACTAACCACCAAATTTTGAGAATTATGAAAAAATTCCTTTTTTCCATGATGGTATTTGTGACCATGCTGTCATTCAATGCCTGCGCAGATTCAAGCGCCAATCAAGATCAGAGTTTACCCTCTAAAGAATCCAGCGACATTGCTCTGAAAGATTTCGGAAGAACTGTTCCGGTAGGGATAGAAAAAGAGAATGGAAAATTTAAAGTTTCGTTTATTGTTACGGCTCAGCCTTATGAAATTAAGGACAGTAAGGAAAATGAAAGCTATATCTCCATGATCACTCAGGCTGTAAAAGATGAGTCTCCGGTTCATATTTTCCTTAAGCCCAATACAAATGAAATTGCAAAAGTAGAAAAGGCGACAGAGGAAGATATTCGTTATTTCAAATCGGTTCTGACGAAAGAAGTAAGGGAAGACTCCAGAAAATTAACCAGTGTGATTCCGAATTTAGCAACTTTAAACAGCTTATTTGCTCAGATCAAAAGCCAGGCTTGCGGTACCACCACTGCTTCTTCGCCTTGCATCACTTTCAGATATCCTGTAGACGGCTGCTATGCAAGAGCTCACAAAATGCGACAAATTTTGCTCAATGCAGGCTATGATTGTGAGAAACAGTTCGTTTATGGAAACCTGAGAGCGTCTACCGGTACCTGCTGCGTATCGTGGGTCTATCACGTTGCCATATTGGTAAGCTTCAAAAATGCTTCCGGAATTGTTGAAAAAAGAATTATAGATCCTTCATTATTCTCAAGCGGACCAGTCACTGACACTGCATGGAGAAGTGCCTGCACCAATACTTCTTGTGGATCTGCTTCTGTCTCTTCTTTTGCCAATACGGCAGGAAATGTTTACTACAGAAGCCCGTCAGGATCTTTATTGTATGACAATAATTACATAAATACCAATTGTGTATTGACCAAATTTTCATCCCTTTCAGGATGCTCCCCTTCCCCTGCACCTAGTGTAGCAAGCTGTGGATTCTAACTAAACTTATAGAGCTCCTGCTTATATAATATTTATATTGCAGGAGCTTTTACTTAATAGCACACTTATGAAAGCCTGGACCTATTTATTATTACTATTCTTTATGATCACATCCTGCTCCGGTACCTCAAGTTCACAGAACCTGACCTGGTATAATAATTCTACCATTACCAATATAACAGAAGATCCGGACAAGCCGGAAGATGTCGTACGTATCTCCATCGGGATAAGTGCCCAGGTTTTTTATATTTCCAAAAAATCTTCAGACTCTAAAGCTCTTCTGGAAAAAGCAAACCAAAGCTTTAAGAACAGTAAACCATTCAATATAGGGATTGAAAATAATACCAATATTATCAAGCAGATCAATGAAGTCAAATAATTAATAAGGGTTCATTACTTTCCACATCCCTTTCGCTTATCTTATCACTGAAATTCCGGCATCTACCTTTATTTCTGCTCCATGAATATAAGAAGCTTCATCCGAGGCCAGGAACAGTACGACATTTGCAATTTCTGACGGCTCTCCCTGTCTTTTAAACGGAATTGCAGGAATAATATCCTGTACTGCACTTTTGATCTGCTCAGAAGTTAAACCTGCATTATTAAAAATATTGGTTTTAATACTTCCCGGACTTACTCCATTTACCCGGATTCCGCGCTCAGTAAGCTCTACTGCGAATGTTTTAATAAAAGACTGTACTGCTGATTTTGCTGCAGAATACACTGAAAAATTATGCATTGCAATATCAGTGGCCACCGATGTATTAAAAATAACGGAACTTCCATTTGCCATCAAGGGTAATATTTGCTGAACTGTAAAAAAAGAACCTTTCGCCAGCATATTGAAAAGTTCATCAAAATGATCCCCATCAACATACTCAATAGGAGCAAATTTTCCATAACCTGCATTTACAAAAAGAATATCAACCTGTTGCGCATACCGCTTTACTTCGTGTTGTAAATTCATCAGGTCTTCCATACTTCCTGCGTTCGATACAATTCCAAAAGCCTTCTCCCCTAGTTTTTCCAAAGCGTTGCTTACAGTCTCTTCACTTCTCCCTGTAATAATCACTGTCCCACCTTCATCAATGAGCTTCTGTGCAGTGGCAAAGCCCATTCCATTTGTTCCGCCAGTAATTAAAGCTGTTTTGTCGTTAAATCTCTGCATTGTTTTTTGTTTAAAATTCGATTACAAAGATTGAAATACTATCACTCTGAAAAAATCCGAATCGTGTGGAAAAAGGGCAGAAAGGCTAAAAAGGATGAGAAAGCAAAGAAGTTTAGCAATTTTTTTTGCCCTTTTTTTGTTTTTTTCTTTATTAAAAATCGTCATCAATAAAATTTTTCAAAATTAAATTGTGTACAATTTAATTTATTGTATATTTGCATTGTTATTTTAATCCATGAAATAAAATCCAGGGATTTTTATAATCATCAAATAGTTTAATTTAAAAACCAAAAGAAAAATGTCATTAATAGAAAACCTTAACTGGAGACATGCCGTAAAGGCCTATGACCCAACCAAAAAAGTTTCATCAGAAGACTTAAATACCATTTTAGAGGCAGCAAGACTTGCTCCTACTTCTTCAGGATTACAACCTTTCCGTATTATCGTTGTAGAAAACCAGGAACTAAAAGAGAAAATGGTAGCAGGGGCATTCAACCCTGAAGTAATGAGAGATTCATCTCATGTTCTGGTATTCGCTGCCTGGGACAGCTATTCTAATGAAAAAATAGACAAGGTTTACGATTATCATACTGATGTAAGAGATCTTCCAAGAGGGCGTTTTGGAAGCTATACCGATAAAATCAAGGAAATATACGGGGCACAGACTCCTGAAGAGCATTTTGCCCATACTGCACGTCAGACCTATATCGCTTTAGGCTTTGCTCTTGCACAGGCTGCAGAACTTAAAATTGACAGTACCCCGGCAGAAGGTTTCAGCAATGCCGTAGTAGACGAAGTACTCGGACTGAAAGAACTAGGATTGAAAAGTGTAAGTCTTTTATATCTTGGATATCGTGATGAAGCCAACGACTGGCTGGCTGCTATGAAAAAAGTAAGGATTCCAATGGATGAATTTATCATAAAAAAGTAATACCTTCATCGAATCTTTCGTCCCTAAACTTATGGAAAATTCAAAAACCCCAAAATTAGAAAACCAGATCTGCTTCCCGTTATATGTGATTGCCAAAGAGATTACCGGGCTTTATCGGCCTTTTCTTGATGAGCTTGACATCACTTATCCTCAATACCTTGTCATGATGGTATTATGGGAAGGTGACGGCCTTACCGTAACCCATATCGGAGAAAAGCTGTTTCTTGATAGCGGAACATTAACCCCGCTCCTTAAAAGACTGGAATCAAAAGGATTTATCATAAGAAAACGGAAAAAAGAGGACGAAAGGGTTGTAGAAGTATTTTTAGCAGAAGCCGGAAAGCAATTGCAGAAAAAAGCCTGCGAAATTCCCGGGAAAATCCAGGAAAGGCTCGGCATAGGACCAGAGGAACTGCTGCATCTTAAAGACACAGTATTAAAAATATTAAACAAAATAGAAAAATAAATGAAAATCTTATATACAACAAAAGTTACCGCAACAGGAGGAAGAAACGGTCATGTAAACAGTGAAAACGGAGTCCTGGATATTGATGTAAAAATGCCTAAAGCTTTAGGCGGGGCCAATGATGATTTTGCCAATCCTGAAATGCTTTTTGCGGCGGGATATTCTGCTTGCTTCGATAGTGCACTGAACAGAGTAATCAGCTTGTCTAAAGTAAAAACAGGAGAAACAAGCGTTACAGCACAGGTAAGTATAGGCCAGCTTGAAAATGGAGGTTTCGGATTGGCAGCAGAGCTGGATGTCAATATTCCCGGAGTTTCCCTTGAAGAGGCACAGGCTTTAACGGAAAAAGCTCATCAGATTTGTCCTTATTCCAATGCTACCAGAAACAATATGGAGGTAAAGCTTTCTGTTACCAACAACGATTAATCCAATTTTTTTAAGCATAGTTATAATGAAATGAGCTGTTTCCGTGGAAACAGCTCATTTTTATTTTAACCACAGATTTCTCAGATGAACACAGATTATTTTAAATATTTTAAAGAAAATATTGCGGTCTTTTTAATAATTTTACTCAGACATCATCATCAATGAAATTGATCATTTATATATTGTTTTTGGGGGTAATTTTTAGTTGCTCTAAAACTGAAAAAGAGGAAAGCAAGTTGTTTATTTCTAAAAACAACTTTATTGTATCTGACTTTAATAAAAAACTGGATAGCCTGGCTCAATCTTACATTAAAAATGACTCTTTGGAATTACCTATTCCTGTTAAATATGACAAAAGGTTAAACAAAAATTATTCGGTGGGAAATATTCATTTTATTGTTCTTGATGAAAATACGTCTTACTATATCATAAACAGTCTGGAACCAAATTTTTTAATCTGCGGAAATGAAGCCTTATTCTCCCAACAAGATTCAATTCACTTTATAGAAAAAAATAATAAGTTAATTGACAAATCTCAACCCATAAAAACATCAGAAATTACAAAAATTTTAAGGCAAAATCAGAAAAGAATTGTAAATACAGAAAGAAACATTCTATTGAACATTTCTTTCGCCTTCAAAAGTGATACTTTACAAGGGCCAACAATGTATAACATTATACACTTCATGGAAAATAACGGAATGAAAATCTACACCATCAGAAGAATAAATGATTATGAACTACAAAGAACAAAACCATAATCATCATCTATTATTCAAATCACTTTTCTGATAAGCATCTACTTTTTTGTATGAGTCATTCTTTTCTTTTTCTTTTTTATCAGAAATCAGAATTCCGAAAAGATGGTCGATTTCGTGCTGGAAAATCACTGCGGTAAATCCTTCTACAATTTCTGAGTATTTCTGACCTTTCAGATCCACATATTCCAGTTGAATCACCTTACTTCTGTAAAACTGATCTCTGAAATCCGGGATGGACAAATCTCCTTCAGGTCCCAGATTCTGCAGATCAGATTTCCATACGATCACAGGATTGATGAAATATTCTAACGGTGCCCCTTCTTTATCAAAGCGCTGTACCCAGATAATCTTTCTGTTAATTCCCACTTGTGGTGCTGCAATTCCTACTCCCCCATCCGTTGAAAGTAAAGATTCCTTCATTCTTTTTACCAAAACTACCGTATTCGGATCAAGCGGATCGATTTCCGTAGAAAGGTTCAGCAATGTTGTATGCTGATTGACATCGGTAGTCTGATAGATCGGTAATGCTTTATTTAAATCTCCCTGGTTAATGATTGAAAGTTCGTTTGGAGTAAGCTTTTGGGCATGGATCAATCCTATAAAAAGGATAAACAATACGGACAGTTTTTTCATATTTTTTGAATGTAATACAAAGGTAAATATTGTGATATAAAAATGATTCATAAGTTTAATTTAATTGGCCAACAAAGATTTTGCATTGCTATTTTCAGGTTTTGGCTAAAACCACTGGATGTTTATCCATAAAAAAACGGGCTAAAGCCCGTTCCTATTGAATTCTGAGATAATTCATTATAAAAATTTATCCATTAAATCTGCAAAATATTCACTCTGCAAAAATTAAAAAGTTTTGGTCATATCTTCAGGAATAATCAGATTAAATTCTGTTGGAATATAATCTTTTGCAGGAACCTTCAGCTCAGGGTCCTCAGATTCAAAAACAGAAATTACCGCCATTTTAAGGTTAGGATTCTTCTGTTTGATATACCAGTAGATCCCTCCAAATTCTTTACTGTGATAGTTTCCGTTATAATGAATGAAGGTCTTGCCTGCCTGCAGGTTTTTCAGGATAGATTCTGCCATGGTGGCATCTTTTGTTGCCTGCGCAGAAATAAAGTTCATCACTTTTGTTCCTTCTGCATGGTCTCCCATCATTTTTTTCATTTCAGGATATCCCGGGGTTTCCAGGGTTACTTTGATGGGTAGCTGCGCAATATAGGATTTCTCTTTATCACTAAGTTTATTTAAAGATTCAAGCCCTTCTTTTGCTGTTTGTGAAGCGTATCTTCTTGGAATATTGGTCGCAACAAAGTTCAGTTTTTTATTTTTAGCAAAATCTACCAACGGCTTATAATCCGTCGTATAATTATTCCATAAACGGGCTGAGTCTTTTAGTGTTTTGGCATCAAACTTTCCATTTAAATATTGGTCAAGCTGAGCCTGGTTGTCTCTTTCAAACATTTCCGCTCCTAAAATAAGCTGTCCGTTCTTCTTTTCATACAAAGCTTCCGTAATCTTTAGCTGCAGCCAGTGATTGATAGAACTGTTATGGTTTTCTCCGAAAAACACCACATCATAGTCAGCCAGTTCTTTGACGATCTTATCCGTCTTTACTTCCTTTCCTTTTTTATCATAAAATTGATATGCCTTAAAATTCTGTGCACCCAGTGAACAGAAACCTATCAGCAGAATCGCTATGAATATATTCTTCATTTTATTTATTTAAACACAAATTACACAAATATTTCGGCACAATAACATTATAACAGCAAATTCACAAATTTACTTTTTCTGCCTTTTGCAATAAAAAAGACCGCTTTGAATTTACAAACAAAACGGTCCCATTCAAATTATCTAATTATTATTGCTCTAATGTTGCTACAAGGTCCTTCCACTCCTGAAGCTCAGGAATTCCAGGTTTTCTTTTTCCGAAGAACTGAACGATAAAGTCTCCTTCTTTGTTGAATACTTCTATAGCAGTAACTTCTCCGTCTTCAGTCGGTTTCTTTACGATCCATGCTTCTGCGATCTTCGTAACATCCAGGTGTAAGTTGAAATCCGGATCCATCACATTGAACCACTGCTGGTGCCAAAGTGTTTTCTTTACATTCCCTGTATGGATCTGAATGATTCCTCTGTTGCCTACGAAAACCATAATCGGAGTCTTCTTTTCAGAAGCATCCTCAATGATATTCACTACTTTAGCATTGTCGATTTTCTTTGTGAATCCTTCCGGAGCCAGTCTCAATGCCTGAGTTCTGCTTACCCCGAATTTTCTTGTCATCATGAAGAAATCGTGAGTATCTTTTAATTCTGTCCATGCTTTTTTGAATCCTTCCACATCAATTTCTGCGTCTGATTTTTCAGGCTGTTTTGGAGCTACCGCTTCAAAAGTAAATGCCTGGTTCTGATCCTCAGCTCTGAATTTTTCTACGATGGCCTCAAAAGCACCTTCATTACTATTCTTTGTCAGATAGATCTTGTGAAGCGCCAGTCCGTCTTTACCGAAAAACTGAAGGCTTTTTTTATCTCCCTCAACGACTGCAAAAGCAAATTTCCAATGGTTAAGGAAAATTCTAAGATCAATATCCTCACCTACGAAAAGCTGTGCATGAGGACTGCTGAAATCACCATTCTGATAAATTCCTTTTCTCTCATGAACACATTCATCATTACGGGTAAGAGCCATTACTTTTCCCAATTGCTCTGCTTCAGTAAGAATAGCCGGAAAATCAGGGTTCAGGACAGTTACACCTTCCCCTACACCTGTCACTAACAGCTCTGCTTCACTTACTCCCAATTGAGCCGCTGCATTTCTTATTCTTATATGTGGATTTTCTGCTTTCAGAGCTTCCCATTTTGCCTTTAAATCATTAACTAATGTGCTCATTATTTTATTTTTTTATGGTTAAAATTGTATAAATTCTTTGTATCGTTTCGTCTCCTGTTTTACTTTTTATCTCTTCTTCCTTTTCAGAAATTTTCATCCTTTTAAAATGGCTTTTAGAAACAAGCTCTTCCATTTCATCATTATTGTACAGTGTAAAATCATAGGCTGTAAATGGTAACTTTTCCATGAAATCCCTCTGTCCGAATGTCAGAACGAAGGTACCGTCATCCTTCAGCACTCTGTAGATCTCATTCAGAAATTCCACCGGATTTTCCCAGAAATACACAGTATTGACTGTAAATATTTTATCAAATACTTTATTATCAAAAGGAAGCTTTTTCCCTTCATACAACACAAAATCAGCCTGCTTATCAAATTCCTTATTCAACTTTTTGGCTTCAGTATGCATGGTTTCAGAAATATCAATTCCTGTATACTTCAGATTGGTGGCTAGCTTTAAAATATTTTTCAGGTGTCCTGCATTTCCGTGTCCTATTTCAAGGATATGCTCATCATCTTCAATCAGAAGGGCTCTGATACTTTCTACCGTCATTCCGATGTTAGTGGCATTCATCATTTCACCGATCTCAATACCTTTTTCCCCCTGAGGGTTAGCAAGATTCCGGGCAAGGATTTTTAGTTCTTTTTTTTCCATGGTTATCCAAAAATGATCATTGGGTTATTGGTAATAGGGTGTTCACAGATGGTACAGGGGAAATTATAAGCATTGCTGATGTTCTCTGCCGTAAAAACTTCCTGTGGGGTTCCATACGCAGAAACCCTTCCCGATTTCATTAATAAGACCTTATCTGCAAATTGTGCAGCAAGGTTCAGATCGTGTAAAACAACAATGGCGCTGTTAGCTTTTTGGGTAAAGTTCCTGATAATTTCCAGTGCTTTATACTGATGCTTTACATCCAGATTATTCAAAGGCTCATCCAGAAAAACCAGTTTATGGGCAATATCATTTTCGAGCTGTGCCATTACTCTTGAAAGATGTACACGTTGTTTTTCTCCTCCTGAAAGCGTGTTGTATTCTCTTTCCTTAAGATGAGTAATATCCGTTTCATGCATCATTTTGTTCATCGCTTCAAGGTCTTCATTTCCGGGCTGGGCATCAAAATAAGGATATCTTCCCATCATGACAACATCTTTCACCTCAAGCGGGATATCATTACTGTTATGCTGTGAAAATTTGGCCTTGTGCTTTGAAAGCTCTTTTACGTTCCACTCCCGGATCGGTTTATTTTTAAACAAAACTTTTTGTTTTCCAACTCTTATTTCATCAGCCAAAACACTTAAAAGGCTTGACTTCCCAGCACCGTTGGGTCCTACAATGGCTAAAAATTCACCATATTCCAAAGAAACATCTACTCCATCCAGAATACGGAATTCCTTATGTTTATAATTGATCTGATGTGCCTTGATCATTACAATGATTTTTTAAATTTAACCAATATAGCGATAAAAATAGGACCTCCCATTAAAGCCGTCAGAATCCCTATCGGCAGCTCTGAAGGAGCCACAATGCTTCTGCTGAACGTATCAGCAGTCAGTAACAGAATACTTCCGCATACAGCTGATAAAGGCAGGATAAAAGCATAGTTGGATTTGAATAAAAGCCTTAAGATATAAGGAACAATAAGTCCCACAAAACCAATGGTACCTGAAAATGCCACACAGCTTCCCACCATTAATGCTACAATAATAATAATCTGCTTCTTCAGCCTTTCGACATTGATTCCCAAATGCTGCGCATCTTTCTCCCCCAGCATCATTGCATTCAAAGCCTTCCCTTTAGGCAATAAAATAATATAGGCAAGTCCCAATACAATGGCCAAAATAATATTCTTCGTCCATGTTGCCGCTGCCAGGCTTCCTAAGTTCCAGAAAGTTAAATCCCTAAGCTGCTCGTCTTTTGAAATATAGATCAAAAAACCGGTAATCGAAAATCCGATCGCTGTAATGGCAACTCCCGTCAACAGCATCATGACCACATTGGTTTTTCCGCCGCTGGTTGAAATTCTGTATACCAACATCATTGATATAAAAGAGCCTATAAAAGCAGAGATCCCTACCAGTGAAAATTGTACAGCTTCAGGAAGATATTCTTTGAAATGTCCTCCTAAAACAATCGCAATTGCCGCCAGCAGTGTTGCCCCCGACGTAAGTCCTATTAAATCTCCCGTTGCCAAAGGATTCTTGAACAGCCCCTGAAGACTTGTTCCTGAAACCGCCAGCATACTCCCTATTAGAATAGCCATAACAATTCTGGCTGCCCTTACATCCCAAACCACATATTTATCACTCAATGATAAACCCGGATCTCCCTGTATTACTTTTCCTAAAACTTCAAACGCGGATCTACCACCAAAATCGTAGACCCCTGTATTAATAGACCATACTGCTATAATAGCAAGCAGTATGGTACTTATTGTCATGTAAAAGTATAATTTACTTTGTGCTTTCAACTAATAATTTGTTTAATCCTAATGCTGCTTCTCCTAGTCTCGGTCCGAAACCTGACACTAAACCTCCATCCATTGCGATGATCTTCTTATTTTTCCCGGCATTCGTTTGAGAAACTCCCGGCATTTTAAGCGCTGCTTCGTTTCCTCCCGCTCCCTGCAGTCCTGTTTCGAAGAAGAATAATACATCAGGATTAGCTTTTACTACCGCTTCAGGTGTCAATGGTTTGAAATCTTCAAAATCATTTATTGCATTTTCCCCTCCCGCAAGGTTGATCAACGCTTCCATTGGAGTATTTTTACCTGCCACCATCAACATATTTCCTCTTGCATAGATGAATAATACTTTAGGCTTTTTAGCAAGCGGCTGTATCTGCTTAAGATCGGCATCTATTTTATCATTTAATTTCTGATAATCTGTATTTCCGATAGCCTTTGCAACATCTGCAATGAGTTTCTTAGTTCCGTCAACGGTGTACTCCTGTTTGAAAACTTCAGTTTTGATTCCTGATGACTTGATTTTTCCTAACAGCTCCGGATTAATGTCTTTATCAGAAGCTAAAATTAAAGTAGGACTTACTGCCATGATCGGCTCTATAGTAATTGATCTTACATGTCCTAAATTTTTGGCTGTAGTCTTTAATGATTCAGGATATGTACTGGTAACATCTGTTCCTACGATTTCTTTTTCGTGACCCAAAGCAGCAACGATTTCTGTAATACCACCGCTTAGAGTTACAATTTTATTATTGCTTTTCGGAGCTTCAGAAACAGCTTCCGTTGTATTTTCTTTTTTGGCATCTTCTGCTTTTTTGCATGAGTATACTGCTATAAGAACAGAAGCTGCAAGAATGAATTTTTTCATGATATACTATTATTTGATTTATTATAAGGGTTCGAATTCAAAGTTAGGATAGCCACGTTCTCCATCCTGGTTTTTCATTTTATTAAATCTAAGCTTAAAATAAAAACCTTCTGCATCTTTTAGTACAAAGAATCGATCTGCATACACAAATGCTCCTTCCACTTCTGTTGTTCCTGTAGTAGTTCTCCACTTATCGCCGATTGCTCTCTGGTCATTAAAAATAAACTTACTAGGATCAACATCTTTCAATGTAAATACACTATAAGCCTGATCAAGACTTCCTGTGACACTCACCTGGTAAGCACCTACTCCGTTAAGAATATTGGTTGATATAAAGTCTGCAAAAAAATAACTACCGGCACTATTACCGTTCATAAATACTTCATTGGTAAATGTCGTAAATACAATGTCCCATTTTTTCTTCTTAGGCTGAATGTTTACGGGAGTACCTGTTTTAAGGTTAAAAAACATAAAGCTATATTCTGTATCTTTTGTAATAATATATTCTTTAATATCTGCACCTCCTGCGTTCAGGTCAGCATATCGGATTTTATATCCGTTCGGTGCTCTTACAATCTGAACTTTCTTCCATCCCCTTGGATCTCCGTTCAAAGAAACCGTTCCAGTTGCTATACCAGTGGATTTAGGTATTTCCCTGCCCAGGTTGATTAAATAAATAGGATTTTCAGCATCATTTTCTTTAATGGCATCAATACCGGAAGTCTGAGTTAGAAAATTACCTTTCGGATTGTCTACGTACTGCAAATTTTCAGGAGTAAATGTTCCCACCTGAGCAATTTCCTTTAACCCTATAACATCTGCCTCCTTCACATTAGTAATATCAGTTGCATTAGGAATTTTAATGACCGTCATTGCAATAGATCCGTTCATAATTACCCTGAATTCATCACCTGTATAAAAGCCAAGATCCCAATCCGTTCTTTTATTGATGGACGGATTTTTATAATCACTTAAATCGATCCATACCTGATTAGGTTCTGTAGGACCACCCACTTCAACATTCACTTCCGACCCTGTCATAGGAGGAACCGCTACTGGATCCTCATCAGCAGAAAGACAAGACTGGGTAGCAATCATCACGGAAAGAAGAGAAAATATTTTTAAAAACTTCATAATAGTAATGTATTATTTAAAATTGAAAAATTAATCTGGCAAAATAGCTTCTGCCGTAATATAAATTAACAGTACCTGATGCGGCAGTATGGGCTGAGCCCGCTATCCCAGTAGAGTTCAAACGGGTTACATCAAATATATTTTTCACTCCTGCAGAAATTTCAAAATGATTGTTCCAGAAAGGCTGACTCACAATGAAATCCATCATATGAAAGTCTTCTGTTTTTCCAAGACGGAACCCACCGGCAGCATCCGACACATAAATTCTTTCCGGGCCGGTATACTTGTAATAAAGGGAAAAATTAGTATTGGTATCTTTCAGTTTATAGGTTGCTGAAGCTCCTGCCTGTACATTGTATTGAAAGTCCTTAGGTGCAGAAGATTTTAAATCATTCATTATTATAGAAGTTCCGTTTAATGAACCTCTTAGAGAAAAGGCAAACTGATCCTTTTTAAAGTTCACATTTGCAGATAGCAACATATTCTTATATCTGTTGATATTCATATATTTGTAGGTAGATGGTTCTTTTACCATAACCATTTCTATCCTGTCTTGTACATCAAGATATAGCGCATCTACATTATAATTTATTTTCCAATCAGCACCTGTAGTAAAATTCTGATCCCAGAAGGCCCCTACTGAAAACCCTTTCTCCGGATCTAAGTCAGGATTGCCCTGTAGATCATGATTGATGTTTACAAAATAGGTGTAAAGTTCTTCATATTTTGGGAACCGGTTTGCTGATCCCACGATGGCTCTAAGATTTGAATTTTCAGAAGTTTTTAATCTGGCAGAAAGGGAATAATTGTACTGATTATCAAAATTTTCGCTAACAGAAAGTCTTACTCCGGGCCTTAAGGAGAACTTGTCTGAAACATTCCATTCTGCAGAAACGAAATTGGAATAAGTAAATATTTTTCTTTTTACAGCTTCCCCAAAGAAATCTCCCGCTATCAAAGCCGCATATCCGTCCGTATAATCCAATTCATATCCAACCTGGAAATCAAAGATTTTACTATCCAGGAAATTACTGAACATTCCTCTGGAGTAGATTACATCTGTTTTATAATACGATCTTTCGTCCTGACTGTTTTTTATTGTTCTATTTGGGATATCATAATTATAATCAAAGTACTTTCTATCCTGGCTCTGATATGAAAAATCACCCATATACCGAATATGTCCCAAGTTGGTCTGAATATTGAACTGATGCACCCAACGTTCAGTATTGTACTCTCGGTCTATACTTTCATATGCTACACCACCCAATCCATCATTAAGGGGATTTCTAATGACTTCAGGATTATAGTAATTGAACTTCTCATGCAGATAAGACAATTTATAAAAGAATGTAGTTTTATTTTTTGTATATCTTATCAATCCGGAAGCATCATACTGATCCTTCGGGTTCCATTCATTCCCTCTTTTGTTATCCTGACCAAAATATTTATATCCTTTGCTTTCTCCTTCATATCCCATAAACTGGTTATGGTTAAAATTCACATTGGCAAACCATTCATTATTAATATTATAATCTAAATTAAGATTCTGAATATGTCTGCCATTACCCTTTTTCTTAATGTCATAGTTATCTCTTACAGTTTCTTCCTGAAGCGAGCCCCTTACATTTATTTTTTTTGTACTGTTTTTCTTTGTAATAATATTGATTACTCCTGCTACCGCTCCATTTCCGTATTCAACCCCCATGCTTCCCTTTACAATTTCAATTCTCTCTATATTACTTAAAGAAATCTTTGTCAGGTCAATATTGCTCCCCAATCCTGTATCACCAACCACCGGTATATTATCTATCAGAATCTTTACATAATTACCATCTAGTCCCATAATATTAGCCGTAGAATTTCCCGATCTTGTATCTGGTGTGATTTGTATATTAAGGCTTTGATTCAAGACATCCGCAACATTGGTTGCTGCCATATTTTTGATCTGCTGTGCATCAATAATTTCTACTTTATATATAGATTTGTTAACAGACTGTTGCATATATTGTCCTGTAATGACAACTTCTTCAATTTTCTTCTGATTAAGAGAATCTTTTTCCTGTGCATTCATCCAAAAAATAGTGGATAATGATAGAATTGAAAGCACTTTCTTCTTCATAAGGGTACAAATTTTCGACAAATATATAACTTTATTTAGAACGATTAAAAATAAATAATCGTTTTGTGGAATTATTAAAGCAAAAATGGAATTATGGATTAAAAACTGCTTTAAAAATCATTCAAATACTATATACCGTAACGACTTTAGAATTATTATGATTTATGTCAGGTGGTAAATAATTGAAGAACAGATTTAACCACCAGAGTTATACTCGAACATAAAAAAGACAAAAATCATGTTTTTATTTAGAACTATTAAAAATAAATATTTACTTTTGTGGAATAATTTTTAAATAAAAGAATATGAAAACAAAGCTACTTTTGGCTTCAATGTTTGCATTAAGTGTAAGTCAAACTGTATTAGCACAAGTAGATGCTAATGGATACACAACGGTTAACTTAACAACAGGGCCTAGCTACCAAAACCGTGTTTTTTTTGATTTAAGTGCTAATAATACCGTATCACAGCAAGCTGATACATGGGACGTTGCATTTTGGAGAGTTAATGTTATGGAATATGGAACAAGAATTAATGATGCTAAAGGCATTGAGGTATATACTGCATCAACAAATCTTGCTGACTGGGACAATATTAATATAGCTAATATCACTTCTTGGGGAGATCCTCTTTACAATCCTGATCAGACAAATAATTTATGGGAAGGAGCATTTGAAAAAGGTCCTATAACCTCCAGCAACCCAATGCTTCCCGCAACAGGATGGGGTATGTATAATGGTCTTACTCACCATATTGAAGGAAAGGTAATCTTTGTATTAAAATATCCTAATGACACATATGTAAAATTTGCTATTGAAGATTATTTTGGAGGATATACATTTAAATATTCGAAATGGAATGGTACTTCTTGGGATGCGACACAAACAAAAACAGTCGCAAACGGCTCAGACGACGCATACTTTAACTATTTCTCATTCACTACAAACGATAAGGTGAGCAATCTTGAACCACCAAGAGCCAACTGGGACTTAATGTTTACAAGATATTGGACAGACTATACATATCCTGGAGGATCCATGATGTACAGAATGGCTGGTGTTATTCAAAATCCAAATATTTCTGTTGCAAAAGTACAACCGGAAACACAGGAAACTGCAACTGCAACTTTACCTGCAACTTATTCTAATAATATCACTACTATTGGGCATTCATGGAAGCCAACAACAGGAATTTATTCTGATGTAGTTTATTATATAAAACAAGGATCAGATTATTACAGAATGTATTTCATTTCCAATGGTGGGCAAACTACCGGAAATATGTACTTCAAATACAAAAAGATCACTGAGACTTTAGGAATCACTGAGGTAGGTAAAAAAGCAAGTTTTGGAATTTATCCTAACCCAACAACCGCAGACAAAAAGGTTACGGTTTTATTTGATGTTAAAGAAAAGACAGGCAACAAAGGGAATGTAGAAGTATATGACCTTACCGGGAAAAAAGTATATTCTGCAGAACTTACCAACCAGACAGGATTCTACAGACAGGATTTGAACCTTTCCCACCTGACTTCAGGAAATTACATGGTAAAAATCACTTACGGAGGGCAATCGGAAACGAAAAAGCTTATCGTAAAATAAACATTTCATTTTAATACTTTCTATTTTTTCTAATAAAAAGGCGGTTTCAGAATCTTGAAACCGCCTTTTATTTTTTAATTAAAAAATATAGAGATTACCATGCGCATATTATATCCAGTCATTAATTTTTTAATCTCTCAATCTCCTAATCTCTTAATTTTACCTAGTATATTTTAAATCCCTTATAAACTTCCACTGAGCTTTCCATCATTTTGGAAGCGTCTCTGCGGAAATCCAGCAGGTGATCCTGGCCGTTATGCCTGTTGTGGTGGTCAACACTTTCCCACAGCTCGATCAGAAAAAAGGTTCCTTTATTATCCTTATCCTCAATAAGATCGTACTGAAGGCAGCCTTCTTCTTTTCTCGTTTCTTTCACCAGATTCTGAAAAAGCTCTACAGCTTCCATCAAATAATTTTCATTAAACTTAAAAAGTGCAATGATATGTAAATTCATGTTCTAATATTTAGTGATGTAAAAGTAAAATATTTTCAAAACCAAATATGTTTTTCATGCTTTTATTTTTTGGAATTAAGCGTATTTTTTAATTAAAAACTGATTTATAAATAGTTATAGAGCTCATGATAATAACAAGCAGGCCAATGATCAGAAACATTTTCTTCACCGGAAGCTTGGCTGTAAGCATTGCAGAGAAGGGAGCGGTAATAATTCCGCCGATTAGAAGCCCCAGAATGATATTCCAATGCTGGATGCCCAGGGTAAAGAAAAAAGTAACAGCAGCTGTTATCGTCAGTATAAATTTAGCGACCGTTGAGCTGCCTACAGCAAATCTGGGGGTAAATGCATTTTTGATCAGCGTTCCGGTTACCAGGGGCCCCCATCCTCCTCCTGCAAATGAATCGATGAAACCACCGATTACTCCAAGCCTGGTAAGATTAGTTTTTCTTTTCAGGGATTTGCTTTGTTTATCCTTAAAAGCATTCGACAGGATTTGTATTCCAAGATAGAGGGTGTAAAATGCAATTATGGTTTTGGTGATTTTAGCATAATATTCCCCAAGATAGGTCAGGGAAACAGCTCCGAGTATGGCACCAATGACAGCAGGAACGGCCAGTTTTTTGACCAGATTTTTGCTTACATTTTTAAGTTTGATGTGGCTTATACTTCCCGCAGCTGTAGTAAAACTTTCCGCAGAATGAATGCTTGCACTTACAACATGTGGCGGAATATTAAGCATCATGAGGGTTGTCGTACAGATCACCCCATATCCCATTCCCATTGAGCCTGCCACAACTTCAGCAAAAACACCTACCAGAAGCATCCAGTAAAAAATATAATTGTCTTTTGCTAAAAGAGTTAAAAGTTCATCCAGATAACCCAATTCATACATGGAAAATACTACAATTCCCAAAACTGTAACCGTTATGAAAAGTACATTAAGCCTTACCTGAATTTTTCTTGAAATTACCATAAATAATATTTCGTTTCAGTGTGTAATTGCTTCCTCTGAAGCATTGCAAATATCTGATAAAAATATTATCCTACCAAAAAGATAGACTAATAATTCAAAAAAAGGATCGGGTCAGTCGACCAGATCCATTAAAGTTTTTCTCTCCAAAATATTCAGGGAAGCATCCCGGACTTCGATCAACACGTCATGCAAGCCGCAGTGATCTTCATTACAGTCTTCACATTTCTCGTAGAAATTCAGACTTACGCATGGAAGCATCGCAATAGGTCCGTTTACAAGACGAATGATCTTTGCCAGCTTCACATTTTCAGGATTTTCCTTAAAAAAATACCCTCCGCCTTTTCCTTTTTTACTATCAAGGATATCCGCTTTTTTCAGTTCAAGCAGAATATTTTCCAAAAACTTTAAAGGAATCTTTTTATGTTCCGCAATTTCGGAAATAAGAATTGGGCCTTCATTCCTTTTTTCTACAAGATATGAAAGTGCCTTAAACGCATATTGAGATTTTTTCGAAAGCATTACAGCAAAAGTAAGAAAATAGTTTAATATCTGAAAAAGGCATAAGAGTGAAACGACGAAAGGGTAAAAGGACAGAATGTGAAACAGTGAAAAAGTAAAGAAGGCTAATAAGCAAAGTAATGTATTAACGGTAACCTCTGATAAAAAGGTAAGTATAATCCCGGAAACTTAAATAGGTCCAATAAACTTCTTTGAATTTTTTTTCTCTGCCATTCGTTTTGATTTAAACAAATAGCCTGTTTTCAAACTGAAGTAAAAAACTTTCTTTACCTTCTCAACTTTCTTTGCCCTCTCAGCCTTACCAGCTTTACCCATCTGCCCACTCTAACAATTTTGACTATTGACCTTTTTGCCTTTTTGCCATTAAATCATTATGTTTGTTCTATGTTCAGTAAACAAGAGGCACAGCAGTTAAAGAAAGACTTTTGGACAGCTTTTGGGAAATCTTTTCCGAGAAAGTGGATTCTCTACGATACCAAAGTCAAGGATATGGCATTCAAATTTTCTGCAGACAATAAAAAAGCAGAAGTGTCATTAGACATCGAAATGAAAGATGAAATCTTCCGTAATGCTTATTATGAAAAGATCTGGTCATTGGAAGATATTTTAAAAGATTTTATCGGGGACTTTTACAAAGAAGAACATTTCCAGCTAGAAAATGGTAAGATTATCAGCAGGATTTGGGTGGAAAAACATGACGTATCGATCTTCAATAAAAATACATGGCAGGAAATTTTTGAATTTTTTGTTGCCAAAATGGATGGATTTGAAAGATTCTACTACGAATATGAGGATTTTATAAAGGATATTTGATATACTTACGAAAATAATACTATAATACACTTAAGGTTAAGATAAAAAAGAAAACTTATCTTTGCTTCATACCACTTAAACTAATAGATGAAACTAACTAACATGATTAAAAATGAGAAAAGTGTACAAAAACATTTTTGGAGAAGTCATCTCCAAAAGCAGTGCTGTAAAGCAAAGTGAACATCATCTGTATTATTATGAAGATGGTTCGGATTTCCTCAAAGAAATTGAATTTATCAGTGAGGACAGTATATACAACATCAATTATTTTCTGAGTGACGGAGAAGATGAGAGCAGGGTATTCAATTACCTGAAGGAAAAGTCCGATTTTTTTGACATTGAAAGAAGAGAAACGTCTGACGGTTTTATTATTTCTACCAACAAACTTTATTCTCTGTCTGTAGGTGATCTGCCTTTAATATCCAAAACCGTCTTTAGAGCAGATGATCCTGAAAATTTTATCTGTTCCCAGGTCATTGACAATGAAACACAGGAGCCACAGCTTGAAAAGACCATAAAATGCTGGTATACTACTGATGAAAATGGTGAAAAGTATGCTGCCATAGAATGCAGCTACCAGGAAGACGGAAAACTGGAACTTGCCATTGACAAGACTTCTGATCCTGAAAATGAAGAAAACTGGGCACATTATGATTATGATACCTTCCAGGATCTTCAGGAACAATGCCCTTCTGATATCAGTTATTACAGAACAGCAGCATTACTTCCTCAGGAAGCCTACCAAGACTAAATCGTTTATTTTATCACCTAATTACAATTCATTGCTTATGGAGAACAGCTCAATTTTTTTTGCAGACGGAAATGACCCGGAAATGATCAGGGCGTATCAGAAAGCACAGGAAACATTTAAGTATTTCTGGCGTGAGCAGTCCTGGGAATATAGAAGAATTATCCCCGGACTCAATGTAGCCTGCGTCAAAACCCTTTTTCAGGAACAGGATGAAGAAACCGGAGAAAATCTGGTTGAACATATGTGGATCAATGAAGTGCTTTTTGATGGTGAGAATGTCAAAGGATACTTGATCAACGAGCCTCACAGCCTAAAAAACATACAGGTTGGCGATTATGTTGAAGTTCCTTTAAACCATATAAGCGACTGGCTTTTCGCGATCACTCCCAATGTACAGAAACCCAAAGGTCTTTCCAGACTGTTTTCTTCGTCATCTCCCGTGCTTCCCAAAGCCTACGGCGGCTTTACCATTCAGAAAATGCGTGCAGATATGTCCGGGACGGAAAGAAAGGAACATGACGCGGCATGGCAGCTTGACTTCGGAGATTTTAACGACATCCAGGTTGTCAACAATCAGAAAGAAAATCCGGAAAACCTCATTGAGCATCCTATGAGCAAAAATATGAAAGAAGAGTTTGCTCAATTTTTACAGCAATATCCCGATGAGATTTTCCATATGGATGAAAATGGACTGACCCTTCTCCACCGGGAAACCATTGCCGGGAATTTAACCATTGTGCAAGCCGCTCTGGATGCGGGAGCTGATAAAAACATTCAATCAGGAAAAGGAAAAACAGCACTGGATTATGCAAAAGAATTTAAATGGGAACACATTATTCCGGTATTGGAAGGGTAAATTAATAATGAAACAGATTAATGCCTAACCGCAGACACTAAGATTAAATACTTTTGAAACATTTAAATACAGAGAGGCATGTGCTTCTCTTTTTTGTTTACGGTTTTATAAATATTGACGAAAATTTCTATACAAGTTTATGGAAAGTATAATCCTCCCGCAGATTTCACAGATGACGCAAATGCTTATATCAAATATCTTCTTATCCTGAAAGATCATTTCTTTTTAGTAATTTACCTGTAACAAAACAGCTTTGACAAATGTCTTATTATAAAAAACATATGGAAAGAATTTTATTATTGATTTTTATTTCTTGGATATTGACCTCATGCCATTCGGTAAAGCAATCCCATCATATCAATCATAGTATCAGTGATTCTTTGAATATGGCTATAGATAAAATATACCAGCAGGGATCATTCAATGGTTTCGCGGTTTCAATTGTTGACGAAAGATCAACTTTATATCAAAAGGGATTTGGTTTTTCAGATGTGAAAGAAAAGAAACCTTATACTGAGAACACCATTCAGAATATCGCATCAGTATCTAAAACATTGGTAGGAATTGCCCTTTTGAAAGCACAGGAACTGGGAAAACTGCATCTGGATGATCCTGTCCAAAAATATTTACCCTTCACAATTACCCATCCGAATTTCCCACAAACCCCCATTACGATCCGGCAACTGGCTACTCATACCTCTTCTATTGTTGATAATGAGTTTTATTTATCCAAAAATTACTTTCTCAAATCCAATCAAAACTTAAAGGATTTAAAGCTGAATTTTGATGATGAGCAGGTATTTAATCCGTCAGATTCTATCATTTCAATGGCTGTATTTTTAGAAAATGTACTGGCAGAAAACGGAAACTGGAATAACAACAGCTTTTCACCCCATAAACCGGGAACGATCTATGAATATTCAAATACAGGAACTGCTCTGGCCGCCTTTATTATAGAAAAAGCAACCGGAAAAAGCTTTAGTAATTTTACCAAAGAATATATCCTGGTCCCTTTACAGATGAAAAATTCCGGATGGTCATTTGACGAAGTAAAGTTTTCAAATTTTTCCAGACTGTATGAAAGCCCCGATACCCCTCTTCCCTACTACCAGACAGCCACTTATCCTGACGGTGGATTTATAACGGACATCAATGATCTGAGTAAGTTTTTAACCGAGCTTATCAAAGGGTATAACGGAAAAGGGACCATCCTGACACAGAAAAGCTACAAAGAATATTTTACACCACAGCTTACTGCTGCCAACTTTATTGAAAGAAATGACCAAAACCCATACAGTGAGTCTTATAATGCAGGAATATTCATGGGATTTGGCTATACCGGATATATTGGCCATACAGGTGGAGATCCCGGGGTAATGTCAATGCTATTCTTCGATCCTGAAAATAATCTGGGAAGAATTATGATCTTTAATACCAATTTTTCAGATAAAAAAGGGAATGATGCTTTTTACGGGATCTGGAACGCGCTGGAAAAATATCAGAATAAGCTAAAGAGCATACAATAAACCTGTAGATTTATTTCTTTTCAATTGATCAATTTTTCAATCAAAAAATTGAGTTTATAGTTTAAATGATCAATTATTTTAAATCATAAAACGCTCAAACTTCATCTGAAAAATCATCATTTTAATATCATTGCGGATTTACATTGTAAATCTCTCAAAAATAAGTATTTCCACGCAAAATAATATTTGGTTATTTATACTCTAATACCCCTCTCTTTTTCTTTGTTACTTTGAGTTATTAAAACAGAAAAGACCAGCTCATTATAATATTATAACGGGTAAAAACTAATCAATAACCAAAAACAAAAAAAATGGAAACAATTGAAATCACAAGAACTGAGGTAGGAATTAATGATCCTTTTAAAAGAGTAATTTTCGAAGAACCGGCAAGACTGGCAGGATCAGCTACAGAATCTTATTCTATCGAGGTAGCAGGGCAAGGTCAGCTTACAGGACTTTCTTATACAGTACCAGCCCATGCAGAAGGAAGAATCAAGGCAAAACTTCAGATCAACGCTATGTCAAGCGAAGATGTAAGAAAACTCAACGAGCTTGCCATGGGTATGTTGAATGCAAGTGCCCAGGAAGAAGTTAAGGAGTTCGAAAAAACAGCTGCGAGCGCCAATCTTTCGATCTGGACCTGGTTCTTCGGTGGTGGCGGTGCTTCTGCATCTTATGAAAAAACAAAAGAGTCAATGAAGTCAAAAGGGCTTACTGAGGATCAGATCACTGCCTTGATGGATACTTTCCTGGCACTGGCCAAAAAAATGTCAACGGTAGAAATTAATTTTTACGTTAATAATTCTACAAACAGTTATTCTGTTTCGGGAGATCTTTATCTGTACACGGTTTCCGGAACTATTAAAACTGAAAAAGGAACAGCACAGTACCGTATGTTAGCAGATCAGGCTTCTGCCGGTGGTCCTCCTCCTGCAGGCGGTGGAGCTCCTTCTTCAGGAACCATTAAACTGAATTAATTGTACCAGGCTGAATAGTATTGAAATAAAAGTCCGGAAGAAAATTCTTCCGGACTTTTTATATTCTATCCAAACTTCTTTTTCCTCAGCCAGAAAAACAATCCTCCAATCAAACCAATAATTGCCAGTGGGAGCAATAAGTTCAGCCACTGCCAGTTGGATTTCTCATCGGTAATTCTTTGCCTGTCCAGAAGTCTTTCTTCAATATTCCTGTTTCTCAGCTCCATCAGGTTACTGTCATCCAGCAGATAGTCTAGTGCATTTCTAAGGAACTGCTCGTTTCCAAACTGTTCGTTCGTCAATAGATCTACCCCTAACGGAAGCGGTTTTCCCTTGATTATTTTATTTCTTCCCACATCTCCGTCTGCAATTACAATCATTTTGTTTTCCGGGCTTGCTGCTTTAAATCCAGGATAAGATTTTCTTTCAATTCTTGATGCATAAGCGGAATTAAACTTTCCTTCCAAAGCTACGGCAAAAATCTTCGGCGTACTCGGCTTTTCCATTTGTCCAAGACTGTCTACACTTGCAATTTCCTTCAGATCCACGTAGTTAGGAACCTGTTTCAGCAATGTTCTTTCGCTGGATTCGAAAAGAACTTTTGTACTGATGTTCTTTCTTCCTCCCAATGTATCGATGGAAGTCGGGAATTCAAATTTTACAGGATTGATATTTTTTGTTACCGGGTTATTGTTTTCAGCAATTCCAAGTGGAAAATAAGGCCACGGTAAACTTGTATATTGTGGATTTCCGCTCACCTCACCTGTGACCAATCTTAATAAAGCAAACTTTTTAACGTCTTTTACCAAAGCATTGTTGATTCTTATTCCATAATTGAAAAAGAAATCTGTCATATTAATATCAACCGGGAAAGGCATTACTTTTTTGGATCTTGTCAGCGTATCCATTTCGGCATTTACAGCATCAATCATCCAAAGGGTTTTCCCGCCATTCATAATGTATTGGTCAAGGATCACCTTTTCATTATCTGTAAAAGCTTTTCTTGGTTTTGCAATGACCAGAGCGCTCATCTGCTTCAGTAAAGGAACATCTTCCAGAGAAAGCTCAGTCTGATTCTTAGGAATAATGGGTCCGGCATCATAATTCTCCATCGCCAATTGCACAAACCCCTGGAACTCATCAGGATTCAGTTCATCATGATTGACCAGAATTCCTATTTTTTTTCTCTCACCAGCGGCAATATTCTTGATGTTTGAAACAAGACTGTATTCAAGACCTTCGATGGATCTTGTAAGCTGCTGGTCCGCATCAATCCCAGCCTGCTGTACCACCAGGGGAATAGAAACCCCATCAGTCCCATATTTGATAACGGCATACGGAAAAAGAGTGATCTGTGAAATCTTTCCGTCTTTAACGTCCGGAAGGATCGAAGGCTGCATTCCCATAGCCATCAGTGTATCCTGAGACATCTTGGTTTTAATCGGGTCGATAAACTTAAAATCGATCTTCGGATTGATCTTCCTGAACTCTTCGAGCATGAACTTTGTTTCACCCTGAAGCTGCTTAAAGCTTGCCGGGAAGTCTCCTTCAAGATAAACCTCAACGGTCAAAGGTTTTTTAACGGATTCCAATACTTTAATAGTGCTGTCTGAAAGCGTATATCTTTTTTCTTTTGTCAAATCTAATCTGATTCCTGAATAGGTCAGGATAATAACCAAAGGAATAATAGCAATTAAGAAAATTCCCAGTGGAGATTTAGCATTGATCTTCTTCATAACTCTACTTCTTTTTATTAATAAAATGATTGGACAATACTAACGAAGCACCGATCACCAGAATAAAATAAGCCACATCCTTAAAGTCGATAAGACCTCTTGTAAAGCCTAAGAAATGCTGGTAAAAACCTATATTCTGAAGAATAAAATCCGCACCACCCAAAAGTTTATAACTTGCCAGCTGCTCGATTCCAAAGTACATGATAAAGCACATGAAAACACCCAGCAGGTAAGCCATGATCTGATTCTGAGATAATGAAGAAGCTAAAATTCCCACTCCTGAAAATGCTGCAATTAAGATGACCAACCCGATATAACTCCCGAAAGTCATCCCAAGGTCAATATTTCCGGCAGGAACCCCCAACACATACACCGTATAAAGATAGATCAATGACGGAATCAGGCACAAAATTCCTACGATCCATACGGAAAGGAATTTTCCTGTTACCAGATCTGAAACTTTTAACGGCTGTGAGAAAAGCCAGTTTAATGTTCCGGTTTGCTGCTCTTCCGCAAAAGTCTTCATTGAAAGGGCCGGAATGATGAACATCAGCAGCCAGGGAACCAATACGAAATAGCTCTGCAAAGACGCCATTCCGATCTCAAAAATATTAGAGTCGTTGTCGAAAAAGAACAGGAAAAGGGTTGCGATCAGACTGAAAGCAGCAATGATCACCCATGCGCTCCAGTTTCCAAAGTAACTCCAAAGTTCTTTCTTTAAAATTGCAATCATAGTTTTTTTTAAAATGTAAAAAGTATTAACGTATGAATGTATACACTACACTTCAACAATTATTTGTTTTTTTTATTTTTATTAACCAGTTTTACGGTCATCATGATCAGAAATACAAGAACGAAAAATCCTGTGATTAATTGCCACCAGTATTCAATTGCCATAGATTTTAAGATGACGGTAAATACTACCAGGAACAGAATGAAAGTAGCAATTTCGTTCGCCTGTCTCAGCTTGATATTGGCAATTTCTAATGTATTTCCGTTCAGTGTCTTTAATTGAAGAACCTTTTTCCAGCACCAGTAATGGTAAACGGCAAGCCCGATAAGGAACGTCAGTTTCAAATGAAACCAGCCCATTTTCATCAGTCCCGGATTTAAAAAGATCATAACCAATCCGCATACCGCCATAATGACACCTGCCGGAACGGTAATGATATTCCACAGCCTTCTGGCCATAAAGGTATACTGCTCTCTCAGAATTTTCTTTTTTTCTTCCGGAAATTCATCAGTATCCTTATAATAAACAAAAATCCTCACGAGATAGAAAATTCCCGCAAAGTAGCTTACCATAAAAATAATATGCAGCGCTTTGATTATTGTATAAAGCATTCAGAAAAAATTAACAGCAAAGATAAGCTTATTATACAATTGTTAAAAATAATTTTCTTTTGATCAGGAAAATCCAATCAAATCTGATTTATATAAAAAATTGTTCGGCTCAGGCAGCTTCGCTGCCCTGAGCCGAACATTATATTTTCATTGTATTGGCCAATCCAAATATTAAGAAATCACTCCTAATTCTCTTCCTACTTTTTCAAAAGCAGCAATCGCTTTATCCAAATGCTCTTTGGTATGCGCAGCGGATAACTGTACTCTGATTCTGGCCTTTCCTTTAGGAACCACAGGATAGAAGAACCCGATTACATAGATTCCTTCATCCATCAGTTTTTCAGCCATTTTCTGAGAAAGCGGGGCATCATAAAGCATTACCGGAACGATGGCAGCATCACCATCCGGAATATCAAAACCTTTAGCTTTCATTTCAGTTCTGAAATAGTCAGCATTCTCCATTACTTTATCTCGAAGTGAGGTATCTGCAGAGATCATATCCAATACCCTCAGGGCAGCACCTACGATTCCCGGAGCCAGTGAGTTCGAGAATAAATAAGGTCTTGAACGCTGTCTCAACATATCGATGATCTCTTTTTTACCGGAAGTAAACCCTCCTAAAGCACCTCCTAAAGCTTTTCCTAATGTAGAAGTGATAATATCTACTCTTCCCATCACCTCATTAGCCTCGTGCGTTCCACGGCCTGTTTTTCCGATAAATCCGGTTGCATGGGAATCATCAACCATTACCAAAGCATCATACTTATCAGCAAGGTCACAAACGCCTTTCAGGTTAGCAACAATACCGTCCATAGAAAATACTCCGTCTGTGACAATAATTTTGAAACGGTGATTTTTTTCAGAAGCTGCAATTAACTGAGCTTCCAGATCAGCCATATCATTATTTTTATATCTGTATCTTGCTGCTTTACAAAGACGAACCCCATCAATGATAGAAGCATGGTTCAGCTCATCTGAAATAATAGCGTCCTCTTCGGTAAATAAAGGTTCAAAAACACCTCCGTTGGCATCAAAAGCAGCCGCATAAAGGATCGTATCCTCAAGACCAAGGAAATCAGCGATCTTCTTTTCCAGTTCTTTATGAATATCCTGTGTTCCACAGATGAAACGTACCGATGACATTCCGTATCCGTGTGACTGGATCATATCCTGTGAAGCTTTCATTACCTCAGGGTTGTTGGATAATCCCAGGTAATTATTGGCACAGAAGTTTAAAAGCTTTTTACCGTTGGCTTCTATTTCCGCACTCTGCTGAGAGGTGATGATTCTTTCTCTTTTGTAAAGTCCGTCATTCTCAATATTCTGAAGTTCGTTCTGTAAATGTTGAAGGTATTTTTCAGAGACCATTTTTAGTAATTTTTAGATGTGCTAATTTACTAAAAAGGCAGTAAAATAAAACCTTTTATAAGTTTAATTCTAAAAATTTGATCTCATATTCAGTTTTAACACTATTAGTCTATAAATTTAGTAGGATAATATTTATATATTTGCTTAAAATACGAGAACATGAAATTAAAGCCGGTAGAAAAAATAAAGAAAATCAGTTCAGAAACTTTTGTTAGCAGCTATATGAAGCCCAGGCTTCCCATTATTCTTGAAGACTTTGTTGATCCGGACAGTCCCGCGTTTAAAAAATGGAATTATGACTATTTCAAAGAAATAGCAGGGAATCATAAAGTCAACATATATGGCAGTGAGCTTGACTCATTAGACAGGGTGGCAAGTGATCCCATTGCGCAGACTACATTTTCAGAATATCTTGACCTGATAAAAGCCGCTCCCACTGAACACAGGCTTTTCTTATTCAATCTGCTCAGCATTCAGCCTGAACTTAAAAATGATATTATATACAATGACGTGACAAATGGTAAAATATTAAAGTGGCTTCCTTTCATGTTTTTTGGAGGCCAGGGATCTGTTACCAGAAATCATATTGATATCGATATGTCTCATGTTTTCATCACTCAGTTTCAGGGAATCAAAAGGATCTGGCTTTTTCCCTGGGAGCAGTCTGATTTGATGTATAAACTGCCCTATAATTTTCATAGTCTGGCACAAATAAAAAATCCTGATTACAGAAAATACCCAGCCTTACTCTATTTAAACGGTTATGAAGCTATTCTTCATCCCGGTGAAACCCTTTACATTCCATCAGGCTGGTGGCATTATATTCAATATGACACTGAGGGGTATTCTGTATCTGTAAGGGCATTGCCTTCAAGTCCTCTTGAAAAATGGAGAGGTTTTAAAAACCTGGTGATCACAAGACATTTTGATAATATTATGCGTAACCTGTTCAAAGAAAGATGGTTCAGGTACAAGGTAAAGATCGCTAAAGAAAGAGGAACAAAAGCAGCAAAAGAACAAAGAAGCTTTCAAATATGAAAGCTTCTTTTATTTTATAATTACATTTATCAGTGTTTAATAAATTTAATATTCTTCTCTTCAACAGTAAAAATATAAGCTCCGGGAACAAGCTCTGCAATTCCTATTGTCTTTCCAGGCTGATAGGTTCCCTTTCTTACCAGCTTTCCGTCAATTGAATGAATAGAATAATCTGTTGCTCTGGCTACTCCCTTCAGGTACAATTCATTCCTGGCAGGATTGGGATATAAAGCAAAACCATCTTTTTCTGCTGCGGAAACACTTAAAGTATTATCCTGAGTAACCGTAGAGTTCTTTTCCAGGATCTGATTCTCATAATTAAACTGTACACTTGCAATCGGGAAAGATACCGACTCCTGGAAATACTGATTATTTGAAGTGTTATTGAGCACCAGGTACGCAGTCTGTCCTCCAGTTCCGTTCACTTTTACAGGTAAAGGCATTTCAAAGAAACTTACCGTAGGACTGCTTTGGGTCTGAATAACATTAAATAAAGTCTGACTTCCGGACTGCTGCCATCTTATTTTATAGGAAGGATATCCTTCACCATACACCCAATCATTAAAAAACTCCGTAAAATCTTTTCCTGTAGACTGAAGCAATGAAGCATTAAGGTCTGAAGTCCTCGCATAGCTGTAAGCCAGAGCCGGCCGTGCATGATATTCTTTAAGCGCCTGATAAAAAGCGTCATCACCTAACACCCATTTCAGCATTCTCAGGATATATCCTCCTTTTGCATAGGTAAGCCTGCTGTCAAATATCCTGCCAATACTGGAAAGACCACTATCAGGAACATAAACACTTCCTCCTGCATTTCCTGTAATATAATCGATCTGATCTCTCAGATAGTTCATAAATTCAGTGTTGGTCATGAGTAATTTTTCATAGGCCACATGCTCTCCAAAGGTAGCAAAGCCCTCATTAAGCCAGATATCGTTCCATGCACCACAGGTTACTTTATCTCCAAACCACTGGTGGGCAAGCTCATGAGCGATAAGCGTTTTATTCCATCCCCCCATGGAAGACATGGTCTGATGCTCCATACCTCCTCCATACAAATATTCCATATGCCCGTATTTTTCATTGCGGAAAGGATATTCCCCAAAATACGTTTCAAAAGTATTCATAATCTGTTTGGTCCAATTGATATTGGTTATACTGGACGGCGTTGCATTGGTGGACGGATAGATATAATTGATAAATGGAAACGGAGGGTTTCCGATGGTATCCGTTAACTTGACAAAATTTGTGATAGACAGTGCGATCAGATAAGCCGGTGTAGGATACATGGTCCTCCAGAATGTAAGCTTTGTGGAACCGGTAGGAAAAGTTTCAGACATCAGCTTTCCGTTGGCAGCTACACTGTATGCGCTAGGGGTAGTGATTTTAAAATCAAAACGGTCGATCTTATCATTCAGGCTCTGCTTGGTAGGAAACCAATCCTGTGCTCCATAAGGTTCGTTTAGTGTGGAAAGGACAGGAACACCTCCCTGTAAGCCGGTAGAAAAAGCATCATTGGCGGAAGAAGGAACTCCTGAATAATAGATTGTAAGAGAATCTAAAGTATTCGCAGGAATAGAAGCCGGAAAATCTATCTTTATTTCTTTGGATGAAAGCTGCTGAAAGGAAGTAATATTGTTCCCGTGGTATTTCACCTGGGAAACTGTAAGGGTATTGGAAAGATCAAAATAAATACTTCCCATATTCTGCGTAGGTTTAAAATGAGAGGTCACCGAACCGGAAATGCTTTTAACTGCCGGATCGAGGCTAACATCCATTCTTTGGTACTGCAGGTCATAATTCAGGGTGTTGGGGTTGACATTACCGATATTCATTTTATGGGTAAAGGATTTTTTTTCTTTTTCGATCAATCCTTTTTTATCAATATTTTCATCCTGTTTCTGTCCGTAAAACGGTTGGGATATCAAAAATCCCAATATCAAAAGATAGAACTTTTTCATACTTACAAATATTTTAATCAAATATAAAAAAAACCTTTTAATCAATGATTAAAAGGCTGTTATAATATATAAAATAAAATAATTTTAAAGATCTAATGCAGGTTCAAGAATTTTTTCCATTCTCTTTTTCACCATATCCACCGACCCGGAATAGTTGTTGACCATTAAAGAAAAAACCAGGGTTTTACCTGAATTTGTTTTCAGATATCCTGCCAGTGTCTTTACTTTGTTTAAGGTTCCCGTTTTAGCAAAAACCTGCCCGTTACCTTCTCCGAGAAACATTCTTTTTAAAGTTCCGGACTGTCCGCCAACCGGTAAGGAAGTAAGATAGGATCTGTAATATTTTTCATCCATTAAAGAGGTCAAAAACTTAACCTGTGAGATCGGAGTCACATTATTGTTTCTTGAAAGTCCGCTCCCGTCCATGTAATTAAGACCGATCATATCAAAACCTGCTTCTTTCAGGTGGTCCGTCACAACTATTCTTCCTGTTTCAGAAGTCTGATCTCCCATTTTCTGGAATCCTACTGTTTTCAGTAGGGCTTCAGCAAGTGAGTTATCACTGCGCTGGTTGGTATAATAAACGATATCTCCTAACGTCGGAGATTTGTAAGCTGAAAGCATTTTTCTGCTCTCCGGTGTTGCATCCGTCATTTTCGGGGTTACTTTTCCTGTTACAGGAATTCCGCTTTTCGCCAATGTCGCCTTAAAAGAATTGGCCAGGTAAGCCGGCGCATCCGGAAGCTTTGTTGTTAAAACCCCATCCCCGTCATACTTTTCTGCATATACCATTTGGTGAGCATATGGAGAAACATAGAAGAACTTCTTATCTGTAGAAAAGCCTCCTTTCTTTACGATCAGCTTTTCATTGGCCGGGTTAATCCCACGGGTAGTTCCTACAGGCAAATAATAATTATTGTTTTCCAACCATACAACATTTTCCGGAAGCATTGATATATTGCCTTTGAAAAGCGCTGTCTGAATGATAATATCACCATTTACCTTTCTGATTCCCTCACGTGAAAGCCCACCTACGAAGTCTGAAATAATGTCTCTGTATGACCATGCCCCTGCCTTATTCGTTCCCAGAGAAGGATCTCCGCTTCCTATGATGTAAAGGTTTCCGTTTAACGTCCCGTTTTCATCAACCGTTCCTGAATACTCAAGCTGAGTCATCCAACGGTAGTTTTCTCCCAGGAGATTTAAAGCAGTTTCTGTCGTCAGTAATTTGGTCGTCGAAGCCGGAACCAAAGGAGTGCTTTCATTATACGAAGAGATCACCTTCTTCGTTTTCGGATCATACACTACGAATCCCCAGTTTGCATTTTTCAGCACAGGATCCGCCATCATTGTGTTTACATTAATATCTACAAGTTCTTTTGCTGACAAAACGGTCTTTTCCACCACCGAGCTAACGGGTGAGGGCAGATTTAAGCTGTTTTTCTGATTGTCATAATTCTGAGAGTAAAGAACGGTAGAAACGGTAGATTGAGCCAGGAAGAAACCGGAAGCCAATACCGCTGCGCTTGAAATATATTTTCTGTAATTTACCATCTATCTTCTTTTTGTTCTGTAGTTTGACACTATAAAAAATGATAGGTTAAATCATTCAATACAAAAGCCAAACACTTAATCAACGTCCAAAAGTAGAAATTATTGTTATATAACGGACCATCGCCGTCTTATAAAAGAGTGTAAATTTTGTTAAAAATTGTTAAAAATCTACAAAAACCTCCTTTTTAATGCTTTGATATGCAGTGATTTCATCAAATTCTTTCAAACTTATCAAAACCATACTCTTGAACTTCTCATAATTTTTTCCACGGGGCAATTTAAGCAGAATCTGGAATTGATATAAATTATTCAGCCTTGCAATCTGAGCTCTTTCCGGACCTAAAACACAATCTTCCGGCAGGTATTTTCTTAAGATAGAACCCAAGAACTGAGACGCACGATCCGCTTTGTCTTCTCTTCTGTGTTTCAGCTCGATCATAATCAGCCTGGTAAATGGCGGATAATGGAATTTCTGGCGTTCTGTAAGGATGTATTTATAGATCTTCGCAGGGTCGTTCATCTTGATCAGCTGAAATACGGAATGGTCTGGATTATAGGTCTGGATTAAAATTTTTCCTTTTCCGGATACCCTGCCCGCTCTTCCTGAAACCTGGGTGATCAGCTGATAAGCCCTTTCTTCCGCTCTGAAATCCTGTACATACAACAGCGAATCCGCTTTTGGAATAGCCACGATTTCAATATGGTCAAAATCAAGACCTTTGGAGATCATCTGTGTTCCCACTATAATATCCGTTTCCCTGTCTTCAATCTTCTCATACAGCTTTTCGTAGGCGAATTTTTTACGCATAGAGTCCACATCCATCCTGTCCACTTCGTTATCCGGGAACAGCCTGGAGACTTCCTCATGGATCTGTTCCACGCCTACTCCTCTTTCATTCAGGTTTTCAGAATGGCACTTCGGACAGGTTTTCGGTTTTGAAGCTCTTTGCCCGCAATAGTGGCATTTCATTTCATTGGCTGCTTTATGGTAGGTCATTACCACATCACAATTGGAGCAATAATTCACATAACCGCAGGTTTCACATTCCACTACATTAGCATATCCACGGCGGTTGTGAAGAACAATAGCCTGATTTTTATCGTCTACAGTCTTTTTGATCTCTTCAATCAGCCTTAAGGAAAAGTTTCCGGAAACTTTTTTAGATTCCTGAGCTTCTTTGAAATTGATCAGCTCATATTCCGGCAGATTCACATTCCCGAATCTTTCATTCAGGAAAACGTATTTCATTTTATCTTTTCTGGCCCGGTAATAGCTTTCAACAGAAGGAGTAGCAGATCCTAAGATCACTCCCGCATTGTAAAGTCCACCCAAAACCAATGCTACATCTTTAGCATTAAAATAGGGAGAAACTTCTCTTGGCCTGTAGGCCGAATCATGTTCTTCATCTACAACTATGAGTCCCAGATTCTGATAAGGCAGAAACAAAGCATTGCGGGTTCCTATCAAAATACGGATATCGTTCTGCTTTATCCTTCTCCATACTTCCACCCTTTCAAAATCAGTCAGCTTCTGATGGTAAAACCCAAGCTGCCTGCCATATTTCTTTTCTAATCGCTGGGTAATCTGCTTGGTTAGAGAAATTTCAGGAAGTAAAAACAAAACATTCTTACCTTGTTGTATACATTCTTCAATTTTTTCTAAATAAATATGCGTTTTCCCGGACGAAGTCACCCCATGAAGCAGAACATTTTTCCCTTCTTCAAAAGCTTCATCAATTTCAGATTTGGCTATTTTCTGCTGTTCGGAAAGCTCTTCCAGCTCTTCAATTTCTCCTTCATAGCTTTCAATCCTGTCCTTCTGCATATGGTACTCCTCTACCAGACCTTTGTCTGCTAAAGCTTTGAAATGAGAGCTGCCAAAGTAACCATCTTCAAACAGCTCTGCCTTCTTTACAGGAATATCCGGATGTTCAGTCTGCTTTTCCAGAATCAGAAGAAACAGATCTTTCTGCTTAGGAGCTTTATTCAGCTTTAAAAGAATTTCAGTAAGATTCTGATTTCCTAAAGCATCATCACTGATCTTTACATAAGCCACTTCTTTGGCCTTATATTTTTCAGCAATTTTCTCATCGATCTCGATATACTGCAGATCGATCAGCGAATTGATGGTTTTGATGATATCTTTTTTGGGTATAAATGCTTCAATGTCCGTCAGGTTGATCAGCTGCCGTACTTCCAAAGCCTGAATCAGGTACATTTCATTGACATCCAGATTTTCAAAATCAACAACCGCACCGGGTTTTAGTTTTAAGTAAGTCTCGCTTTCCAGTTTTAAAGAAGAAGGGAATGAAAACCTGTAAATTTCTCCAAGCCCGCACAAATAGTAATCTGAAAGCCAGTTCCAGAATCTGATCTGCTCCTCAGGCAGAATCGGCTGATCATCCAGCATACTGATGACTTCCTTTGCTACAAAGCTTTCCGGAGCATTGTCATGAAGTTCAAATACAATTCCCGTATAAATCTTCTTTCCGCCAAAAGGCACCAGTACACGCATTCCCGGCCGGATCTCAGCCATCAGTTCTTCAGGAACTTTATAGGTAAAAGATCCTTTCAGGTTCAGGGGTAAAACAATTTGAGCGTATTGCAAGAGAAATTTTTAAAGTGTAAAATTAGATTTTTCTTCAGAAAACTGCAACTTTGTCGGGATGGTTTCGCTTCGTCCAACGAAGATCTGATGTTTTGATTCAACTATTAAAAAAGCAGTTCTGTTACCTTATACCAAAACGCAGAAGTGAAAAATCCCACAATGATGCTGACTCCAATGATCAGATTTGTCAGCTTTGTATTCAGCCTGAACTGCTCTGCAATGATACTTGAAGTCACCAATGTCGGCATTGCTGCTTCAAATATGGTGATTTTAGCTATATCTCCTTTTATTCCCAGCAACAAAGCTAAGCCTAGAACAATAGCGGGAGCCAGCACCAATTTATAAAGCATTGACATTGACATTTGAGGGATCAGTTTTTTCCAGCCATTAAATTTCAGCTGCAGTCCGACAGAAAATAGAGCCAAAGGGCTTACCGTGGCGGCCAGCTTGTCAAAGAATGGTTCTGCTATCGTAAAATCTATGAATTGAGATAATATCAACGCAGAAATACAACCTATCAACGGAGGAAATGTGATCAAACGCTTTAAAATAAATGCTGCGCTTACTTTTCCCGATTTACTGCCACCTTTCACTGCAGCTATGATTCCTAACGTAGACAAGGCAAAAAACATCGTCTGGTCACAGATAATCGCAATACTTAAAAGCCCTTCTCCATAAAACGCGCTGATCAGAGGAAAACCGATGAAAGAGGTATTACTATAGCCGCTTGCCAGCTCCAAAGTACTTCTTGAACGCCTTGAATATCCTCTGCTCTTACTGTAAAACATCATAAAGAAGAAACAGAAAACAGAAATTAAAAACGTAGCGACGATTGGGAACAGCATTTCTGTTGTCCATTTTACTTTAGGCAGATACTTAAATGAAACTGCCGGAAGAGCAAGATAAAGAATCCAGGTATTGATACCCTTGTGGGCATCGGGGTGGATAGATTTTGTTGCTTTGAATATCATCCCTGCAATAATGCACACTGCAATCAGAACAAAATTTACCATAACTGTAAAGGAATATGGTGCAAATTTACGGCTGATTTTTGAGTTGAAGGGGTAAAATTGATATTTTTTTGAGGATGATTCTATTAAAAAAATAAATAAATGAAGGATGTGATAAGAAAATTTATTTTCAGACTTGAAACCTAACAGGTTTTGGAAACCTGTTAGGTTTAGCTTTTTCCAGTATCTTTTTTAAACTCCCGCTGATTACACAGATCTGATTGGTGAAATTTGTTGCAATCTGCAACATTTTTTTAATCTTTGAATCTATTTTTCAGATCGGTTTCCGCACCTAAAATTCTGATAATTTCAAATTCATCAGTTTCGATGATTCTGTAGAAAATGATATGCTTATTTGATAGAAACCCCAGAATATCAGGAGCAACTTCACTGTAGCTTTTTCCCATCTTTGGATTTTCCGCAAGCATCTGACAAAAACAGACCAATTCATAATAATATTTGTCAGCCTGAAATTCCGACCAAAATTCATATGTATATTCGTAAATTTCAGAAAGATCTTCAACTGCCTTATTAGTAAAAATATATTGGCCCATTATTTTTTCATTTTGGCCTTTAAGAATAGCAGGTGTTTTTCCGGATCAAAATCATTGGCCTTTCCACTTTCAACTCCTTCCTGAATTGCATTTTTAAGGAGCTGAAGCTTATTTTCCTCTTCTTCTAATAATCTTAATCCAGCACGAATCACCTCACTTGCATTTTTATACCTGCCTTGAGAAACTTTATGATCAACAAATTCTTCAAAATAATCTCCTAAAGAAACTGATGTATTACGTCCCATATCTTTTTCGATTTTTAAACTCTATATCAAAGTTACCAAAAATTGGTAACTCAATCAAATTTATAAAAAAGTATTGTAATTTTTCTTGAAAATTTATTGCTGGCTTTACCCCTAACAGGTTTTAGAAACCTGTTAGGTTTAGCTTTTTCCTAGTCTCTTTTTTAAACTCCCACGAATTACGCAGATCAATAGGAAAATGTATTTTAATTCTTTATTCCATCCCAAAGGCTCATTACCTCAACTTTTTCCAAAGGCCTGGAAAGTGTAATGATCTTTGAAGTCTTTGGTAACAGATCAAAAAAATTGTCACTGAAATGGGTATCTCCCATCAAATAGACATCTTTCGCCAAAACATCTGTTGACACTTCAATTTTAGTTGGTGATATTTTTCTGATGGAAATATCCGGTTTTGAAAGTTTCAAATCTTTTGGTCTGCTAAAAAAGAACAGCTTTTCAAATTTTAAATCATCTTCAGAACTGATCTTTAAAACAACCTTTGACAAATCGAATTGAGCAAGATCTGATTTACTGACGCTCAATATTTTTTCACTTGCATTTGCCTTCAGGTTACCCGGTTTATTATTTTCCCAAAGCTTTTTACCATCAAAGTCAAACCCTTCTAATTTCAGGTTAAAATGTAAGTCTTTAAGCCAATCGCTTATCAGGTAAATGTCATATGTTTTATCTGTTTCTGCAACGGATATCAATGTTGGCTCAAAGCTTCTTTTTGCCTGATAATGGAATGCTTTCCAGTTTCCGAGATAATCAACAGATGACCATGAAACTACAGGCCAGCAATCATTAAGCTGCCAATACAGGGTTCCCATATTATAGGGTTTTGCTCTACGGTGAGCCTCAATAGCCATCTGCATTCCTCTCGCCTGCAACAACTGTGATACGTAATTGTATTTCACAAAATCAGCAGGGATATGGTAATCACGCTTCATATATTCATTAATGATCTCCCAGCCTCTGCTGTGTTTTTCATGGGCTTTGATGGCTGGATTTTTCAAACTCAGATCCGGAGCTCCTGAAAACATTGCTTTTGTGGTTTCAAGTGTAGGCATTCCCTGAAATCCATATTCGGACATGAAGCGTCCTACTTTTTCGTTGTAAATCTCAAATGGCTGTTCGCCCCACCAAACTCCCCAATAATGGGAGTCTCCTTCCGTAAGGCTTTCTTTATGCCCCCATCCGATCGAAGGAGAACTTGGCCAATAGATATTTTTATCCGCAGTAAGATTTTCTTTTAAAGAACCGGGAATCACTTCGTGAAAGAGCTTTTTATAATCTTTCCAGACCTGTAATGAATCATTTTTTGAATACTTAAACTGCTTCTGATAGCCCCAGTTGACAATGGCTTCATCAATTTCATTATTTCCGCACCATAAAGCTATTGACGGGTGGTTCTGAAGCCTGTTGACCTGATCCTTCACTTCTTCTTTTACGTTGTTCAGAAACTCATCATCCGCCGGATAAAAGCTTCCTGCAAACATAAAATCCTGCCAGACCAGAATTCCGTTCTCATCACAGGCTTTATAAAACTCATCATCTTCATAAATTCCGCCTCCCCAGATGCGGATCATATTCATATGGGCATCTTTGGCATCTCTGATCAGCTTTTGATATTTTTCTTTGGTAACCCGGGGAGAGAAACTATCGGCAGGAATCCAGTTGGTGCCCTTGATATACATAGGTTTACCATTAACTTTAAAGTGGAACGATTTTCCTTTTTCATCCTTTTCCTGTACCAGCTCTATTGTTCTCAGCCCTATTTTCACCATTTCATCAGAAAGCAGCTGAGCCTCTTTCTGCAGTGAAATTTTCACCTCATACAAATATGGCGCTCCCCAACCATTAGGTTGCCATAATTCCGGGTTTTGAATACTATAAGGAACATCGATCTGATTTTGTCCTTTTTTTAATTGAATCGTATGGATTTGATTGTTAACCGTAATTCTGTATTCTCCTGCTTTATCCGCAGAAATCAACGCGTGAACAGCCAGGTCTGCATTTTCACCGGATATCTTTTTCTGCTCAATTCTGACATTTTCCAATATGGCATGATTCCAGAATATGATCTTTGCATCTTTCCAGATTCCTGCCGTTACAAGTCTGGGTCCCCAATCCCAGCCAAACTGATACTGCGCTTTTCTTACAAAGCTTCTTGGAGACTCCGGCATAGTGAACGGAACCGCTTTTGCCAGCTCTTTTCCGGTATTGACAGCAGACTTAAATCTGACCTGTAATACATTATCTCCAGCTTTCAGATGGTCTTTTACCGGGATCTGCCATTTCCTGAACATATTATCCGTTTTTTTCAGCAGTTTTCCATTCAGGTAAATTTCTGAGAAAGTATCCAATCCGTTAAATACTAATTCAATATGATCATTCTTTAATTCTTTCGGAGAAACTTTAAAACCGGTCTGGTAATCCCAATCTTCATTTTCGATCCACTGAACTTCCTTTTCGTTTTCATCTTTGAAAGGATCCGGAATGATATTGTTATTCATCAGATCCAGATGAACTGTTCCCGGAACTTTTGCAGGAAGCCAGCTTTTATCTTTTGCATTTCTGAACTGCCAGCTTTCAGAAGACAAGCTTCTTTGAGAGAACTGCGCAAAAAGAATATTCTGTAAGAAAAAAGAAGCAAAAAGGATCGTTTTATTCATCAATTAAGTTTGTTTACAATTCTATGGATTCCGTACTTAATAAGTTCACTGTTAAATTAATAAGTAGTCTCAGTATATTCAGATATATTGATCTGTTGCTGTCAGGTTTCTATTATTCTTATTGAGATTTCCCGGAATGATAAACTAAATGTATATTATCGTATTATGTATTCTTCAACGCGACCACTTCATCCGGATTGGCAAAAGCTCCGCCATCAGTAATAGCTGAAGAATGGAAATAAGCAGCTTTTGTTATGGCTCTTATCTCTTCGATATTTGAGGAACGGAGTCCGCCTCCTACAAGTATTTCTATTCTTCCATCGGACAATTCAACCAGTTTCTTCAGGTTTTCTTTTCCTTCGGATACATTAGGCTTCTGGCCTGACGTAAGAATGGTTTTAAAGCCACATTCAATTATCTTTTCTAAAGAGTCTTCCAACGTTTTTGCCCGGTCAAAAGCACGATGAAAAGTACAGGGAAGCGGTGCCGCCAATTCTACTAACACCTTATTCTGTTCCATATTCACCTCATCATTTTCGTGCAGAATCCCCAGCACAAAACCGTCTACATTCAAAGACTTCAGCTGAAGCAAATCACTTTTCATCTGTTCAAATTCCGGGTCTGAATAAGTAAAATTACCTCCTCTGGGACGGATCATCACAAAAACCGGGATATTAATTTTCTCCCGGAGCTGTTTTGTGGTTTCAAAATCCGGAGTTGTTCCTCCTTCACCTAATCCGTCACACAATTCTATTCTGTCGGCACCATTCTTGAAAGCGATCAATGCTGACTCAGGGTTGAAACACGCTATTTCTATTTTTGACATTTTATTGTATAGGTTTAATTCAATTTCGGTTCTTCCTGCCATACATCGGCAATCAGAAAAGTTCCATTTTCTTTGATCACTTCTATGCTAACCGGGTATTCTGACTTAAGTTTTTCGTCAGAAAGTAGCACATCGAACCACCACTCCTGCTCAGACTCCACAACGAGTTTACAGCGGGAAATTTTAATTTCCTCCCAGTCCTGTCCGGTTATTAAGAACCCGGTATTAATTCCTGCTTTCTGAACATCAAATTTCATTCTCCATTTTTCATAAAATTCTTTTTTTGTAAGACTTCCATCTACCTCCATATCAACATTCGTGGCATCAGTTTTATATTCGTAATAATCCGGAGTTGTCATTTTTTGCATATTCTTATCTAGATTACCAAGATCAGCTTTAAAATAATCACCGATACTCTTTTTCAGCCACTTTTTTGCTTCCTTGGATTCGTTAACATCAGGTTTAGTCAGGGTCACATTTTCTTTTACCAAAGGTTCTGTTTTCACCATTTCTTTCTTTTCTTCCTTACATGCTAAGATTAAAAACAGGGAAGCAATAATCATTCTTTTCATATTTTTCTAAATGTTGGCCCAAGCCAATAGATTGTCATATAATTGTTTAAACAGGCTAATTGTCTGTTTCTATTGAATTTTAATATTCCATGCAAAGAATGATAGTAGTCTATAATACTGTTTTTAAGGGCGACAGAAAACCAGAGACTTTCAACAAGTTTTTACTCTTGTAGATTAGGAATCAACAGGATACAATTTTATTGAAGATAAAATCCTTGCGTCTTAAAAGCATAAAGTTTTAAAAACGCCCCTTGGTCTTTGCGTTTTCCAACAAAAAACTATTTCAATGCAAATTCAGGCTTTTCAAGACGGTTTCCTTTCTGATCATAAACTGCAAAGTTGAAACCATCCTGAATACAGTAAGAACCGTACTCCCCTTTTTTGTTGATGGCAATAAAACCAACCTGAATATCTTTAAGATTCTTATTCCTTCTCTGATTGATCTTCACAATCCTGTCCACTGCCTCTTTACAGGCTTCCTGTGGGTTTCTGCCCTGTCTCATCAATTCAACGACCAGATGAGTTCCCACTGTTCTGATCACCTCTTCACCATGACCGGTGGCCGTAGCGGCTCCTACTTCATTATCTACAAATAATCCTGCTCCGATGATTGGGGAATCTCCTACCCTGCCATGCATTTTAAAGGCCATTCCGCTCGTTGTACAGGCTCCTGAAAGGTTCCCTTGGGCATCAAGAGCAATCATTCCTATGGTATCATGGTTCTCAATATTGGCGACAGGCTTATACTGACTTGTTTTGAGCCATTCTTTCCATTCTTTTTCTGATTCGGGGGTGAGAAGATTTTCTTTTTTGAAACCCTGAGAAAGAGCAAACTGAAGTGCCCCGTCTCCCACCAGCATAACGTGAGGCGTTTTTTCCATTACAGCCCTGGCAACGGAAATCGGGTTTTTGATATGTTCCAGGCAGGCTACTGATCCGATATTATAATTATCATCCATGATACAGGCATCCAGGGTTACCCTTCCATCTCTGTCCGGCCGGCCGCCATACCCTACGCTTCTTTCTTTAGGATCTGATTCTACCAGACGAACTCCTTTTTCAACTGCATCTAAAGCTTTTCCTCCTTTTCCCAGAACTGTCCATGCCTCTTCGTTCGCTTTCAACCCAAAATTCCAGGTAGAAAGTACAATCGGCTTGTTTACAGCTGTAGTTGGTTCAGGCAATTCGGCAGCCATCAGATCCAAAGGATTTACGGCAAGCGCTGCTGTCGCTATTCCCAGTTTTTTGATAAAACTTCTTCGGTTATTGTTCATGGTATTTCCAATTATTATAATACCTGACAAATCTAAAAAAATACCATCTACCCTGCAGACATTAATTGCTCTACAGTCATAGGGGTATGAATTCCAAATTTATCAGACATCCAGATTATTATGCTGTTTTGATATTTTTCTATTCTAACAATATGATCAGGATTAATCAAATGAGTATTTCCTTGTTGGTCTACAATGCTGATAAATTTCATAACAAAAAATTTTGTTTTAAAAGTACAAATTTTCACGTTTTCCAAGCATAAATTCTCAAGATAACATTGTTTTTTGGTTCCAATTAGTAGATTCACTTAAAATTTTCAGAAATAAGAGGAAAATTCCGAATAAAGTATAGTGTCCTGCATTGGGTAAAATTTTCCCGGAATCAATTAGCTCCAATTTCATCAACAAATAGCCATGCTTTTGAATCAGCTCCCGGATTTCCTGCCGGAATAATCCCAGCATTTTCAATGATCACTTTAAGATATCTGGCATTTTGTGCTCCTACATTTACTTTAATTTTACCTTTGACATTCTGAATTTCTTCTTTTCCGATTTCTCTGATCATTTTAAAATCCCTGTTATCATCTGAGACAAAGATCTTTGCAGCTCTTGCAAGGTGGATCCAGCTTCCTTTATTTTCCAATGTATTAAAATATACCTCAGAAAAACCGGCTTTCTGTCCGAAATCGATTGTCGCTGCTACATCTTTCCCCTGGAAGCCCAGCCATGTTTTACCCAACTGTTTTACATTCCCGATAATGCCATCTACTAAAGTAAAAGCTCCACCAAAAGAATAGTTTTCACTGGGCTGCTGTTCAAGGGTTATATTTTTTCCTGTTGTTTTTGAAATGGTAAACTGCTGTGAAGATACTGCACTTTTCAGTTGATCATCCTCAAAATAAGCAGATTTGACCGTTAAAGAATTAGGAATTGAAACAGGATTCTGATATGTTTTGGAGTTGATTGCAGGAACCGTTCCGTCCAGGGTATATCTTATTCCATTCGAATTCTGTGAAGTGGATAATTCATAGGCGATTCCATTTTTAGCAGGAATTACCTTTCCGGAAATATTGTAAATGCTCTTCGCATAATTCACGTTCATCTTGTCCAGAACTTTGAACTGATTGATCACCCTGTTTTCAAACGCTTTATAGTTCCTAGGATCAGATGTTCCCCATCCTACTTCCGAAAGTGCCATCAGTCTTGGAAATATCATGTACTGTACCTGCTTAAAATCTAAGATATATTCTGTCCATAAATTAGCCTGAACTCCTAAAATATATTTTGCCTGTTCCGGTGTAAGCTCAGCAGGAACAGGATCATAGGAATAAACTTTATCTAACGGCGTAAAACCTCCAAATGCGTTAGGTTCCGATTGTGGATCTCCCTGATAATGGTCAAAATAACAGTAGGCTCCCGGCGTCATCACTGCAAAGTGTTTTGATTTTGCCGCTTCAATGCCTCCGTTTACTCCCGTCCAGCTCATTACTGCTGCATTAGGGGCTAATCCACCTTCTAAAATTTCATCCCATCCGATGATCTTTCTGCCTTTAGCATTGACATATTTTTCAATTCTCCGGATAAAATAGCTCTGTAAGCCATGTTCATCCTTTAAATTATTGTTCTTAATCAATTCCTGGCAGTGGGCGCATTCTTTCCATCTTGTTTTCGGGCACTCATCACCACCAATATGGATATACTGAGACGGAAACAGCTGTATCACCTCATCCAGCACATTTTCCAAAAATGTAAATGTTTCATCTTTAGGACAGAACACATCATCAAAAACGCCCCATTTTGTAGCAGGTTCAAAAGGTCCTTTGGTACAGGCTAACTCTGGATATGCGGATAATGCCGCGAGTGCGTGTCCAGGCATTTCTATTTCCGGGACAACAGTGATATGTCTTTCCTGAGCATATTTCACCACCTCTTTTATCTGTTCCTGGGTATAAAAATAAGGTCCGTAAGGCTTTCCGTCGAATGTATTATCTACATAAGCCCCAATCATGGATTCTTTACGTTTTGAACCAATTTGGGTCAGTTTCGGGTATTTTTTTATTTCAATTCTCCACCCCTGATCATCAGTTAAGTGCCAATGGAACGTATTCAGCTTATACATTGCCAAATAATCTATATACTGTTTCACCTCATCTACCGTGAAAAAGTGACGGCAAACATCCAGATGCATTCCACGCCATGCAAACTTTGGCTGATCTTCAATTTTTAAAGCCGGAATTTTCTTTTCTGTTTTATAATTTTCGAAGAGCTGGATCAATGTCTGAAGGGCCAGAAAATATCCTTGCTGAGTATAAGATTTGATATGAATTTGCTTTGGCGAAACTTCAAGGGTATAAAATTCTTCTTTTCCTGCAGGCGTATCGGACAGTTTTGAATACACCAATTGAGCTTGCGTGCTTTTTGAGTCTTTACATTTTATGATTGAAGCTAATCTTTTTTTGAAATATTCCGTTTCATTTTTAGGCAAAGCATTACTTACCTGCAAAACTTCGGGAATGATAAAACTTCCCTCATTCATCTGTAGATTTTGAGGATAAGGAATCAGGTTCAATGTATTCTGGGCAAAAATCAGGTTTGAAATCAATACAAAAAGAACTAAAAAAGGACGTATCATTAGATGGTGTTAAGGTTTTAGCTAAGATAAATATTTTCTAAAACTTATAATCGCATTTCGACTTATAAAAACCGATTTAGGGAAAATATAATAACCATCTTCTTACATTCTATAAATTCTTAATGGTTAAATAGATCTGATCATGTATAAATACTAAACAAACAGCAACAGTTATTTATGGTTTGCTTTTTGATAAATCTAAGCCAATAAAGAAATTTAACATTAAATTTGTAAAAAAAATACGATGAGAAAAAGCATTTTTCTGGCAGCCGGATTACTTTTTTCAGTTTCCACACAGGCACAGATCTTGGATATGATAAAATCCACAGTTAAAGATAAAACAGGAGTTGACCTTAATACTCCTGTAAAAACGAATGGAACGACACCCTCATCCACAAATACAACAGCCACTACTCCATCCAATAATTCATCGCCCAATCTTGGAAATCTTACTTCAACACAGATTTCATCGGGGCTAAAAGAGGCTTTAAATATTGGGGTAACCGATGGAGTAAAAAAACTGGCGGTAACTGACGGATTTTTTAAAAATGAAGCGGTAAAAATCTTAATGCCTGAAAAATTAAGAAAAATAGATACGACCCTGCGTTCTCTGGGTATGGGAAGCCTTGCGGATGAAGGTGTAAAGCTGCTCAACAGAGCTGCTGAAGATGCCGTTACGGAAGCTGCTCCTATTTTCACAAACGCCATTACCTCCATGACCATTACAGATGCTAAAAATATTCTGTTGGGAAATGACAATGCTGCAACCAATTATCTTCAGGGTAAAACTCAAAGTCAGCTATTCACTGCTTTCCAGCCAAAAGTAAAGGCTTCATTGGGAAAAGTGGGTGCAGACTCCGTATGGAAGAATCTTATCTCAAAATACAATACATTCACAGGGCAATCTGTAACAACGGATCTTAATGAATATGTTACGACAGAAACCATTAATGGGGTATTCAAAATGGTGGCTGAAAAAGAAAGCGGGATCAGAAATACGCCGGCTATGAGAACAACGAGTATCCTGCAGAAGGTTTTTGGGGCACAGGATGGGAGATAAATTAGAAGTTGGATATTAGAGGTTAGAAGTTAGATGACCAACTAGCCGATAAATTTGAGAGATAAAGGCTGTTTCATTGATGAGGCAGTCTTTTTTTATATTATTATCAAACTTTATCCCGCAAGAAGGATTTTCTTAAAGCTAACTGATTTTTTTATGCTATGCTTTTTAAAGTGATTATTCTTTTTGCCACGAATGCACGAATTCTTTTGTGAGTATGTTCTAAAAACAGATCCAAATTATATTTCATTCAATTTATAAAAGGTTTCTTACAACAGCAAATATTTTATATAAATTTCATATAAAGGATATGGCAGAAAAATTCGTGTATTCGTAGCTGAAAAAGAAAGCGGCGGGCCCACAAGTGGGCCCGCCGATCATTTATTTTATCAGGTTTAGAACTGCATTTCAGGAATTTCTCCTTCGATGATCAGATCTGCTTCTGTAGCTTTGATGATGTCTTCTACTGAAACGCCCGGAGCCCTTTCCACAAGCTTGAAGCCTTCAGGAGTGACATCCAGCACTGCCAATTCAGTAACGACTTTCTTTACACAGTTGACTCCGGTAAGCGGAAGAGTACATTTTTTCAGGATCTTACTTTCTCCTGCTTTATTGACGTGCATCATAGCAACAATAATATTTTCAGCAGAAGCTACCAGATCCATCGCTCCCCCCATTCCTTTCACCATCTTTCCCGGAATTTTCCAGTTGGCGATATCTCCGTTTTCTGCAACTTCCATCGCACCAAGGATAGTAAGGTCTACTTTCTGACCACGGATCATCCCGAAACTAAAAGCAGAATCGAAGAATGAGCCTCCTTCTAAAATGGTAATCGTTTGTTTTCCGGCATTGATGATATCTGCATCTTCTTCTCCTTCGAAAGGGAAAGGTCCCATCCCCAAAACTCCGTTCTCACTCTGGAACTCTACGGAGATTCCTTCCGGAACATAGTTGGCAACCAAAGTAGGAATCCCGATTCCCAGGTTTACATAATAGCGATCTTTCAGTTCTTTTGAAATTCTTTTGGCAATTTGTTCTTTTGTAAGCATAATAAAAACTTAGACTGCAATTTAAATATTTTCAACTGAATACAAAAGGGCTTTGTTGCACTAAACAATTAACAGTGTTAATCAAAATTATATCTTTAATTTTGTAACATTATTTAACAGAATGAAAATACTTTTAAGATACCTCAAGCCTTATCAATGGCTGATAATTATTTCTTTATTGCTGGCAACCATTAACCAGGTTTTTTCTTTATTTGCCCCGGCCATTACAGGAAATATTCTGGATCAACTGGTAACCCATCCTAATTTTTTTGATAAAGAAAAACTCTTGCCCAGAGACCTTAATGAATATTTGTATGGAACATCCGTTTACCATGGTGCGTTTTATTTTTTAGGACTCCTCATCGGAACAGCCATGATAAGCAGAATTGCCAAAGCTTTCCAGGATTATGTGGTAAGCGTTATTACCCAGAAATTTGGGGCCAAGATCTTTACAGATGGGCTAAAACACTCAATGGCATTGCCTTATCAGGAATTTGAAGATCAGAGAAGTGGTGAAACACTTTCGATCTTAACGAAAGTAAGGGAAGATTCTGTAAAATTCATCTCCAATTTCATCAATATCTTCTTTGGAATTCTGGTGAGTATTATTTTCGTTTCCATATATGCTATTCGCTTACATTGGTCGATCATGCCTGTATACATATGCGGGATCTTTCTGATCGCCTTTATTACCAATCTATTGAGTAAAAGGATAAAGATCATCCAGAAAAATATTGTTTCGGAAACAACCGCTTTAGCAGGAAGTACCACAGAAAGTCTGAGAAATATAGAAATCGTTAAAAGTTTAGGGCTGACGAATCAGGAAATCATCCGTCTCAATAACAATACGTATAAGATCCTGGGGCTTGAACTCAGAAAGGTGAAAAGCATCCGTTCTTTAAGTTTTATACAGGGAACGATGGTCAACTTTCTTCAGCAGCTGATCACTCTTACTCTTTTATACCTGATCTTTAAAAATATTGTGACTCCGGGACAGTATCTGTCACTTATGTTCTATGGCTTCTTTATTTTCGGTCCTATGCAGGAAATCGGGAACATCATTATTTCTTACCGTGAAGCTGAGGCATCTTTGCAAAATTTTGACCGTCTGATGAAAAAAGAAGTAGAGGAAAAACCGCTTCATCCGAAAAAAATCGGGGCCATTGAAGAGCTGGAATTTAAGCATGTCTCTTTTAAGCATCAGTCTGCACAGTATAAGGCTTTAAACAATATCTCTTTTGGGGTAAAAAATGGGGAAACCATTGCTTTTGTGGGACCTAGCGGCTCAGGGAAAAGTACGTTGGTAAAACTGCTGGTCGGACTTTACAGACCTCAGGAAGGCAATATTTTTTATAATATGATCAATGGAAAAGAGTTTGATTTTGATGAGCTGAGAAATCAGATCGGTTTTGTTACCCAGGATACCCAGCTTTTTGCAGGAACGATCAAAGAAAACCTTCTTTTTGTCAATCCTAAAGCTACGGAACAGGAATTGGCCGTTGCTTTACAGAAGGCGAGCTGTACCGCACTATTGGAAAGAGCTGAAAAGGGTATTGAAACTGTTATTGGTGAGGGTGGACTGAAGCTGAGTGGCGGTGAAAAACAAAGGATAGCCATTGCAAGAGCTCTTTTAAGAAAACCTCATTTATTGATCTTTGATGAAGCGACTTCAGCACTGGACAGCATTACTGAAGAAGAAATAACCTCTACCATCAAGGACATCTCAAAAGAAAAAGAACAGATCACTGTTCTTATCGCCCACCGTCTGAGCACCATCATGCATGCAGACAGAATCTATGTGCTGGAGCGCGGACAAGTGGTAGAAATGGGCTCCCACAAAAATTTAATCGCTGAAAAAGGATTATACTACGCCATGTGGCGGCAACAGATCGGGGAAAGAAAATCGCCCAATCCCCAGACATAAAGAAAGCGCTGAAAATACATTTCAGCGCTTTTTGTTTTTATAGTGTTTTTCAGAAGCTTATTCTTTACTTCTAACCGTTCTCTGCTCAATTCTCTTTTCAAATTTTTCTCCTTGGAAAATTCTCTGGACCATGATTCCCGGAATATGGATCTGGTTAGGATCTAATTCTCCCGGCTCTACCAGCTCTTCCACTTCGGCAATGGTAATTTTACCGGCTCCTGCCATCGGATGGTTGAAGTTTCTTGCTGATCCTTTAAAAATAAGGTTTCCGGCATGATCTCCTTTCCATGCTTTTACGATAGAAAAATCTGCTTCGTAAGCATGCTCCAGAATGTGCGGCTTTCCTTTGAATTCTTTTACTTCTTTTCCTTCTGCAACTTCAGTTCCATACCCTGCCGGTGTATAGAAAGCAGGAATTCCTGCCTGAGCAGCCCTGCATTTTTCTGCTAAAGTTCCCTGTGGGGTAAGCTCAACCTCCAGTTCACCTGAAAGCATCTGTCTTTCGAATTCCGCATTTTCTCCTACATACGAAGAGATCATTTTCTTGATCTGCCTTTTGTGAAGCAGCAGTCCCAATCCGAAATCATCTACTCCTGCATTGTTTGAAATACAGGTCAGATCTTTCACATCACTTTCTACCAAAGCATTAATTGAGTTTTCAGGAATCCCGCAAAGTCCAAATCCGCCCAGCATCAACGTCATTCCGTCTTTAATTCCTTCAATGGCCTCCTTTGCATTTTTTACTCTTTTATCTATCATGAAATATTAGATTTTTCTGTTGGCTAAATTTAATAAATTTTCTCATATATCCGGTTACCGGAAATGTTTCTGAATTTCATCCTTTTCTGAATGATCTGTTTTTTAATATTTAATATAATAGTAATCAAAGTCTTATCTATAAAAGTGAACAGATCTGTTCACTTTTTTGCCCGTTTCTTGTCAAATTGATTTATCTTTGGCGCTGCAAACTTAGAAATACGGTATATTTTATAGTATTTGGATATAATTTATTTAAACACAATTTCAATGTAAAATTATTTCGTGACAGTGTAATTCCTGTCTTCTCTTTTCCCTTTAACAGTTACTTATTTTTCAATATACTAAAGTCCATTAATCAGATATACAATCAAAACTTAATAAAAAAGCATGAAAAAATTATTTACGTCAGCATTACTTGCATTAATACTCAGCGTCAACGCGTATGCACAGGAAAAGACTTATTTTGATGAAAACTGGGAGAAAACCACCCGGGATAATATGGAATACTACCGTGAAACGACTCCTAAGGGCAAACTTACCCTTATCAAAGATTTCTATAAGGACGGAACACTTCAAATGGAGGGGCTTGCTTCTGATATAACTCCCAACAGCGAAGTTTACGACGGAAAAGTAACCTGGTATACGCCTGAAGGAAAGATGTTGAATACCACAACCTATTCCAAGGGAAAGCAGATTGGGCCTTCTCAGTCTTACGATACAAAGGGCAGATTGATAGAAGATATGGTATTTAAAGCTGACGGAACGTTTTCAGGAAAGATGTTCACCTATAAAGATATTGAGGATGGAAGCGACTTCAATATCCTGATCGACTATGAAAACTCTTTGCCTGCCAAAACGACTGTTTATGATGAGGATATCAAAGGGATCAGACATGAATCCATCATCGATAAAGACAGCAATTATGAAACGAAATATTACGGTGAAAAGGGTAAATTTCTAGGCAGCGGAACTTCCGGTTCCGGGGAAAATATGGTGGTGGATTACTACGCTAATCCAATGAGGATCTCCAAGATCGAAAAATACAGAAAGGACGGCAGTGTAAAGGAAGGAGTTATCTATAGCAAAAACGGAAAGATCCTGCAGGAACAGAAAAGAAATAAAAAGGACGGCTATAAAACCACTTATGATGAATCGGGTAAAAAAATAGGTCATCTTGTATATCAGTATGATAAAGAAAATGACCTTTACAATCCTGCAGAGGGTGAGGATTATCAGCTGAGCTATGACTATACTCAGATTTCATCAATTGATGTTTATAAGAACGGTTCAATCGTACTGAATAAGTATTTTGATGAAGACGGAAAATTAGCCACAGAAAAAGTATTGAAGGACGATATTACACAGGAAATCAAATATTACAGTCCTGAGGGAAAACTGAAATCAACTTTAACGTATAAAGATGATATGCCTTATAACGGTACCGCATATGAGGATCTGAGTGAACAGCAGTACAAGGATGGCGTTTTAGTCAATACGAAAATATATACCATAGAGAAAAAACTGAAATTCGAGAAAAAGCTGAATTCAAAGCAAACGGGCCATGAGGCAACCGTTTACGATGATAAAGGAGCGGTCTTATATACCTTTACACAGCCACTTAGCGAAGATGGAGACGATGATTATAGCTTCACCGCGCAAATTGTACAATATGTAAAAGGTAAGCCTGCCAATAAATCTTCTGTGAAAGGAGGAATTATTCAATCCGGCAAGATAAAGCTAAAAACACTAACCGGAGCCAAAGAGCTTGAACGCAGTGGAAAATGGATCCTTTTAAAGCTTTATAATACGGAGGGAAAGCTTATCCAGGAAACTAAAACCTTGGCAGATGCGGAAGATGGATATAGCTTTGGTGAAAACCAAGCAACAATACAGGAGGAGGATTTATATTATCATTTTGACTAATCACCATTATCATATATACAGAGCAGTTTCAATTTTGAGACTGCTTTTCTGTTTATTACTGGTCATTCAGGTTTTCACAAACGATAAGGAAAGATCTGCTGGATCTGCGAGAATATTAAAATATATTTTCTCTCGCAGATTTTGCGGATAACGCAGATTTTTTCATCCGTATGCTTTCAGAAGAATAATAAATGAGAAACAATAAAACAGGCCGTCATTACTGACAGCCTGTTTGTTTTTATCATTAATATTTACTTTTTACTGGATGATCAGCTTTAAAGTAAATAATTTTCTGCTGTGTACTTTTACAAAGTAGACTCCTTTCGGAAGGTTTTCATTCACCAAAGAGAAACGCTGGTTATTGATATTTTTTGATACATAAAGCAATTCGCCTGATGCAGATACCAGTTCGATCTTCTCGATCGGATAATCACTCTTAATGAAAGTTGGCTCTCCCGGTTTGGTAGGATTCGGATATAATACCACATTTTTCTCGGTGCTTCTCGTTTCCTCTGTTCCCAGGGTGGGTGACGTCACCTGGAACTGTACTCTGTTTGAAACCTCAGTATAGGAATCATTGGTAAACATTACCATATAATAATTTCCCGGGGTGACAGGCAGTGCGGTTCCCTGAATGGTTTTGATCCCCTGCGTTACCCCATCAAAATAAGTATAGGAAACAAAGTTGTCATCCGGAATCTGAATGTTTTGCGGATAAATTCCCAGCCAGTCTTTGATGATTCCCGGGGAATCCGTCCATGAAGCGGTAATACTTTCTCCTAATGTATATACCGGCTTGTTGATCCACAGATCGGTAACGATATCCCCTACTTTAAAGAATACTTTTTCCCCGATTCCGTTATATCCGTCTTCCAGTAAATACTGGGCATAATAATATCCTTTCGGAAGCCCGGTAAAATTAAGCGTTCCTGATGCAGCTGTCACATAGCTCCATTTAATAGAAGCTGTTGTACCGGGAGTCTGTCCCATTTTATAGATTCCGATCCAGTCTTTCTGTAAATTAGGTCCGTTGGAAAAATTGATCGTAACGGTTCCTCCTACAGGATAGGTATCTGCTGTTGTTTGAAGCTGTACTATTGGTCCTACATAGAAGTTTTTTCTCGGAGTAATTTCCGTATACCCTCCATTAGCAAAAAATCCTGCGAAATATTGTCCTTTATTGGGTAAGCCGTTGTTAAAGGTAACCGTTCCTGCTGTCTGCCCGTTCGTATAAATATATCCCTGAGATGTTGTAGCCGTTGGTATCTGTCCTATCTTATAAATTCCTACCCAATCCTGCTGGTTTCCGGGACCTCCTGTGAAAGTAGCGGTTATCGGCTCATTTTGAGTATATTCTGTTTTATCTAAAGTGAAAGTAGGGTTTGAAACCACACTTCCGATGATCTCAAATTGCTTTACCTCACTCCAGTCGCTCCACTCCAGGTTCCTGTCCCTGTAACGGGTTTTTACATAATAGACCCCGTTGGGAATAGAGTTTGCAGCTAAAGTTGCCTTGGTAATGTCTACTCCTTCATTTAGATTTTTGGTCTTATCAGGAGTTCCGTTTCCTTCTTTTCCGAACCAGTTTTCAAAATCACGGTAAAATTCTTTTTCAATCACAGAAAAATTAGATGTTTTACTGATCAGAAACTGTGTCGTATTCAAAAGCTCTCCGTTTGAAGAGGAAAATGCGCTTCCATCCAGTGTCAAAGGTAATGTAACAGGCCCTGAGAACGTATTGGCAATGGAGGGCTTTGCCGGTTTAGGCTGATTTTTATACCTGTGAAAGGAATCTACCAGTACATTATCTTTCTTATTGTACACTCCTCCGATAGAGTAACATTCGATATCCACTTTCCCGGTCGGTACATCTACCTCCACAATCTGATAGGTCCAGTCTGTCAGTGTTTTCTGAACATCATCAAAATCTTTTTCATTAGACATTCCCCAATACTGGTCCCAGGCTGTTCCTCCTGAAATAATCTGGTAAGTCGGTGTATTTTTCAGCTGTCCTCTATGGTAAAGGTGATGGTGCGCCCCTACATGCATTAGGTATTTATCGGAAGTTACCAAAAGCGGTACGGCATTATCCCTCACCCATGTAGAAATGTCCCCCACATACTGCTCTGCCTGATAAGGTCTGTGGCTTAAAGAGATAATCCAGTCTACTGTAGAATCGTTGTTGGCTTCATTTAGGATCTGCTGAAGCCACATCTGCTGTGCTGACCCTGTGTGCTCAGAACTTAGACTTATAAACAATACATTACCGGCCTGCTGAGCATAATAATTCTCATTTCCGGAACTGATCCCTTTGTATTTAATTTCATCGATGTAAAAATGGGCATAATAAGAATTCATCCCCAGGCTTCCGTAGGTCTCATGGTTTCCAACTGTAGTCTGGATAGGCAGATAAGGTGATAATTTAATATTCTTCTTAAAATGTACATTTTCATAATGATCCAGCGTTCCTACATCTACCTGGTCTCCTACCATGAAGGTAAGGGCAATATTGTCCGATGGATCTGAATCTGCCCCGAACTTTTGCTTTAATTTTTTGAAAGCGTTTAAAGTAAGGGTGTCATACCTTGGCTCAGCTTTGATCTGGTTATCCCCCATGATCAGAAACCTGATCTTTCCATTGGCAGTTACGGCCTGCCCGGGTAACGGAAGCGTTCTGAAGTTGTAAACAGCAGACTCATTCGTTCCGGTCTTGATCTTATAGTAATATTTGGTATTAGGCTGTAAGTTGGTGATTTTTGCTGTGTGATAATAGTAATTATTATTGTATCCCGTATCTGAAAAGATATTGGTGGTACCCGTTACAGTCACATTCAGATTCGTTGGAGAATCCCCGTAGATCACGGTCGTTTCGTTATTAGAAGCAGTCTTCCAGTTGACGATCATGGAATTCGGAGTCGGGTTTTGTAAATAGGGAAACAAAACCTGCCCGAAAGCCATCTGGACTGCGAAACAAAAAAAGAAGAAATAATGTTTCATAATAGCTTAGTTTTAAAATAACATATAGAGTTTCAATTTGTAAATCAGCAATTAAAAAAACCATTATACGGTTTTATATTTCGGGCAAAAGTATGTTTCCCATATAAACTCTGGCTGATGGAATCTTAAAGAAACTGTTAATTTTTTAGCAAAACCGGAATGAAAAAATTATAGTTTTTAGCACATTAATTATTTGGTATATTCAAAAACTATTTTGTACATTTGCAACCTGTTATTCAACCTCTGACGATAAACGTGTAAGTTGCTTAGCTTTAACATTTTATTTTATTAATAATGGATTTATTAAAGTACGTACAAGACAAGTACATTGCGAAAAAAGAATTCCCTGAATTCAAAGCAGGTGATACCATTACTGTGTATTACGAAATTAAAGAAGGACAAAAGACAAGAACTCAGTTCTTCAAAGGAACAGTTATCCAATTGAGAGGTACTGGTTCTACAAAAACTTTCACTATCAGAAAAATGAGTGGTGATGTAGGGGTAGAAAGAGTATTCCCTATCAACATGCCTGCGCTTCAAAAAATCGAAGTTGACAGAAGAGGTAGAGTTAGAAGAGCAAGAATCTATTACTTCAGAGATCTTAGAGGTAAAAAAGCGAGAATCAAAGACGCTGCTTACAAGAAGAAATAATTCAGACAACAATAAATACAAAAGAGGCTGTTTACCATGGGTAGGCAGCTTCTTTTTTTTCATCAATGAATGAATAGCGAATTTTTCGCCGAAGAAGCTTTATGTCTATGTGTTCGCTAAGAAAACCAACGCAATTGAATTCATCTTTATGAATCAGACTTCAGCTTACTTCCCAACTTTGAGAATGATCGTATGTAATGAACACTATTATTATTCAATATGACCTGATCAGATACTGCAATGGTGTAGACCCGGTATGTTTTTTAAAAAACTCAACAAAAGCACTGTCTGATGAAAAATCCAGGATATGAGACACCTCTCCTATTGAATTTCCTTCCACCAAAAGCTCAATCGATCTCTGAAGACGCCATTGCTGTCTCCATTCCTGATAAGACAGACCGGTTTCCTTTTTGAAAATACGGGTAATCGTTTTTTCAACCGCTCCGGTTTCTACTGCCAGATCTTTTAGCATAGGCGGCATAGAGTTCCGTTTTGTCCAGTCTTCGATCTTTTTCTTAAAACGCCTGTCCTGTGGCATTTTGAGCTCAAGCTTTTCTTCAGGAGCCTCATTTATTTCGTCCCAGAGAACCTTTACAATATTTTCCTGTCCTTCATTGAAAGATGTCCATTCCCAAAAGCAGATCCTTTCAATAATTTCTTTTAATAAGGGACTTACATGCAAAACTTTAAGACCGGAATCCATATACTTCCTTATATGATCCTCTTCAAAATAAATAGATCTGTATGCTACGATATTCCGGAAGTTGACACGGTGTAATTCACCGGCCGGAATCCAAAGCATTCTAAACGGAGGCAGCACAAACTGCCTGTCAGAAGTAGTAACCGTCATACATCCCGATGGCGCATACAATAGCTGAGCTTTCTTTCTATGCGAATGAAAACCCGAGTCATGCATCACCATATCGGAAGCAATTCCAATTACTTTTTCATGAATGGAATCTGCATCAAATTCTTCGTGCTGCTGCAATATAGCCATGTCCTATTTTTGATATTTTTTGTTTTTATATCATTATAAATATACATTGAATTTTTCGAAACTTTGCACAAAAAATGAAAAAGACAAATCCGATCTGGCTGCTGACGCTGCTGGTCATGCTTCCACAGTTCGTAGAAACTATTTACAGCCCTGTTTTACCAATGGTTCAGAAGCAGTTTGGAATAAAAGAAGAATCTGCTACCCTGACGATAAGCCTGTACTTTATAGCATTTGCCCTGGGAGTAGCATTTTGGGGTATACAATGTGACAGAATCGGAAGAAAAAAAGCTTTAGAATACGGACTTATTACTTATGGAGCCGGAACGCTGATTGCTGTTTTTGCGCCCAATTTCATGATCCTGCTTGCTGCAAGGGTTATTTCAGCTTTTGGTATTTCTGTAGGTTCCATTGTCACTCAAACTATTCTGCGTGATATTTATGATAAGGACAGCATCAGCAAAGCATTTTCATGGGTCGGAATCGGCCTGTCTATCAGTCCTGTTATCGGAATGACCACAGGCTCCATACTGGCGTCTGCTACCGGGTATCAGGGTGTTTTCATTACATTGTGCCTTCTGGCTGTTTTGTTTTATATTCTTTCCGGAAAAAGAGTGTCGGAAACTCATCATCAGAAAAAGGAAATAAATCTTAATACACTTGGGAATTTATTAAAACGGATGCTGGGAGATGATGACATTATCAGATGCTGTCTGCTGATCATGAGCTTCAATGTTCTGCTGTTTTCTTACTATTCACTGGCTCCGTTCATATTCAAAGAACATCATTATTCAACCTATGCTTTCGGATACAGCAGCATTATACTGGCTGCCGGAACTTTTGCCGGAGCAAAGCTCAACAGATACCTGTTACTGAGAAACATACAACCTGAAATTTTAGTTAAGACAGGTACATTAACAGCATTCATCGCTTCTGTTTTTGTCTGGATCTTATCCGGCCGGGGAATATATTTTTTAATCCCTTACTTCTTTATTGTCATGGCATTCAGCATTGCTATTCCGAATATTCTAAGCACAGCGCTGGTCAGATATAAGAATGAGACCGGAAGTGCCGGAGCTCTGCTGGGACTTATTTATTACATTCTGATAGGGTTCGGATTGGTGAGTACAGGATTCATTCAGAATCTTGGAGCTTCCTGCTGTATTTTTTCAGGTATAGGAATTATTTCTTTACTGATGTTCCAACAAAGGAAAAAGGCCGTTTAGAACTAAACGGCCTTTTCCGTGATATCATTTCAGGTTTATCTGAATTTTTAGGTTTTAATAAAATCATACAGGGCATCAAAAAATTTAGAATAAACTTCTATATGCGGCAAATGCCCTACATTTTCAAGTTCTACCAGTTTTGAACCTGCAATTTCACGTTGTGTCTTCTTTCCAAGCTCCTGATATTGCCCCATTTTTGGCTGTAGTTCTTTTGGGGCCCTGTCTTTTCCTATCGCTGTTCTGTCTCTTGTTCCGATGATAAGTAAAGTCGGGACCCTTATATTCTTAAATTCATAGCAGACCGGTTGATTGTAAATCATATCTGAGGTCAGTGCTGCATTCCAGGCCACTTGTGGGTAATCTGCATGAAGGGTCCATCCGGCAATCAGATCAAGCCAGGGTTGATATTCTTCTTTCCATTTGTTATCATAGTAGAATTTCAGCTGATAGTTTTTATAGGTTTCCGCTGTATTTTTAAGTTCAGACTGATAGGCCTGATCAATTGTCTGGTAAGCGGCAAAGGTTTTATAATCCTCCAATCCGATCGGGTTTTCAAGAATCAGCTTCTGAACGGTCTCCGGATACTGTAATGCAAATCTCGTTGCCACCATTCCTCCCATTGAGTGCCCCAATACTATAGATTGATCAATTTTTAATTGGTCCAGAACAGCTTTTGTATTTTCTGCCAGCTGTGAAAAAGAAAACTGATAAGCATGAGGTTTTGAAGATTTCCCAAATCCTATCTGATCGGGAATGATCACTCTGAAACCTTTAGCGGACAGATCTTTCGCGGTTCTTTCCCAATAGGCCCCATTAAAATTCTTCCCATGCAAAAGCAGTATTGTTTTTCCGTTCGGCTTTTCCGGCTTTACATCCATATAAGCCATCTTCAGATCATTTCCCTGAGATTTCAGGCTGAGAAAATGAACTTCATAAGGATATTGATAATCAGACAGTGTTGCATCCAAAGATCTTACCTGTGAAGACATAGAACCAGATGCAGCTGCCAATATGAAAGCTATCATTATATTTCTGAAATATTTCATGAAATTTTATTTTAGATTTTAAAATTAAAAAAACCGCTCCAAAGGAACGGTTTTTAACTGTATTTTATTTAAATATTCTTTACGATAATTCCGCCATTGAAACTTCTTTCTCTTTTTTGGAAGGCAGATTCATTAAAACGATGGCAAAAAGAATTAAAATAATTCCTACCCATTGTATTAAAAACACTTTTTCACCCAACAGAACAAAAGCCATGGTCACAGAAACCGGAAGCTCTAAAGATGAAACGATGCTTCCAAGCCCCAATCCTGCATTCGGGAAACCGATATTGAATAAAATCGGCGGAATAATCGTTCCAAACAAAGCCAAAACGGCTCCATATGTCCAGAATATTGAATAATTAAAAGGGTGAATATGTTCTGTATTTTCTGTAAAGTTCAAATAGAATGACTTCAGTCCATCAAAATACATCGGCCCGATCTGAGCAAAGAATAAGAATGCAAAAACCACTACAGAACCTCCCGTCAGCATGATAATACTCTTCCTGAAAACAGGAAGATGGGTCGCCAGGGTATTGGATGTAAACATCGTCAGCGTATACGAAGCTGCCGCCATCAGTCCCCAGAAAACACCATGCCAGTCCAGCTCTATTTCCATATTGATAAGGTTAGTGGCCAGAACAGTTCCTGCTAATACAATGATCACAGAAACAACTTTTCTTGCATTTGGCAACTTTCTTGTCAGAATACTCTCTATCACCACACTGAACCACACAGATTGCATCAATAATACGATTGCAATAGAAACATTAATATACTGAACGGCTATATAATAAAATAAACTTGTTCCTCCTAATGAAGTTCCTGCCAGCATCAGCATTCTTACTTCTTTGGAACTTGGTAATGATAATTTCTTCTTTGAGGTTATGGTTTGGATAAGATTCAGGATCAATAGTCCTGTCAGACCCAGTACAAATTGTGAGGTAGTCACTTCAGAAGTTGTAAAACCATCATGATAAGCCATTTTCACAAAAGTGGCCAACATACCGTATATACTAGCTCCAATTCCTACAAATAAAACACCTTTTAGTATATTTTTCTTCTTCATAATTTTTTTAACAGCCCGCAAAGTTACAACATATAAATTAAAACAGCCGGAAGCGTTGTAGTAATAGATAAATAAAATCGCCACAAGCTTTGCTTGTGGCGATTTTGAAATTGATTATATAAATTAGTTATTTTTTAACAATTACTTTTGAAGCAGCTTCAAAGCCTAAACCTTTTACTTTTACGATATAGGTTCCGTTAATCAGATTCCCTGTAGAAATTACCTTTTTAGCATCAGGTGAAATTTTATCTTCTGAAGAAACCAGCTTACCGGACATATCATAAAGTTCTACACTCACTTTTCCAAGGGTATTACCAGGGAAATTGATATAAAACTCATCTTTAGCCGGGTTTGGATAGATTGAGATCTTATTGTCTTTAGCAGATTTCACTTCATTAGTAGCCAGCATACATTCTGCCGGCACAGTAAAGTCTTCTACCTGATCATAAATATTATTTTTAAGTCCAGCCGAAGCATTGACTCCAAGACCTCTTCTTGCAAAAACGCTCCAGATCATACATTTATCCTGTCCCTGAGTCGTTGCCATTTCTGCTGCCAATATTGCATTTCTTCCGTCAACGAAAGTAGGATTACAAACCTGGAGTTTAAGCGCATCAGTAACTAACTGCAGCACTCGTGAGCTACCATTGGTTGTATTGGCTAACACATCCGAAGAATAGCCATATTTCTCAACATACTTCCAGTGAAGATCCCATAACATTGTTGCCCAAACGAATCCGATTGAGTGAACATTAAGAGATAAACCGCCACTCGAATTGGTATATACCATTCCATTGGTATCTCCATAAGTGAAGCCATTGATATTAAGATTAGGAGAGTATTTTGCAGGTCTGATACCGCCACCATCGATCTGCTGACCTGATGCGTAAGTTCCCATTCCTCTAGACACTGATGCGTTATCTCCTGGCTTATTGGTAAGCATTAAAGCAAAGAAATCAGACCAGCCTTCTCCCATCTGCTCATTACTCGCATTTGCACTCAGACATCCTACTCCGGTACCTGTCATCCTGTTAGAAATACCATGTCCGTATTCGTGAGTTACAATTCCGTTATCAAAGCTTCCATCTGGTGTGATGCTGGTTGCAGGGTCATTTTTAAGGGTAATGTTTACGGTGGTATTGGACGCAAGTAAACCTTTTATGTATTCTCCTTCTGAGTTTTCAATAGAAACGGAAGGAATCGTGATCGTAGAATCTGTTCCTGCCATTACTCCAGGGAAATTAGCAGCTCCTACGTTATTATAGATGACAACTCCTATAGCCCCTGCATTCTGTGCATGCTTTACTTTTACAGCAAAACCGCAGTTGGTACCTCCTCCTCTTTCAATAAGACCTATTTTTCCTTGCAGAGATCCTGCCGGTAATGCTGTACAGGTAGTAAGGTCCGGTGACAACTGTACATTTCCGGTGATTCCGGCTGCCGTTAACGCAGGTCCAAACTGCGCGGTACCTGTCATAGGCTTACGTGGTACAGCCGCAGCAGGTGTATTGTAATAGAATAATTGGTTAACCGGAGACCATAAATACATCTGCATTCTCGGATTATAATTATCTTCCGGTGAGGAGAAATTCGCATTATTCATTCCACCGCCATCCTGTGCTTCTGCATACACCGAATCATCATCAAGTCCTCCTTTTCCAAAGTTATTCTGCTGGAAGTTTCTGGCAGATTCAGTAAATCCGAACTGATAGAAAATATCATGGATTCTGTTATTCAGATAAAATAAATTAGTAATAGAAGCATTTCTGTTGTTTGCTGGAGTTCCATTGATGGTGAAGGGAAAATCAAAATTTCTTGTTGCTCCTCCATTTGCCGGCGTTCCCGGTAAGTAGGAAGGAGGTGTCAAAGCCGTTCCCGCAACATCTTCATAGGCAAATACGTTGTTCCCACGGGTAGTGGTATAATGGGTTGTTCCATCGGAATGCCATCCTTCAGGCGAGGCAGCAAGAACCCACGGATTAGTAATAATTGATCTGGATCCGATAGTCGGCGCTTCAATAGGTAAAGGAAATACGTTATATGAAGCATTATCCGGAGCAAGTAAAGAAAAGCTACCCTGTCCTGATTTATTTTCTGGTCCTATCAATACATTTACAAAATCATGAGCATGATCATGATCTGCTTCTGAAGCATAGGCATCATGACGGAAGTTGCATGATAATGTCAAATTATCTTTTTCAATAATTTTCCCGTTATTAGCATCTACCAGAATTCTCCAGTAATTCGGAGATTTAGGCTCCATTAAAGTATATTCGTATGCTAATCGGAGGTTTTTGTTTTCATCGTTTGCATAGATAAGCCTTTGTCTTGCTGATGACGCAGTATTCTTACTTTTATCAAAGCGCTCGACGATAGTAAAATCGGCAATCTCCGGTTTCGCCAGATCCTCAGCAATTTTTTGAAGAGCGGTACTTTTGTTAATTACTGCAGCGCTTGATGTAGAAGCTGAATAATCTTTCACAAAATTATCTACATAGTACACAATCTTATTATCCTTAATAAGCACTGTTCCTGAAGCACTATGTATGGGCAAACCATTATAGGTCTGTACAAACTTCACAACATTACCATTTAATGATTTTGAATAATCTACATTGTCTACAAGAAAATTGTTAAGATCAGATTTCTTATATTCTCTTATTTTATTTTGAGAAATATAATCCTTTATCAATCTTTCATTATCTTGTCCGAATAATACTGCTGGAAATGCAGAAAACACTGCAAACAAAAGAGGTAGAGTTCTATTTTTCATATCCATTATTAAAGGCGTAAATCTACAAATATTTCATAAATAAAAGTTAATATTTTTAATTTAAATTTAAAATATATCAATATTGATTTTTTTACAAATATTAAAATATGATTACCATTTCTCAATCCAGAGCTTTTTTATGTTTTTTATGCCTTCCACGCTACATTTAACAAAAGTCGATACAATTTAAATTATACTTTTACACACTAAAAAGTGTCTTATAAATAATATCCACAAGAGTAAAATTATATTATTCATATTCAAAATCCGTAACATTTCACTTTCCTTTCTAATACTGTATAAATCTTAATTTCTTAATCTCTCAATCTTTTTAAATTTTTAAAACAAAAAAAGCCGCTCAAATGAGCGGCTCCCTATTTATAAATGGCTTTAAGGATTATTTACCTTCTTCCATTTTTCTTTTCAACTCTGCTAATGCATCGATGTCTCCAAGAGTAGATCTTTCTTCATTATTTGAAGAAGAAGATACGTTTCTGGAAGAAGCTTCTTTTACGTTTTTCTTCTCTTCATCTCTGAAGATACCTGTGTGAGATACTACTACTCTCTTGAATTCTTTGTTGAATTCGATTACTTTGAAATCAGCTTCTTCACCTTTCTTGATTTTAGATCCATCTTCTTTCTCTAATAATCTTGAAGGGCAGAACGCTTCAACCTCAGCATCTTCGAATTGAACAGAAGCTCCTTTGTCGTGAACTTCTACAGCTTTACCAGCGTGGATCGTTCCTTCAGCATACTTAGTTTCGAATTTATCCCATGGGTTTTCAGTCAATTGCTTGTGACCCAGAGATAATCTTCTAGCCTGAATATCTAGTTCAAGAACTACAACGTCCAATTTATCACCTACTGCGCAGAACTCAGATGGGTGCTTGATTTTCTTAGTCCAAGAAAGATCAGAGATATAGATTAATCCGTCGATACCTTCTTCTAACTCTACGAATACACCAAAGTTAGTGAAGTTTCTTACAGTTCCTACATGCTGAGATCCTACAGGATACTTAGCTTCGATGTTTTCCCATGGATCTTTAGACAATTGCTTGATACCAAGAGAAATTTTTCTTTCTTCTCTGTCTAAAGTTAATACTTCAGCTTCCACTTCATCACCTACTTTCACAAAGTCACCCGCAGATCTTAAGTGAGTAGACCAAGACATTTCAGAAACGTGGATCAATCCTTCCACACCTGGAGCGATTTCTACGAATGCACCATAGTCAGCAAGAACTACTACTTTTCCTTTTACTTTGTCACCTACTTTCAGGTCAGCAGAAAGAGCATCCCAAGGATGAGCCTCTAATTGCTTCATACCTAATTGGATTCTTGTTTTCTCATCATCGAAATCAAGGATAACCACTTTTACAGTCTGACCATCTTCAAGGATTTCAGACGGGTGGTTCACTCTAGACCAAGAAAGATCTGTAATGTGGATCAATCCATCTACACCACCTAAGTCGATGAACACACCGTAAGAAGTAATATTCTTAACAGTACCTTCAAGAACCTGACCTTTTTCAAGCTGAGCGATGATTTCTTTTTTCTGACCTTCGATATCTGCTTCGATCAATGCTTTGTGAGATACTACTACGTTTTTGAACTCAGGGTTGATTTTCACAACTTTGAACTCCATAGTTTTTCCTACGAACTGATCGTAATCTTTAATTGGCTTAACGTCAATTTGAGAACCAGGTAAGAATGCTTCGATTCCGTGAACGTCAACGATCATACCTCCTTTAGTTCTTGATTTAACAAAACCGTTAACGATTTCACCAGTTTCGTGAAGTTCGTTTACTTTATCCCAAGCTTTAAGCGTTCTCGCTTTTCTGTGAGATAATTGTAACTGACCAGTTTTGTCTTCTCTCTTGTCAACCATTACTTCTACTTCATCACCTACCTTAAGACCTTGGTTGTAACGGAATTCGTTTAGAGAGATAACACCTTCAGATTTGAAGTTGATGTCTACGATAGCTTCTTTGTCAGTTAATCTTACAACTTTACCAACTAAAACGTCGTTATCGTCTAAGTTGTTCAATGATCCGTTGTAGATCTCTTCTAAATCGCTTTTCTCTTTTCTAGCATCAGCATCAAGACCAGATTCGAAAGAATCCCAGTCAAATTGTTCAGGTGCTACGTTTTGGTTTAATAATAATTCTGCTGAATTTGTCTCTTTTGACATATTCTAATAAAATTTGTATTCCTTCTCTTCCAACGGTCTTAACAAATGTGATTGAAAAATACGGAAGTCATTAATATTTAATATTTTACTTTCTCAGACCTTTACCACAAAAAGTGGGTGCAAAGATACGATTTTTATTTAAGACAAACAATACTTTTGTCTTTGCAAACTTTCTCTTCAACTGACTGACTCTCAATATTTAATATTAAAAGATTCAAAAATTGAAAGATTAAACGATTAGAGGGCAGAGATTATTTAATTCAGAAAAGTATTGTCTAAAGCTCTTATGAATTCGTTTTCATTTCCATAGTTGTAAAATGGAACTGCAGTAATTAAGTAGCTGTCTGTATGAATTTTTATTGATTTTTGCTCGTTTCCTATTTCTTTCAGAAAATCTTCTTTCCATTTATCATGGCCAATCAAATGAGCGCCTTTGGGCTCTATAAAGACCTGAAAAGTCAACGGTTTATCCTTTCGCTGGCTACAAAACAATATAAAATCCGGCTCAAAAGCACGTCCTGATTTATCAAAGATTTTAATTTCTCTTTCATTACGGATCAGATGAATATTCTGAAACTTCTGATGTAAACTTTCAAAACGTCTGGAAAATAATTCAACAAACTTCTTTTCTTCATTGGTTCCATAATTAGCGTTATAAGCATACCAGGGCTCTTCTAAAACCAAATATTCTTGCCCGTCTGCTCTTTCACTTTTCTTATTGACCCTGATTTCTTTATCCTTGAAAACCTGATGAATAGGTTGAGGATAAAATTCAGAACCTTCATATTCCGTAGCATTATTTTTAATATCTGCTTCTATTTTCCGCAGCAGTCCGTTCAACGCCTGAAGATAATCAAAATGTGAAATTTTCTGAAGACGATCATTATTTCCGAGGAATGTTATTTCCAAACCACCCAAATATTGTTCATTTTCCATAAAGTCCCAGATCGACACTATATTCGGAAAATAATGTGAAAGGTTGTCAAAATAATAAAACGGATTCCGGCTTAGCGCATATCTGACAACATGTTTCTGGATATCTTTGATTCTAACTCCCACAGACTTTATGACCTCTGTCAAAGAGACAGGCTTTTCCAATTCAAGAAATACATTGGAAGTTCTTCCACTCCCGGAAGAAAGCTGATAACGAAAACTGGTTTTAGTTACTCCCAGATCGGCAAAAGACTTTATATGATCAAAATTTTTAGGAATTTTTTTGTTCGAAAAGACAAAGCCTTTTTTATATAATTCGGAGGCTTTGAATATAGGTTTCAATTTCAGTTGTCTGGTTTCAAGATCGGCCTCATCTTCATATATCCCGGATTCCACCAATGCCCTTTTAAGCTCTGAAATATAACGGCTGTCTTCTTTGGTATGATAATACAGTTCCTCCAGAATTTTTAAGTCATTAGAAACGTCATCATCATATTTCCGAACAAATTTATCATCCCCTTCTTCCAACGCAAAGGGATAATATCTGGCTCCCCTTCCAATAAGCTGGGCTTCCGAAAGCGTCGTTTTTCCTGGCTGGCCATTGCTCCCGTCACGGTCTTCATATAATCTTACAATATCAAATAAATTTAAAACATCCCAACCTTCATTGAGCTTCTGAACAGCAAATATGGCCCGGATCGGATTATTTTCATCTTCTAATGTATTGAGCAAAATCTGATTTTTCTCTGCTTCCGAATCATTATTCGCACTCAAACAATTTTCTTCCCGGAAATGGGATTGTATGCGTTTTACGATATCATTTTTTGAAATATTTCTAGTTTCAAAAAAATCAAAAGCCTTTTGCACAACAGGAACGGTAGACGTTTTTCTGATTTTCTCTACCACCTTTTCAGAAAAACCATCAATCAGTTTGTGGAAATTCTCTTTATTTTGCTCAGATTCTTTGATCGTTTTTTTGGCTTTGAAAAGAATAACCGGCTTTAAATTAATATGGCGAATTGCCGCTAATTCCTGACGATACAAATTTAAAATCAATGCCTGAACAATCCTTTCCTCCTCATTATACAGGGAGCGGACCAGATTGATCTCTTTAGAGAATTTATCTGTTCTGAACTGAGCAAGATCATATTTATAAATAACCTTATCTTTATACTTATCGGTAATTTCCCGACTTTCATAATCCAAAGTTGCTGTAAATTCCAAAAGGATATTTTTCAAATTCTGATGAAGAATCTTCAGAACAGTTTCCTCCCAGCTCCCAAATAAGTTTCCACTTCTTGTGCCGCTACTCAGATGGTGTGCTTCATCTGCAATGAGTACTATCTTTTTATCTTTAAAATCTTCATAGGTAATGCTATTCTCCTTCGTATTATTTAAATCAATATGGAGCTGCTGAATGGTTGTAAACTTGATATTAATATTTTCATGATCAGATTCATCAAAGTTATCAATCTGTTTCATCAAAACTTCTTTGCCGTTTATGATTATTTTATCATTAAACAGATATTTGGAAGTATTGGAATTGAGGAAGTTATCTTTTGTTTTTTGAATAATGTTGTTACTGTTCACGAAAAACAAAAAATTCCGGTATCCTTTTTCATATAAATGAAGGATCAATCCTCCCATTATTAATGTTTTTCCACTTCCTGTTGCCATATTGTACAGGAGATGAAGAGGCTTGTGCGGTTTTCCATCAAAATCTTCCTGCTCAATATATAAATAACGCCTGAACGCCTCTTCCTGATAAGGGCGGGGCCCGAATTTCAAATTACCAGTAATTCCACCAGGCAAAGCAACTTGCGATAAGGCTTTACGTGCAAACGGATTGTTAAATATCTCGTGTAAAAATGCCATTTGATTAGTTTTTAATTTGGTAGAATTCCCTGGTTACATTTTGCTCTTCCTGTGTGCACTCAAAACTTCTGTCGTTAAGAGAAGAAAGATTGACATATAGCTGGTTTTTGTCAAGCAGTTCACAAAGATGTTGTTTTTGCTCCTGCAAACTTAATGTCTTAAAATCCTCAATATATTGTTCCTGCTTTTGGATATCTACATTGTAATTAAGAAAAGATTTGGCTTTCATTTCCTCCCAAATTTGAAGAAGCATTTCTCCATCTTCCGCTTTTTCTATTTTTTCAATGAAGATCTGGTTGTATTTTTTGAGCTCGAGGTAAATGAATGATCCACCTCCCTGCCAGTTGACATCATTATCTTTTGAAATTCCAGTTGCATCACCGTTGATTACATTCTTCATCCTATTCATTGACAAATCTATTTGACCTTGCAGTTGCTCTATACCTATATATTGTCGTCCTAATTTATGTGAAATAGCAGCAGTTGTTCCACTGCCTAAATGATAGTCAAGTATAGTATCTCCCTTATCACTAAATATCTGAACTAAAAACTTTAAAAGTTCTTCAGGTTTTTTGCCGTTTCGAAATTCTACTCCCCCTTGTTTTGCAACATTGTTATATTCTTTTTCAAAATTATAAAAGTTGGGGAATTGCTTCTTGGTAACCTGACTGCTTGTTGGCATACCCTGATAATAGCCTCCATTCTTATTTCCTTTTGGCGCTGAATAAAAAAATCTATAGTTCACAGCATCATCTCCCATATCAGGAACTTTAAAAAGTGTTTCCGGAGGATATTCATTTAGTTTCTCTAAATATTTAACGAAAAACCTCCCACTGCTATTTTTTTCTCTTATTGAACCACGAATACTGATTTTCTTGAGTCCATCTTTACTCGATGGTATTTTAACGACTTTATATTGATGAGGTAAGTAGACTTCTACATTTTTTGATCCACATTGAATTGTTTCAACTGTAGCTTCTACATCTATTTCTATTTGCAAGTTATAATCATCAATTGTTTTTTGTTCTTCTATAAAAGGCATTTTTTTATTTCTGTCATTTGAATAAATGAGAATATATTCAATAACGTCATTAAATTCCTTATCTCCTGTTAATGCTCTATCTGGGTGTCTAACCTGGATATTAAAGTCACACAGATGTTTTTCGAACAAATCATTCATAAGAACTTTCAAATAAGCATATTGATGAAAAGAGCACTGGACCAAAAAAACTCCTGACAAAGACATTAGTTTTTTAGCTGACTCTATTCTATTTTTCATAAATGTCAGCCAAGTTGACTGATTAAATGAATCGTTATAACTAAATGAATCACTTCCCGTATTATAAGGGGGATCTATATAAATCAGCTTCACTTTTCCGGCAAATTCCTTTTTCAGAGAATGTAATGCCAAAAGATTGTTTCCTTTGATAATCAGATTATCCGTAATGGTTCCATTTTCATTTCGGTTGAATTGGCTAAGGGTATGTTCACCATCTTTGTCAAACTGTTTAGCATTGGTTAAAACTTTTGGATCAAACAGCTCGGTAATTTCGTCCTGTGCCAGAATTTCATTAAAGAAAATTTCTTCTCTTTTATCTTCTTCACGGCTTTGTCCACCTTCCAGAATGCAGTCTTTAAATGGCCAGACCAATGCTACTTCATTCCGTTGTTTCAGGTGTTTGCCATCAATTGTTAAGCCTACTTTATTTTTAAATTGAGTATAGCTGTCATTCAGATAATTTTTCTGCTCTAAAAATTGGATGAAAAGATTCTGCTTAAATACCCAAACATCTTTTATCTTAACAAAAAATTTTTCTTTCAAATCGGAATCCTCCAGTAGCAATCCGATCAATTCTTCATCCATATTTTGTGCTTTATTAAGTACCACCCATTTTTTTATCTCTCCGTTATCAGAAACATAATTGGGCTCTTTTTTAATTCGTTTTTCAAGCGTTTGATAGAGTTTCATGGTATACATTTTATTATCCCAAATCTATTATCAAAAACCGTCCGGACATTACGGTAAACCGTAAATCAGATAAACAATGATGAGAACAGTAAACAAAGGCAAACTTTTAGACATGAGATCTGAGAAAAGGTCAAATCTATACATCCTGAACTTTGAACCACTCAACTATCAACTATCAACCACTCCAAAACTGTGTTCCCTCCAACCTACCCTCTGCAACCTACTCCCTAATTCACTACCTTTGCACCATGGAACTACAATCGATCTATGAAAAACTGCAGATTCAGGATATGAATCAGATGCAGAAATCTGCTTATAAAGCGTCTGAAAACAATACAGATATTGTCCTGCTCTCACCCACCGGTTCAGGAAAGACTCTTGCTTTTTTATTTCCGGTTCTCAGGAATCTGAAAAAGGATGTTCAGGGAGTTCAGGCATTGATCCTGGTTCCTGCCAGAGAGCTGGCGCTACAAATCGAGCAGGTTTTTAAAGCAATGGGAACCGATTTCAAAGTTTCTGTTTGCTATGGCGGTCATGATAAAAAGATAGAGGTCAATAATTTAATCGAAGCACCTGCCGTTTTGATCGGAACCCCGGGAAGAGTTACCTATCATGTAAGGAATAATAATTTTGATCCTAAAACAATCAGAACATTAGTTCTCGATGAATTTGACAAAGCGTTGGAACTGGGCTTCCATGATGATATGGAACTTATTATCAGCTCATTGAAAGGAATTTCCCAGAGAATTCTGACTTCAGCAACCGTAATGGAGGAAATTCCTGCCTTCACAGGTTTAAAAGATGAGAAAGTCATCAGCTTTCTGAAAGAAAGTGAAATAAAACCGGATATTCAGTTGAGAAAAGTTATGACTATTCCTGAAGAAAAGCTGGATACCCTCTTCAACCTGGTATGTAAGATCGGAAATAAAAGAACCCTGATCTTCTGCAATCACCGTGACGCCGTAGACCGTATTTCTGAGCTCCTTCATCAGATGGGAATCGACAGGGAAACCTTCCATGGCGGTATGGAACAGGATGAAAGAGAGCGAGCCTTACTGAAATTCAGAAATGATTCCGCAAGAATCCTTATCACCACTGATCTGGCAGCCCGGGGGCTTGATGTACCGGAAGTGGAATCTATCATTCACTATCAGCTTCCTCCAAAAGAAGATGCTTTCATTCACAGAAACGGGCGTACCGCAAGGATGAATGCCAAAGGTTTTGTATACCTGATCATGACTGAGGAAGAAAATTTTCCGTTCATTAAAAACAATACTCCGGAAGAGAGCGTTGCCGGATTTACCAAAGTTCCGCACAAAACACCTTTCCAGACCATTTACATCAGTGCAGGAAAAAAGGATAAAGTCAATAAAGTTGATATTGTGGGATATTTGATTAAAAAAGGAGAGCTGCAAAAAGAAGATGTGGGAATTATCGAAGTAAAAGATACAACCTCATATGTCGCTGTCGCCAGAAACAAAGTAAATGCCGTTTTGAGAAAACTCCAGAATGAGAAATTAAAGGGTAAAAAGGTAAAAATGGAAATTGCTTATTAAGGCTTGTTTTACACAATACTTACACTAATGTCATTGCGAACCTAGGTGAAGCAATCCCGAATAAACAATCATGTTCAATCAGGAGATGCTTCGTCGCTATGCTCCCCGCAATGGCATTAACACTACTTTATTCCCTTCACCCTTGTCGGGAAAGTATACACTGACCTAGAAGCTGTAATGAATAGGATATCGTTATTTTCTCCTCCAAAAGTCACATTGGATGTCCATTTTTCAGGAATAGTAATATGGTAAATTTTCTTTCCGTTACGATTAAATATATGGACTCCGTTTCCTGTTAAATAAAGGTTTCCGTGTTTATCCAGTGCCATTCCGTCAGAACCCATTTCACAGAAAAGCTTCTTCTCTGATAGTCTTCCTTCTCCCAAAATGTCATACACATAGGTTTTTCCGGCATCAATATCTGATACATACAATTTTTTCAGGGTTTCGCTTCCCACAATTCCATTAGGTTGTGTAAAGGTTTCCAATTTGGAAATTTTTCCGTCTTTACTTCGGTAATAGAGGCTTTTATGTGGTAGCTCCTGCTTAAAACCCACCCAATAATCTCTTTCATATAAAGGGTCTGTAAAATACATTCCTCCTAAGATGTCATTCCAGACATCGTTGGGACCGTTTAATCTTTTTCCTTCAAATCCCTTTAATATGACCTCAACCTTTTTATCTTTTGATATTTTCCATATTTCACCCTGGTCATCAGAACAGGTGATCAGATAATCGTCTTTATCAAAATGGGTTCCGTTGGCTCTTCCTGTTTTATCCAAAAACATTACGATCCGGTTGCTTTTCCAGTCCCAATAATAGATCTTATCATTAGGCTGATCAGTAAAATAGACATTCCCCTCTTTATCTGTTGATGGTCCTTCCGTAAAACTAAACTGATCCGAAACTCTTTCCGGCTTTACACCTTCATAAAACATTTTACTACTCTTTACTGATTGACAGTTTACTAATGCGAAAACCAAACCAATCATTCCTATTTTACAGATATTCTTCATATTCATTTTTGAACCTGCAATTTACGATATGCAAAACAGGATTCAAAATGCCTGTCGAAACCTTATACCATAGCAATTAATGTCCTAATAGTCCTATTTTTGAAGTAGATCATATTAGTAACAGATCAATATAATCCTGAGCTTTGCAGTAACGGGATCGGCTACTTTTTTCCTACAGGGATAATGACTGAAAAGCAAGGCTGATCCGGATGAAAATATCACCAAAATACTTTTATAGCCTATCATAATGAGTGTAGAGTCCAACCATATCAAATCTTTAGAAATTGAAAATGAAGATTTTAGAAATTCAGTAGGAACCATGGATGAAACCGGGAAAAGAAAATGGATTTTCCCGAGAAAGCCCAAAGGAAAATATACCCATTACAGGAATTACACCAGCTATTTCCTCCTTGCTTTATTTTTCGGATTGCCTTTCGTAAAGATCAATAATAATCCTTTTCTGCTTATCAATGTCATTGACAGAAGATTCTTTATCCTAGGACAGCCTTTTTATCTGCAGGATTTTTTCATCCTTGCGCTGGGAGCCGTAACTTCCGTAATCTTTGTGATGCTCTTTACTGTAGTTTTCGGAAGAATATTCTGTGGCTGGCTATGTCCTCAAACCCTTTTTATGGAAATGGTTTTCCGGAAAATCGAATATTGGATAGAAGGCGACCGGAATAAGCAGATGAAGCTTGACAGACAGGAATGGGACACTGAGAAGATCAGAAAAAGACTCACAAAATGGTCTGTTTTTCTTTTGATTTCACTTATCATCTCCCATTTTATGTTTATGTACATCGTAGGTTATGAAGAGATTTTCCGTATTATGAACGAAGGTCCGGCAGAACATTCACTGAAGTTTATCACCATGATATTTTTTACGATGACCTTCTATTTTGTTTTTGCGTGGCTGCGTGAACAGGTGTGCACTTTGGTGTGTCCTTATGGAAGACTTCAGGGGGTACTGATCGATAAGCAGACGATCAATGTATATTATGATTTTAAAAGAGGAGAAGGCCGTTCAAAATGGAGAAATAATGAAGACCGGAAAGCAGCTGGAAAAGGTGACTGTATCGACTGTAATCAGTGTGTGGTAGTCTGTCCTACAGGAATTGACATCAGAAATGGACAACAGCTGGAATGTGTAAATTGCACAGCCTGCATAGATGCCTGCGACGAGGTAATGGAAAAAGTTGGATTGCCTAAAGGACTGGTCCGTTATGCCACAGAGGCTGAAATTGAAAACCGGGATAAGTTCAGGTTTACCCCGAGAATGAAAGCGACAACCGTTATCCTTGCTCTCCTGATCGGATTCCTTGGGTTCTTAATGTATGACCGTGGTTCTATGGAAGCCAAATTCATCAAACCTGCCGGATCTACATTCTTCATTAAAAATGGTAAGATCAACAACACTTTTATTTATACATTACTGAATAAGTCGAATGAGAAAAAAACACTGACCATTAAAGTCATCAGCCCAGCTAATGCTGAGATCACGTATTTCGGTTCTGAAAAGATCATGCTGAAAGGAGACGAAATTCTGAAAGGAAACATCAATATTGCTTTCCCTGAAGAAGATATCAAATTTTCCAAACAAAATATGGTGATCGGTGTTTTTGATGAAAAGGGAAAACTGGTAGATTCGTTTGAGACTACTTTTGAGGGACCGTTTAAACTGGTATTATAGGTGGCAGATGCTGGATTACAGGGATTAAGGAAAAGAAATGAGACCTGGGAACAGGAACTGCATCACTAACAACCAGCAACATTGAATTCGGAACTTTGAACATTCAGAACCTATATTTCTTCATAAACTGAGTGGGAGTCATTCCGGAGCTTTTCCGGAAGACTCTTACAAAGTAAGAATATTCTTCATATCCCAGCCTGAAAGCAATCTCAACCAGGCTTTCATCCAGATACATCAGCATTCTTTTCGCTTCCAGCACTATTCTTTCCGTAATGACTTCTGTAGCTGTTTTCTGAACTACCGTCTGCACGATTCTGTTCAGATGCTTTGATGAAACCCTTAATAAAGAGGCATAATAGGCAATAGATTTCTGTTCCGTGAAATGCAGCTCAATAAGATTTTCAAAATCCTGATAGTGTTTAAAGTACGAAGGTCCGGCAGAAGAGGCTGAAGCATCAAAATCCCTGGAAAACAAACGGGTTGCATTGATAAAGACCCGGGACATTAATGACAGGATAAGACCTTCTTTCATAATATTTTTGGATTGATGCTCTTTTTCCAGCTCCTGAAATAAGCTGACATTTTTCTCCAGCTCAGAAGCTTCCAACTGAAGTTTTCTGGGAAAAGACACTGATCCGAAAAAAGGAAAGTTCCTCAGCTTCTGATTCACATAATGCATTTCATAAAATTCCTGAGAACAGAAAAAAATATAGCCTTCTATATCTTCCGAAAGCTCCCAGCTGTGAATCTGCCCGGGCGACAGAAAGAAAAGGCTCCCTTCTGAAACTTCATATCTCTGGAAATCGATCTCATGTACACCTTCTCCGTTGGTAAAAAGAACAGCTGCATAAAAATCATGCCTGTGAGGCTTTTCGATGTGGCTATGCCCTACTACCAAATGATTTTTCATCGTATTAAAATAAAAATCCGAAGTATTTTTACCTGCCTGAAAAAGGTCAATATGAAGAACGGAGATCGGATTCATCATCTATATTTTAGTAAAAAACAATATTATTATCCATTATAAAGGTCCTGTCCTTAAGAGCCTGTTTAAATTTGTATTAAAATATTATTTCTCGCTGATTTTGCAAATCCCGCTGATTTGATTTACGAATAATGATCTGCTGAATCGGGGAAATCTGCGGGAAAATAAAAAAATAAAGCGTTAAATTAATTAAACAAAATCATTAGCAATTAAATTTAAACAGGCTCTAAGGGTACACAAATTTAGGCAAAAAAAGGACCGGTATATACCGATCCTTCATATCTGTAAAAATTAATACCTGTTATTTAATAATCAACTTGCTGTTGTATACTCCTTTTGAAGAGCTGATGCTGATCACATAAACTCCTTTAGGAGCGTTCACATTAAATTCTTTGGTATCGTTGCCTTCAGTCTTATAAGCGGAAGAATAGACCAGCCTTCCACTGGCATCAAGCATGGATACTTTAATGTCTCCTTTTATATTTCTGGATTTGATAAAGAAGTTTCCATCGCTTGGATTAGGATAGATCCTGATATCATCGGCTAATGGAGAAGGAGCTTCTTTGGTTCCTAAACTTTGTGTTTCCTGAGTACACACCTCAAGGGACCAGCCCGTAATAGTTCCTACACTTCCAGGGTTATTGTCTGAGGCAAACAGCTTCCATGTTCCCTGGGCTTTATGTCCTTTAAAGATACTTAAAGGTTCATTCGGCTTTATTTCTCCCTGCACCGGTGAAGCGCAGGCAACAGCTGCACCCGTATCACTGAATGTGGCTGTAATTCCTGAGTTATTGTTACAACTGCGGTTCCAGATCAAGGCAGAGGATCCAACCGGGCTTTCAATACCGATAGAAACATGTCTTACATTTGGATGAGTAACAGCTGGAGTGACTTTTATTTTGGTAATCGTTCCCGGATTATTTACCACCAACGGAATGGTTATTTTTGGAGAGGATATATTGTTCCCTCCCGGACCATCAGGAATTGCTACTGCAGATCCGCTATAGGTATAGGTGTTACAATTTTCACCCGTCACCGTATAATCAATCACAAAACTGGGACTCACTGCATAATATATATTCCCCACAGGTTCTATCATAATGAATGCATTCGCAGAAGTAGATCCTGAAGGAATGGTCACCTGCTCACTACCATCATTGGGTGTATTGGCCGCGATGGTGGTAAATGTCTGACCACCGTCTGTAGATAATTTGATATTGACATTGGCTGTATTGACCGGAGCCTGGTTGGTATTGGCAACATCCCAGGTTATATTGACAGTTCCTCCTGAGCTCAGTGACTGTCCGAATGTTGGAGCCGTTACCTGAAAAGGTCCTGCTCCGGCATTCACCGTCACTACCATTTCATCTTTACTCGTCTGTGGGGCTATCGGGTTGTTATTCCTTGCAGTCAATGTGAAATTCATACTTCTGGCTACATCGGAAACCGATTCCCAACGTGTTGATAATACGCCTGCCAATACTTTATTAAAGTCAGGTAAGTATCTCACCGGACTATTATTGGGTGCTAAACTTCTGAAATTCGGACCAGCCGGCTTAGCCAAATAAGTTATACAATTCGTATCTGTCTCAGAGTTACTGGCAGGGTTCATTTGTTCCCATGTATAAGTATATGATGAGCTGTTAACATCATCCACTATTGCTTTTAATACATAAGGGGTAGATTTAGGAATGGTATAATCCGCACCTGCATTGATATTGGGTGCCGGAGCTGCAAAAGGGGTATTGGCACCACAGGTCACACTGTTGATCTTATTTTTGATCTCTGTAACATTAAAAGTATGATAATAATCATTTGAATTGAACTGAACGTCATAATTATTTCCGATAATACCGGTATAAGCCATGATGGTAGAACCGCTTCCAGGTTCTACTTCTGACGTTCCTGAACCATCCAGGTAATAAGAAAATGTATGATTGGCTCCTAGCTGATGTCCCATTTCGTGGGCTACATAATCTATATCAAAACTATCGCCTTCAGGAAAGTTACAGGAAGTATAGCCACGCGCTTTTTGATTGTTGATACATATTACGCCTAAACCCGCTACTCCATTTGCATTTCTTTTATCCAATAAATGGCCCATATCATAATCAGTGGCCGGAACACGGGCGGATATAGCCGCCTGTGCCGAAGCTGTACCGAATGAGGTATAAGGATCTGTGGCAGGATCCAGAAATATAATTACTTCATTATTGGCAATCAGATTAAAGTGTAATGACAAATCTTTCTCAAAAACACTGTTCATTCTGGTTAAGCTGGCGTTCATTGCGGCAAGAATCACAGCTTTTTTCTGTGCGTCTGTAGCTGTAGCCGGAGTTCCGGCAGCTGTTAAATGATACTGTGCATATTCTCCTGTACAGGAAAGTGCCATTCTGAAAATATTAAATCCTGCTGCTTTTTTATTCGCAGCATCGTTTTTTTTTTCTGCAGGAGCATGTTTTTTCATTTCATCCGTAGTGGAACATTCAAAAGGCTCTTTATCCTGTCCTCTTCTGGCATTAGAGTCAAAAACGGCATATACCGTTCTGTCTTCTGTGTATGGTTCAATAAATTCAGATATTCCGGAACGGGTAATCATGGATGAAAATCCTACCGGAGAAACACTGAACCTCAAATATACCGTTGGGTCTTCTACCCCGGTTCCCACATAAGACCTGATATCCGGAAACTTAGCCTGCAGCTCGGGAGCCATATTTGAAAATTCCCAAACCTGGAAGCGCTCCAATCTTCCACTGGCTGTCGGAAGCGAGATAATAACTCCTTTGTCTTTTGAAAAACGTGCAGGAGCATTCTTTAAACTCTCTCTGAGCTGGTCTGCATCCAGGGTATAAAGCCCTGCAAATTCCAGTTTCTCCTGTGAGGGTTTCACTTTCTGAGACCTGAGCTCAGTTCTTGACCACTGTGAAAATCCTAAAAACGGAATCAACAGGGTAAAAATAAAGAAATAATGTTTCATATAAAGTGGCTTTTGGTTTTACCAAATTAATAAAAATAATTCAAAACAAGCAGAAATAAACCAATTAGAACATAATTTCATTAACATGAAACCAACAAAAACAATATCAATTTAAAATTTTAACATATAAACTAAATATATCCTAATCATTACATAAAATACTTGTTTATACAGAAAAATATTCACAAATCAAAAAGCTCTTATTTAATACCTGTCACCACACAGGCACAAATTCATAAAAAAAGACCGGTATATGCCGGTCTTTAATAATCTATAAACAATTAAAATCTGTTATTTGATAAGCAGCTTGCTATTGTAAACTCCCTTTGAAGAGCTGATGCTGATCACATAAACTCCTTTAGGAATATTCACATTAAATTCTTTGGTATCATTGCCTTCAGTCTTATAAGCGGAAGAATAGATCAGCCTTCCACTGGCGTCAAGCATGGATACTTTAATGTCTCCTTTTATATTTCTGGATTTGATAAAGAAGTTTCCATCACTTGGATTAGGATAGATCCTGATGTCATCGGCTAATGGAGAAGGGGCTTCTTTAGTTCCTAAACTTTGTGTTTCCTGAGTACATACTTCAAGAGACCAACCTGTAATAGTTCCTACGCTTCCAGGGTTATTGTCTGAAGCAAAAAGCGTCCATGTTCCCTGGGCTTTATGTCCTTTAAAGATAGCCAAAGTCTCCTCTGATTTAAATTCTCCCTGCACAGGTGAAGCACACGCTACTGCACTTCCTGTATCACTAAATGATGCTGTAACTCCTGATCTTCCCGGACATTTTCTATTCCATACAAGAGCTGATGCTCCTGCCGGACTTTCAATCCCTATTGCTAAATGACTAACATCTGGATGAGTAATGGATGGAGTTACTTTTATCTTTGTAACTGTACCGTTATTATTGACCATTAAAGGAGCATTTACTCTAGGAGCAGAAATATCTGAGCCACCAGGACCATCAGTAATAGCTATAGAAGCTCCGCTATAAGTATAGGTATTACAATTTTCACCTGTAACATTATAATCAATAACAAAACTTGGGCTTATAGTATAATAAACATTTCCTACCGCTTCTATCATAATAAATGCATTTGCAGAAGTAGATCCTGAAGGAATCGTCACCTGCTCACTACCATCATTGGGTGTATTGGCCGCGATGGTGGTAAATGTCTGACCACCGTCTGTAGATAATTTGATATTGACATTGGCTGTATTGATCGGTGCCTGATTGGTGTTGGCTACATCCCAGGTTATATTTACCATATTATTTGAACTCAGGGACTGTCCAAACGTAGGAGCTGTAACTTGGAATGGGCCTGAACCGGCATTTACAGTTACCATCATTTCGTCTTTACTGGTTTGCGGGCCCAAAGGATTATTATCTCTTGCAGTCAATGTGAAATTCATACTTCTTGCTACACTGGAAACTGACTCCCAACGGGTAGTCAATACACCGGCTAACACTTTATTAAACTCTGGGAAATACCTAACTGGCGTGCTGACAGGAGATAAAGTTCTAAAGTTTGGTCCGGTAGGTTTTGTAGCATAAGCGATAGAATTATTCCCTCGTTCGGAGGCAGCAGCAGGATCCATCTGTTCCCAAGTATAAGTATAGGATGCGGTATTTGAATCCGTGGTCGTTCCCTTGAGTACAAATGGTGTTGATTTAGGAATTATATAATCTACACCAGCATTAATCTGAGGAGCCGGGTTTGCAAAAGGAACATTCACACCGCAAGCAATACTATTGATCTTATTTTTAATCTCTGCCAGATTAAAAGCCTGATAATAATCATCCGAATTAAACTGAACATCAAACATATCTCCCATAATCCCCGTATAAGCCATAATCGTAGATCCACTGCCCGGCTCCACTAATGACTGGGTTGTGAAACTCCCGTTATAAAGAGAAAATGTATGATTGGCTCCCAGCTGGTGCCCCATTTCATGGGCTACGTAATCTATATCAAAGGTATCTCCCTCAGGAAAGTTACTCGCAGTCCATCCTTCAGCTTTTGAAGCATCGTCACATATATCCCCTGGAGCAAAGCCATTTCCACCTTCTTTATCAAATATATGACCCATGTCATAATTAGCTGAGCCAATTTTTGTATCAATATCATTTTGTACATCTGATATTTCATCTCCGGGAGTATAAGGATCTGTAGCGGCACTTGTATAAATAATCATATCATTATCAGCTACCAAATTGAAATGAAGTGATAAATCTCTTTCAAAAACTCCGTTCATACGTGTAACGCTGGCGTTCATTGCAGCTAATACAGCTGCTTTTTTTTGAGCTTCAGTAGCTGTTCCGGGAAGACCTGCTGCAGTTATATGATACTCTGCATACTCATGTGTACAGGCTATAGCCAATCTGAAAGTATTAAAACCCGCTACCTTTTTATTGGCAGCATTGTTTTCTTTTTCAGCATTTCCCGTCTCCGGCTTATCAGATGTCTTGCATTCAAAAGGTTCTTTATCCTGTCCTCTTCTGGCATTGGAGTTAAAAACAGCATATACCGTTCTGTCTTCTGTATACGGTTCAATAAATTCGGATATTCCGGAACGGGTAATCATGGATGAAAATCCTACCGGAGAAACACTGAACCTTAAATATACCGTTGGGTCTTCTACTCCGGTTCCCACATAAGATCTGATATCCGGAAACTTAGCCTGCAGCTCGGGAGCCATATTTGAAAATTCCCAAACCTGGAAGCGTTCTAATCTTCCGTTTGCTGTCGGAATCGAGATAATAATTCCTTTGTCTTTCGAAAAACGTGAAGGAGCGTTCTTTAAACTCTCTCTGAGCTGATCTGCATCCAGCGTATAAAGCCCTGCAAATTCCAGTTTTTCCTGTGATTGTTTCACTTTCTGAGACCTGAGCTCAGTTCTTGACCACTGCGAAAATCCTAAAAACGGAAGCAGCAGTGCGAAAATTAAGAAATAATGTTTCATATAAATAAAATGGTTTTTGGTCTTGCCAAATTAATAAAATAAACCCATATAAAAAATGAATAAATTACCAAAATTAAATTTAATTAATATAAAATTCAATAAAATAAATATTAATTTAAAATATAAACAAATAAAATAAATATATTCTAATCATTACATAAAACACTTATTTATATAGAAAAATATTCACAAATTAAAATTCTTCCTGATTTCTGTAGCTATAGGCACAAATTCACACAAAAAAGGACCGGTATATACCGATCCTCTATATCTGTAAAAATTAATACCTGTTATTTAATAACCAACTTGCTGTTGTATACTCCTTTTGAAGAGCTGATGCTGATCACATAAACTCCTTTAGGAACATTCACATTAAATTCTTTGGTGTCATTGCCTTCAGTCTTATAAGCGGAAGAATAGATCAGCCTTCCACTGGCGTCAAGCATGGATACTTTAATGTCTCCTTTTATATTTCTGGATTTGATAAAGAAGTTTCCATCACTTGGATTAGGATAGATCCTAATGTCATCGGCTAATGGAGAAGGGGCTTCTTTGATTCCTAAGGCCTGGGTTTCCCGGGTACATACTTCAAGGTACCAACCTGTAATGCTTCCTGTGCTTCCGGCATTATTATCTGTTGCAAAAAGCTTCCATTCTCCTTGTGCGGAATGTCCTTTAAATATTGCTAAAGACTCGTTGGATTTTGTTTCTCCCTGCACAGGTGAAGTACAGGCCAAAGCATTCCCCGCATCACTAAATGAAGCTGTGATTCCTGACTGTCCTGAACATTGTCTGTTCCAGAAAAGCGCTGAAGACCCAACCGGACTTTCGATTCCCACCGCCAATTGGCTGATGTTTGGATGGGTAATGGATGGAGTCACTTTTATTTGGGTAATCGTTCCCGGATTATTTACCATTAAAGGTATCGTTATTCTAGGTGCGGATATTCCTCCCCCTCCAGGACCATCTGTAATGGCCACCGGTGCCCCGCTATAAGTATAGGTGTTACAATTCTCACCAGCCACCGTATAATCAATGACAAAGCTTGGACTCACCGCATAATAAATATTGTCAGCGGCTTCTATTAAAATATAAGCATTGGATGAGGTAGATCCGGCAGGTATTATTATCTGCTCATTGCCATCATTGGGTGTATTAGCTGCAATCGTAGCAAAGGTCTGTCCGCCATCTGTAGATAATTTGATATTGACATTGGCTGTATTGACCGGTGCCTGATTGGTACTGGCTACATCCCAGCTCACATTTACAGTTCCTCCTGAGCTCAATGACTGTCCGAATGCCGGTGCTGTCACCTGGAAAGGACCTGATGCAGCGTCTACGGTTATCGTCATGGCATCTTTCGAGACCTGTGGCTGCAGCGGGTTGTTATTTCTTACAGTAGCTGCAAAGTTTAGATTTCTTGCTACGCTGGATACACTTTCCCAACGGGTTGACAGCACTCCTGCCAGCACTTTATTGAAGTCAGGAAAGTATCTTACCTTAGAGCTTACTGGCGAGAAAGTTCTGAAAGTAGGTCCTGTAGGCTTTGCAGGATAGGCAGCTGAAATATCCCCGGCTCCAATTTGAGCCGTTGCAGCCTGATCTGTCTGTTCCCAGACGTAGGTATACCCCGCATTATTGGTATCTGTAGTAGAGGCTGTTAATACAAACGGAGTAGATTTGGGAATGGTATAATCAGCTCCTGCATTGATATTGGGAGCCGGGTCTGAAAAAGGGGTATTGGTACCGCAGACAATGCTGTTTATTTTATTCTTTATCTGGGTTATACTGTTGGTATGATAGTAATCATTGGAATTAAACTGAACATCTGAAGCTGTAGTAATCCCCGTATATGCCATTATGGTGCTGCCGCTTCCCGGCTCAACTTTTTGATCGGCCTGCGAAGTTCTGTATGTATAGGTATGTCCTGCTCCTAACTGATGTCCCATTTCATGAGCTACATAGTCTATATCAAATTTATCACCTTCAGGAAAATTATGGGCTGTCCAGCCGGCACCTTTTGAATTATTATTACAAATTACGCCTACTCCTGCTGATCCGTTTCCACCTTTTTTATCAAGCAGGTGTCCCATATCGTAGTTTTCCGCAGATATTCTTGCCGATATCTGGGCATGTGCCTCATTGGGTCCGCCGTTTGTATAGGGATCTGTTGAAGGATCCAGAAATATAATAATGTCATTATTCACAATCAGATTGAAATGAAAAGAAAGATCTTTCTCAAAAACGCTGTTCAGCCTGGTTAAGCTGGCATTCATTGCAGCAAGGACAACGGCTTTTTTCTGTGCGTCTGTAGCTGTAGCCGGAGTTCCCGCGGCTGTTAAATGATATTGTGCATACTCTCCCGTACATGACAATGCAAGTCTGAATATATTAAATCCAGCAGCTTTTTTATTTACAGCAGCATTTTTTTCAGCCTCATCTATCGTAGAACACTCAAAAGGTTCTTTATCCTGTCCTCTTCTGGCATTGGAATCAAAAACGGCATATACCGTTCTGTCTTCTGTGTACGATTCAATAAATTCTGATATTCCGGAACGGGTGATCATGGATGAAAATCCTACCGGAGAAATACTGAACCTTAAATATACCGTTGGGTCTTCTACCCCGGTTCCCACATAAGATCTGATATCCGGAAATTTAGCCTGCAGCTCGGGAGCCATATTTGAAAATTCCCAAACCTGGAAGCGTTCTAATTTTCCACTGGCTGTCGGAAGCGAGATAATAACTCCTTTGTCTTTTGAAAAACGTGCAGGAGCATTCTTTAAGCTCTGTCTGAGCTGGTCTGCATTCAGAGTATATAGGCCTGCAAATTCCAGTTTTTCCTGTGATTCTTTCACTTTCTGAGACCTGAGCTCAGTTCTTGACCACTGTGAAAATCCTAAAAGCGGAAGCAGCAGTGCCAAAATTAAGAAATAGTGTTTCATAGTATTGTAATTTTTTGAGATTCACTAAGTTATTAAAAATAACATCACGTTAATTTTTTTTCACTTAATTATGAGTAAAATAATTATACATTCCGCAAACAAAAGTCATACAGCAGTTTTAAAGATATATTTGGTTCAAATTTTAAAAAATTTCTATCTTTGAAGTTTAGGAGCCGTAAAATGAAAATAAATTTACCTGATAAACTGTACTATTCTATAGGAGAAGTCGCGAAAGCATTCGATGTAAACACTTCATTAATACGTTATTGGGAACAGGAATTTCCCATCATCAAACCTAAGAAAAATAAAAAGGGGAACCGGTATTTCACTCCTGAAGATATCAAGAACCTGCAAATGATCTATCACCTTGTGAAGGAAAAGGGATATACTTTGGATGGAGCACGTGTCGCTTTAACGACCAACAGTAAAATCTCCGAAACGATTACCATTATTGACAGGCTTGAATTTGTAAAAGCGGAACTTCTGAAACTGAAAGAATCTTTAGGGGAAAAAGATGAAGAGTAATCCTAATATTCAGATAAAATACAATTCAAATTATTAAATTTAGAAACAGTATCCATACCATAATCCCCTGTAAAGCAGGGATTTATTTTTGGATAAAATCTTGAACAGTGACTTAATTTCAGAAGAATCCTAAAATTTTTCTAACGCCATTTATCTTTAAATAATTCTATATTATGAATATATGGATACATATTTAAAACCAATATATTCAATCTATATCCCAAACTTAATCATTTAACAGTTCATTATTGCGGTGCATTATTTTTATCAATATGTTTACTGCATGATGAGAAAAAGTTATTACCATAAACTGGCAGGTATGGTTATACTATTAACTATACTGTTAGCCTATCAGAGCTATACCAGCAGGGAAAAGGAACCTTTTCCTGAGGTGAAGTTTATTACAGATGCATCATTTCCGGCAAATATATCAGATTTTGACCCCAATATTTTAGATCAGGAGCAATGGCAAAAGCTTGGATTTTCTGAAAAGCAGGCATCCATCATTCTTAAGTATAAAGATATTGTCGGAGGACAATTCACTTCAAAGGAACAGTTAAGAAAATGTTATGCTATTTCCGGAGAGAAATTCAGTGAACTGTCATCATTCATATTACTTCCTGAAACACTGAAAAAAAACAGTTCAAAGGAATTCAATAAAGCCGAAAGGAAAGAAATTACTGTTACAGGAAAATTCAATCCTGATCAGTTTTCTGTCAATGACTGGCTCAAAATGGGCTTCAGTGAAAGACAGGCAGCAGCTATTTTAAAATACAAAAATTATCTGGGCGGGAGCTTTGTCAGCAAAGAAAAGTTTAAAGAATGCTTTATTATTTCCCCTGAAAATTACAGCAAAATTGAGCCTTACCTGCTATTGCCCGCCCATACACCGGAAAGCTTTAAAAACTCAGGTAAAAACTATCCCGTAAAGGAAAAGATCCGATATTACACTTTTGATCCCAACCAGCTGGATGCTGAAGGCTGGAAATCTTTTGGCTTTTCAGAAAAGCAGGCTATTACTATCATCAATTACCGTAACAGAAATTTACAGGGCAGTTTTAAAAGTATGGAAGAACTGCAAAAATGTTTTGTTATCTCCTCTGAAAAATTCCAGGAACTAAGACCTTATGTAAAATTGAATCCCGTTTCTCTAAAAAAAGAGGAGATCAGACAGGAAAAAACCGACTTCTCAAAAACCGATCTTAATACGATCACTTTCAGGCAGCTGCTGGAATTTGGTATGGACGAAAGAAGCGCCGGTTCTATTATTGGTTTCAGGAAGAAGCTGGGAGGCTTCGTCAGTAAGCAGCAGATTCTGGACACCTATAATATTGATAAGGAAACAGTCCAGAAATTGATTTCCACAGCACAGCTGGATACTTCAAATGTCCCTAAATATTCTTTAGCGGATGCTCCTGAACAATGGCTGAAAGATCACCCTTATTTCAAATATTCAGCAGATAAAATTATATTCTATCGGACGACTTATCCTGATGATAAGAAAATTCTAAAGTTTCTGAAATTAAAGCCTGAATACGAAGAGAGAATGAAATTATATTTAAAATAATCTGATATTGAAAAAACATATCATACCGACCAATACAAAACAGTATCTACTATTTTGGATAGTTTCTCATCTGGAACATGACTTAAATCTTAATGATGCATGTAATTGCCGGGACCATTGGTTCCTTCAATTGATTCAGGCAGTATTCCATATTTGGTGCGTAAATTAACAGTACCTAACGTTTTTCCAGTCTGGATCTCAATTATACTAATGGTTCCGGAATTTAAGTTAGGAATATCCAACAGGTTATTTTGTACCGCTACAACTTCTTTCCCTGATTTAGTTTTAAAGAAAGCCATGTGATGAGCTCCCTTATCTGCGTAATTAAAAAACCGAAATATTACACCAATGTGTGAATATTATTAAATAACTATATTATCCATAGCTTTATTATTTAATAATATATAATCTTAATCGATTGTTTTACTTGAATGTGCAAGCAAAGTGTTCAATGCATTGAGCTCATCCTCGGTTAAATCTCTCCATTTTCCGACCGGGAGGTCCAGCTTGATATTCATGATACGAATCCTTTTCAGCTTTTTCACGTCGTAGCCAAGGTATTCGCACATTCTTCGGATCTGCCTGTTGAGCCCCTGGGTAAGGATGATCCTGAAGTTCATTTCATCAATTTTCTCAACTTCACATTTTTTTGTTACCGTATCCAGAATAGGAACTCCGTTTCTCATTTTTTCAAGAAATCTCGGAGTAATCGGCTTGTCTACACGCACCAGGTATTCTTTTTCGTGATTATTTCTGGCTCTCAAAATTTTATTTACAATATCTCCATCACTGGTCAGAAGGATCAATCCCTCACTGGGCTTATCAAGTCTTCCGATCGGAAAAATTCTTTTCGGATGATTGATATAGTCTACAATATTGTTTTTTTCGCGTTTCGTATCTGTGGTACAGACAATTCCTACGGGTTTATTGAAAGCGATATATACAGGTTTCTCCTGAGGTTCTCTGATTGGCTTTCCATCTACTTCTACAAGATCTTCATCAGAAACTTTTGTTCCAAGTTCAGGAATTTTTCCGTTAATTTTTATTCTTCCTTCTTCCAGCAGTTTATCCGCTGCCCTTCTTGAGCAGTACCCTACTTCTGATAAATATTTATTGATACGTGTCTTTTCCATTAGTTGTTTCCGTAACCGGTATAATCTTTATTACTGAAAATTGATTGCAGAGCTCAGTCTTTTAGAAAATGAAACCTGCTTTCCAAGTTTCAATCCCAAAAATCAACATTACAAGCCTTCAAATCTGAAATCATTATTTAAAAACTGATCTGTAGCATTTTCAATTGCATAATCTCCAATTTTTGTCCGCCTCAACTGTGTCAGATAAGCTCCTACTCCCAATTCCTGCCCTATATCATGTGCGAGACTCCGGATATAGGTACCTTTAGAACATCCCACAATGAAGCTTACCAATGGAAAGTCGATCTTTATATCTTTGATATAGTGAATGGTCGTTTTTCGTGACTTCATTTCCACTTCTTCGCCTGCTCTTGCCAGATTGTAGGCTCTTTCTCCATCAATTTTGATCGCTGAATAGACAGGAGGCTTCTGTTCTATTTCTCCAACAAACTTATCCAATACTTCTTTTACCTGTTCTTCTGAAATCCGGGAAATATCCTGATGAAGAATTTCCGGCTTTTCCGTATCGTAAGATTCCGTCTGTACCCCTATTTTAATTTCCGTCCAATATTCTTTGGGAGCATCCTGGATCTCAGGAATTTTTTTGGTAAACTTTCCGCAGCATACAATAAGAAGGCCTGTAGCCCTTGGGTCAAGCGTTCCTGCGTGTCCGATCTTGAATTTTTTAGGGAGATCAAATTCCCTTTTGAGTTTATATTTCATTTTATTGACTGCCTGGAAGGAAGTCCAGTCCAAAGGCTTGTCCAATAAAAAAATGTATCCTGATTTCAGTTCTTCCGCTGTCATGAATAGGTAAAATGAATATTTTCTTATTTAAAGAAATAAAAATAGATCAACAAAGCAACCCCAACAAAGATACGGTACCAGCCCCAGGGCTTAAAGCCATACTTATTGAGTACTCCAATGAATGCCTTGATGGCAATAAGAGCCACAATAAATGCGACAACGTTTCCTATTACAAAGATCATAATATGATCCTGCGATGCCATGATCATCTCATATCCTTTCTGAGGGTTTGCAGTCTCTTTTCCCCATGTTTTAACAAAAACAGAGTATACTGTAACCGCCAGCATGGTAGGTACCGCAAGGAAAAAAGAAAATTCTGCGGCAGCCTTTCTCGTCAGCCCCTGTGCCATACCTCCAATGATAGAAGCCGCACTACGGCTTGTTCCAGGCATCATGGCAAGGCATTGCCAGAATCCGATCGTTATCGCATTTCTGATCGTTATCCCTTTTTCATCATCAATTTTAGGATTCTTAAACCATTTATCAGCAAACAGCAATACTACCCCTCCTAATACGAGTACTGAAGAAATAGCAATCTGGTTACCAAGAACAGCCTCAATTTTATCATCAAACAAATATCCCAGTATCAATGCCGGAACTACTGCAAAAGCAAGCTTAAAATAAAACTGAATATTATTCAGATCGAAAAACTTTTTCCAATAGGCTACCACAACAGACAGGATGGCTCCAAACTGAATGGAAACCTGAAACATCTTCAAAAATTCATCATCCGGCATACCCAAAAGGTTTGCTGTAAATCCCATATGTGCTGTAGAAGAAATTGGAAGATACTCCGTAAGCCCCTCTACAATGGCAATAATAATTGCTTTGATTAAATCCATATTCTTAAAAAAATTAAAAGATTAAAGAATTAAGGAATCAAAAAGACTGGTCTAAGCCAATATAAATATTAATTATTTTATAAATGAAAATGTATTATTATTGAATATACATTTCAAATTAATATTTAATTTAATCTTTTAATTCTTTAATTTTTTAATCTTTAAATAAAGTTATTTTATCTATTTTCTTTTTAAAATCGCATACACTTCTATTGCAAATCCTATGACAACAAAAAGTGGCGCTATTCTGATCCTTCTGATGGAAAAGATATCGTCATTCCATGAGTTGGGATCAAATTTACCGTCAACCGTATTGGCATCAGGTCCCATCATCAATAGAAAGCCAACAACAATAAATGCCAATCCGATCAGCATCCATTTAAAGTTATGCTGTCCGAAATAGAAAGTGTTTTCCTGTGGTACTTCAGCTTCATTTCCAAAATCTGAAGCGGAAAATTTATTTGTTTTTTTGCTCATTATTAAGAGTAATATAAGTCGTCAACGTTTGATTTTAAGAATCTCCATGTAGCGAAAATCGTACTTAAGACTGAAATAAAGATTCCTACTCCAAGCACTAAGATAACCAGCCAGAAATACTGATTGGTATCCTGCACGAAAGCTGAACCGATCTGACTTGTGAAATAATACCAGACCCCACCTAAAGCAAGAAGACCTATTACGGAACCAATAGCGCCCAAAATAATAGCTTCTATGATAAAAGGTTTAAGGATAAATCTTCTTTTTGCCCCTACCAGCTGCATGGTTTTAATAATAAATCTCTTTGAAAATATTTTCAGACGGATCGAGTTATTGATCAATACGACAGCCAATATCAGAAACAGGATTGAAAATCCTAAGATCCATTTTAAAATTCTGTTCAGGTTATTGTAAACATCCACCATTAAAGTACTGTCATTTTTCACATCTACAATACCTGGAACGGATTTGATCACCTTGATCGCTTCGTCAATTTTAGCAGGATCTACATACTCGGGTTTTAAAGCTATTTCAATAGACGAAGGGAAAATATTTTCTTCAAATAACGCATCACTGTCAATCCCCATACTTTTTTTGGCTTCTTTTGCCGCCATACTTCTTGAAATGTAGGTCGCTTTCTTTACAGGAGCTAATGTCTGTACCTTTTTAAAAGTTTCGTCCTCCAGTTTTGCAATCTTCACAGAATCTTTAGCATCATAATTTTCATCAAAGTAGGCGTTCACCACCAATTGCTCTTTGATATAGTCGGAATACTTTTGGGCATTGATTAAAATAAGCCCCATTAATCCCAACAAAAACAGCACTAAGGCAATACTTATCACTACTGTAATATTGCTGGACCGAAGCCTTTTCTTATTAAACTCATCTACAGATTTAGCCATTAATATTAAAATTTTTGGCTAAAATAGAAAAAAACTTCCGAAATTTGGGACGAAATAAAGAAAATCATTGTTAATAAAATCATAAAAAACTTTGAGTGTAAAAGCAAAAAAACATCTTGGACAGCACTTCCTGACAGATGAAAATATCGCGAGAAAAATCGTAGAAGGTCTTAGTTTTGAGAACTATAATAATATCATGGAAGTAGGTCCCGGAATGGGAGTTCTTACCAAATATCTTCTTGAAAAAGATCAGAACATTTACCTTGCGGAAATCGACACGGAATCTATCGAATATCTGAAAAACAATTATTCGAAGGTTACAGAAAATACTTTCGTAGGGGATTTTCTGAAACAGGACTTCAACTTTATCAAGGATGAGCAGATCGCTATCATTGGTAATTTCCCTTATAATATTTCTTCACAGATATTATTCCAGATCGTAGACCATTATGAGCTGATCCCTGAAATGGTGGGAATGTTCCAGAAGGAAGTCGCTGAAAGGACAGCGGCTGTACCCAGAACTAAAGATTACGGGATTCTTTCTGTTCTGATACAGGCGTATTACGATGTGTCCTATATGTTTACCGTTCATGAAAATGTCTTCAATCCCCCACCAAAGGTAAAATCGGGAGTGATCAGGCTTACAAGAAACCCGAAAGAAGGATTAGCCGGCAATGAAGTCCTCTTTAAGCAAATTGTAAAAGCCGGGTTTAACCAGAGAAGGAAAAAGCTTTCCAATGCACTGAAAATATTAACTATTCCTGAGGCTTTAAAAGGTCATGAATTTCTGGATAAAAGAGCGGAAGAATTAAGCGTAACAGACTTTATACATTTTGCCAATCTCTGGAAAAATAATCAATAGACTTTCTATAAATTGAACTCCTCACAAGGGAGTTTTTATTTTTCGGCACTGAATGCAAGAATCTTTTTATCTGCGTATTCGGAGCTAAAAAACAAGAGGCTCTCTCAAAATGAGACAGCCTCTTTCTTATTATTTATACATTATCAATTCTAATTTCTGTTTTTCAGCATAATCCATCCGGACCAGTTCATCTGTGCTTTTGATTTAGGATATTCAAAATTAAACTTATACCAGTAGGTTGCTGTAGGCAGTCTCTTACCTCCTACGGTACCATCCCAAACCGGATTTTCTTTTGAGAATCTGAACATTTCCACTCCATATCGGTCATATATGGATCCTGTGAAATTATTAAACTCACCAAGAGCTTTAAGATCCAGAACATCATTAATTCCATCCTCGTTCGGAGTAATGATATTATTGATCTGCAATGTAAAGAATTCCAGGCTTCCGACACAATGTGTACCTACTCTTCTAACCAATACAGTATACTTTGTGTTATCTAAAAGATTGGTAAACACATTAGAATCCTGCCATGAAATTCCGTTATCAATAGAATATTCCAGTGTACTTGGCATATTGTTCATCGGAGGATTTTCCGCGGTAACAGTTACTGTCTTTTTAATACTCTCATAGTTCAATGCGGTAACAAACGGAGTTGCTGCTCCCATTACTTTGGCTTCGAATATTTTTGTACAGATGCCGTTATCAATTTCCACGCTATAGATTCCCCACTGATCTACTTCGATCTTCTGAGTGGTTGCTCCTGTGCTCCACAGATATTTATAGCCAGTGCCTTCTCCTGCATCCAGGATCACCTTATCTCCCACACACATTTCAACATCTTTTAAAGGTGAAGTGATCTCAGGGGTTACTTCTATTCTTATTGTTGCCGGATTCAGGGATTTACATCCTTTAGGTCCCAGTGCATATACTGTAAATTCAGTAGTCTGGTATAAAGTTACCGTCTGCATATTTCCGGTTCCCATGAAGTTGCTCCACTCATAGGTATCTCCCCCTTCAGCAGTCAGGGTTACTGATTCTCCAGGACATATTTTTATTCTGGAAGCTTTTACTTTAGCAGTTGGGGTCACTTCCTTCAATAGTTTCAGCTCAACCATTTTGCTACAGAAGCTACCGTTTGAAACTACAACGTAAAGGATCTGACCGTCATTTCCGTTATAGTTTAATATATTTTGGATATAGTTATCATTTTGTGCAACAGCATCAGCCTGGTTTACATAGAATTTGAAAACGGCTCCAGGCGTTGGGCTTATGGAAGGCGTAATGGTACTTAAGTCAAGGGTCGTTATATCCGGAGTGGTACACAGCAATAATGTCGCGTCCTGAGCCTGTGGTGTAGTTCCCCCGTGAATTTCTATTGAAGCTTTACCAGGACATGGATTTCCCGGAACACTTACTTCAATCGTATAAGTACCGGGCTGTACAGCCGTAATTGTATTGGTAGTGGCGTTAGGTATCGGATTTCCGTTATGATACCATTGGTATACCAGGTTAGGATCGCTTACAGACGCTGTGATCACCTGAGGCTCATTGTCACAAACGTTGATATCAGAAGGCAATTTCGCACCGGAAGGGTCTAAAAGATCTACCCCGATGTTGAAAGATCCTCCTTCTAAAAATACAGCAGTATCGTAACTATGGTCGCTATAGTCAGCCACTACCATTTTGAAGTGATATTGCTGCCCAGCCACCACATCGGCCGTTGCTGTAAGCGGAACTGTTCTTCCGTTAAAATTTGTCTCAACATTCGTCGTATTATATCCTGCAAAATATTGTTCATTAACAGCCCCACAAGATGAACCTATCGCCGGGTGAATATTGGTGATACTTACCGGTCCTGCTCCATTGGGAAGGACAGCCATATTTACATAAGGTCCACCCGAAGTCGGTCTCAGCAATATCGCAAAAGCATCCGCAAAGGTACAGGGAAATGAGCCTGTATATTCTTCAGATGCAATTAAATAATTAAATTTGATTTGACTCGTTGTAGGCACGAAATCAAATTCCAGAAGTACGGCATCATTCAGCCTGCTTTCTACAACTCCAATGATCTGTGCCAGGTCAGCATCAGATCCTCCTCCATTGACATCATTAAGAGCCCCTTCGAAAGTATTACCGGCTCTTCTTGCATATCCTGTAGAAAGGATAAGTCCATCTTTGAAAGGGAAGTTGGTCGCAGCCTTATGAAAGTACCCCCAGGCTCTGTTGGCATCAGATGGCGCATGATTGGGAGTAATCGTTACATTCGTTACATTTGGTGTCAGACAGGTATTGGTCCCTGATGAGATCAATACGTCTTTTACCATTTTCTCAATGTTATAAGAGCTCTCAATGTATCCCGGAGCATTCACATCAATAAAAGCGCCTGCTCTTCTGGACTGTGCAGTACCTGTTTCCTTTACAGGTTTTCTGGGCTGCGTGGGCTGATTCTGTGAAAATAAAAAAGTCGAGATGACTGTAAAAAATAAACAAAGCGGTAGAAATCTTCTCATAATATTTTTGTTTCAACAAATTTAATTTTTTTTTAAATATACCATATACATATTTATATTTTTTATAATAAAAAATCAAAAAAAACAAAACTCTTAAGACAATTCCCATTATCCTAGCCTAAATTTCTCAAAAAGACAAATCACAGGGTTTCTCTCGAAACATTAAATATTTAATAAAACCATTCTGTCTAAAATAGGCCTCATTTCCCTATACAGAGGTCTTAAATTAAAGAGCTTATGATAATAAACGCAACAAGGCCATCTAAAAAAAATCTGCTGAAAATACTTCTTATCATATCCTTCATCATTACCATTTAAAAACAAAAAATCTTTCAGTACTGAAAGATTTTTTGTTTTTATTTTAGAATTATTTAGTTTCTGTTTTTCAGAAGTATCCAGCCTGATCGCTGCTCCAGTTTTCGGCTGGCCGGGTTCTCCCACTGTACCCTGTACCAATACGTACCGGTAGGAAGATTTATTCCTTTTAAAGATCCTTTCCATACCGCATCACTTTTTGTCGCCTTATATACTTCTGCTCCGTATCTGTCGAAAATAGAAGCCGCAAAATCTTTATATCCGCTGATTCCTGTGAAGTCTATCGTATCATTCACTCCATCCATATTAGGGGTAATCGCATTGCTGATAACAAACGTAAAGTAATCCAGTGAATTACCACATTTTGCACCCTTCACCCGAACCATCAGATTATAAGTCGTGTTATTTAAAACCCCATAAAATATATTAGGCTCCTGCCATGTAAGCCCTCCGTCTATAGAATATTCTAAAACTCCACCGGTAGGATTGCTTGCCGTAACCGTAAGAATATGGTTATCAAAAACCACATTTGTAAATTGCGGAAGATCAGGATTGATCAGCTGGGCAGAGAAAGTGTTTGAACACACTCCATTGCTGATGGTCACAGAATAAGTTCCCGGAATGTTGGTCGTTATTGTCTGAGTGGTTGCTCCCGTATTCCATAAATAGGTATAATTAAGTCCTGCTCCCGCATCCAGAGTCCCACTATCTCCGGCACAAACGTAAACATCCTCCAATATAGAAACAATAGCCGGAACAACTTCAATTTCGATTTCAGCTGCTACCAAAGAGCTACATCCGTTTCCTCCCAATGCAAATACCGAGTATATTGTAGTTATTGTAGGGCTTACAGTCTGAGTATTTCCATTTCCCGGAAGTCCGACCCAGTTGTAAGTAATTCCTCCTGAAGCGGTAAGGGTAACAGATTCTCCTACACATATTTTTGTTTTAGACGCTGAAATTCCTGCGACAGGTGGCCCTACCTGAACGGTCACGGTTGCCGGCGTTGCAGAGACACATCCATTAGCACCTACGGCGTATACCGTGTATACTGTTGTACTGGTAGGTGAAACTACCTGGGTATTTCCATTACCCGGAAGACCATTGCCCCAATTATAGGTCACACCTCCCGAAGCGGTAAGAGTCACGGACTCTCCTTCACATATACGAGGCTGTGATGACACAAGGGCGGCAACCGGCAGCACCTTATCTTCCTGCACTGTTACAGTTGAAGTATAGGTACAGGTCAGATTCCCTGGCTGAGATACATTAGTTACGGTCAGGGTATACACTCCGCCTGCACTCACTACCGGGGTAAGTGTATTAGCTCCTGAAACGATATTTCCGCCAGTAGTTGTCCATGCAATGGTAGATCCTGCCGGTATTACAGAAGCGGAAGCATTCAGGGTTACCTGAGGAGCTGTACAGGTGACTGTTTGCGGTGCTGCTATCGTCAGTGTAGTCTCAGCGGTTCTCAATAATTGTAAAGTAACTACATAGCTGCACCCTCCATTGCTTACCAATACATATATAGTCTGGTTTCCCGGTGGCGAATAAGCTGCAGGAGTCGCAATAAAGTTTCCATTGGCGGCATTTGCATCAGCCTGATTGACATAATAGGTAAAAGTAACTCCCGAAGCGGAAGTGATTTGGCTTTCTGCCTCTGTAAGATTATAAGTCAGTCCAGCCTGATAACACTTATGCAGCGTTGCGTTTTGTGCTGTAAAAGGTTCTGATACCTCAATTGTTATCGTACCCGGATTCTGAGCAGGACATCCATTGGCACCTACAGCAGTTACGGTATAAGTAGTGGTAGTAGTAGGGGATACGGTCTGCGTATTTCCTGTTCCCGGAAGTCCTGTCCAGGTGTAGCTCACTCCTCCTGAGGCAGTCAATACTACAGATTCGCCTTTACAGATCTTCACTTTACTTGCTGTAAGCCCGGTAACCGGTGGCGCACTGTTGCCTGTCACTACGACATTTGCCGTGGCTGTACAGTTAATATTTCCCGGTTGATAAGTTTGCGCTATAGTTAAAGTATAGGTACCGGGAGCATTGATCACAGGGTTTAAAGTATTTCCTCCTGAAACAATGTTTCCTCCTGTTGTAGTCCAGTTGAATGTGGCCCCTGCCGGATAAACAGAAGCGGAAGCATCCAGGGTAATCTGGGAATTGGTACAGCTCAGCTCTACCGGAGGTGCAATAGACGCTGTCATCTGCGGAGCCTTTACCAATTGCAGCTCAGCTACTTTTGCACAACTACCGTTGCCGTTTCTTACTCTGACGTATACTGTTTGTCCACCAGGACTTGAATAAGCGGCAGGATTAGGAATGGTGTTCGCATTTCCTGCATTCGCATCTGCCAATGTTGTATAATATGAAAATATAGCTCCTGGCGTTGTACTTATTGAAGGTTGTGCCAACGGTAAATTAAAAATTGTATTTCCAGCAGCATAGCAGGCCGTCAGCGTTGCATTCTGCACTGCAGGAGATGCCACGCTTGTTACCGTGATTGTTGCCTCTCCGGGACATGGGTTTCCTTGTATATAAACTTTAACCATGTATACCCCTGGTTGTGCTGTGGTGTAACTTGCATTAACGGCTCCCGGAATTGGGTTACCCCCTAAAAACCACTGGTAGGTAACATTCGCACCCTGAACAGAAGCGGTAAAGGTTTGCGGTGCATTATCACACACGGTGATATTAGCAGGAAGCTGTACTCCGGCAGGGTCAAGAATTTTAACTCCTATATCAAATGATCCGGCTTCTAAAAATACTGCCGAATCAAAATTCATATCACTATAATCTGCCAATACCATTTTAAAATGGTAGGTCTCTCCCGGAATTACAGTTGCTTTTGCCGTCAATGGCACCGTACGTCCATTAAAGTTGGTTTCGATCTGAGGATTGTTCAGGCCCCCGAAGTATGCCGCATTTTTAGGTCCGCAATTTAAAGCGGCCGGAATAATATTGGTTACACTCACCGGCCCTGCTCCTCCCGGCAATACTGCAAGGTTTGTATAATTAGGGTCTCCCACTTTTTTCAACAGCAGGGCAAAACCGTCAGATTTTGTACATGGAAAAGGATTCTGGTATTCTTTGGATGCAAATAAATATCTGAATGAAATTTCAGTAGAAGACGCTACGAAATCAAATTCTATAGAAGTAGCATCGAACAGCTCACCATTGGATATTGATAAAGCAGCTGCCAAATCAGCGTCACCTCCTGAGTTTAACGCATCACTCAAGCTGCTCTGAAAGGAATTTCCTGATTTATTGGCATATCCGGTAGAAAGTACAATTCCTTGACTGAAGGGGAAGTTGGTTGTTGCTTTGTTAAAGTACCCCCAGCTTCGGTTTCCGTTAGTTGGCGGCAAATTGGGTGATACCGTTACATTGCTTACAACAGAGCTACCGCAGCTGCCTCCTGATATCAGGACATCTTTTACCAACTGGGTGATGCTGTAAGCGGACTCAGGGTAAGCGGAAGTGTTAACATCTATAAAAGCTCCTGCTCTCAAAGAGGCAGTACTTGGCTTTTTAGCAGCCTCTACCCTTTCCCTGTCCTGGGCAAAGGTGAGATTTCCTATAAAGGCAAGAAATAACACTAAAAATAAACTTCCTATCCTCCTATTTAACATTTTATATTATTTTGAACAAAAATACTATTTTTTTTAATTAAAATTTAACCCGATATAATTTACATTATTACTAACGCAAATTTATTTATCGTAGAATATCAACTTTATTTATTTCAAAATAATAAAAAAAGACTGACAAAACAGTCAGTCTTTCAATTATAGTTTAAAATTACTCAACATTTTTAAGTAGTATCCAGCCTGTTTTTACAGTGACCTGCTTACTTGCAGGATCTTCATAGGTTACCTGATACCAATATGAGGAAGTAGGCAGTTTTTTCCCCTGGAAATATCCATCCCAATAAGGCCTGATCTTCTCTGCTTTAAATACTTCCTTTCCGTATCTGTCAAAAACCTGTCCGCTGAAATCCTTATAGTTGATCACTCCGCTGAAGTCAATGACATCATTGATATTATCTCCGTTCGGGGTAATTACATTTTTCATTACGAATGTAAAGAATTCAATAAATCCTACACAGCTCGTGTATTTTACTCTCACACGAATGGAGATCACTTTATTCTTAGGAACATTGTTAAATACATTTGAGCTCTGCCATGTTACCCCATTGTCGATTGAATATTCCAGGATACCGTTACTAGGATTGGTTGCTGTAATGATCATCGTACCTCTATCATTATAATCAACTTTTATCACTTCAGGAATAACAGCCTGGATCACCTGTGTTTTGAATGTCTGTGAGCATACCCCATTGCTTATGGTCACTGTATATTCTCCCGGCGTACTTGCTGTAATGGTCTGGCTTGTTTCTCCCGTACTCCACTCATAAGTATATCCCGGTCCTGAGCCTGCATCCAGAATAATATTATCTCCCTGACAGATATGTCCTCCTTTCAGGGTGGAAACAATAGCAGGTATAACTTCAATAGTAATACGAGCCGGCTGTAGAGATTTACATCCCTGAGCTCCGATAGCATACACTGTATACGTTGTTGTTTGGGTTGGGCTTACAGTTCTTATTCCTCCTGTACTTGAAGTATCACTCCATTCATAGGTCACTCCACCTGAAGCTGTTAATAATACTGATTCTCCCAAACAAATCTTAAGCCTTGCCGCATTAAGCTGTGCTACAGGTGTTTCTTCTTTTCTTAAGGTCAGAGTTGCTATTCTGCTGCAGAAGGCACCATTGGAAACAAGAACATACAGTATCTGGCCGTCCGTTCCGTTATAGCTGGCAAGATTGGTAATATAACTGTCATTCTGAGCCTGCGCATCAGCCTGATTGGCATAGAAACGGAATACCGCTCCCTGGGTTGTACTGATCAAAGGTTTTGCGTCCTCTAGATTAAAAGTAGCGAGCGTAGGCGTTGTACAAAGCTTAAGAGTTGCATTCTGTACAGTAGGGCTTGTTCCTCCTACAATTGTAATGGAAGCTTCTCCCGGACAGTTATTTCCCGGAATCATCACTTTTACCGTATATACTCCCGGTGCAGTAGCGACATAAGTAGCATTGGTTGCTCCCGAAATCAAAACCCCGTCTTTATACCATTGGAAAGTCATCCCCGGAATTGTAGCAACCTGAGCCTTTAGCACCTTTGGGGTATTGTCACACATATTAATACTTCCTGGCAGAGCAGCTCCTGCTTCATCCACAATTTTAATTCCGATATCAAAAGATCCTCCTTCCAGGAAGACCGCAGAATCATGAGTCCTGTCTATCGCATCCGCCAGTACCATCTTAAAATGATAAGTCTGCCCGGGAATTACATCAGCAACAGCAGTTAATGGAGTTGTTCTTCCAAAATAGTTAATGACTACATGCGGATTACTCAGCCCTCCAAAAAAATTAGCATTAATAGGACCACAGGAAAATCCGTTTCCTGCAGGTACAATATTAGTTACGCTTACAGGCCCAGCACCCCCCGGTAATATAGCAAGGTTAGTATAGGTAGGATCTCCCACTTTCTTTAAAAGAAGTGCAAAGGCGTCAGAATAATCCTGGCACGGAAAATTGGAGGTATATTCATCTGAAGCGAATATATAATTAAATTTCACCTGCGTGGAATTGGGAACGAAATCAAATTCAAGAGCCACCGCATCCTGAAGATTGGTTGTAGGATTGGTGGCTGTCACAAGATCAGGATCACTTCCCGTTCCTACTGAAGCTCCAACATCTGATACATAGGTGTTTCCTGCTTGTCTTGCATATCCCGTTGTCAATACAATCCCGTCAGTAAAAGGAAAATCCGTTGTTCCCTTATTAAAATACCCCCAGAATCTATTGTTATTATCTACGGTATGATTAGGTGAAACAGTAACATTTGTAATGTTCGCATTTGTACAGCTTGTCCCTCCGTTGATCAGGATATTTTTCACCAGATCTTCAGGAGTATAATCTGAACCTGCATAAGGTGGTACATTGACATCTATAAAAGCTCCTGCTCTCAAACTTTCCGCAGAAGGTTTCGCTTTTGCAGCTTTTCTGTTAGGTGCAATTTGCGAAAACACAGAAACAGAAGCCAGTAAAAACATGAAAAGAAAAAAGTAGTTTTTTAATCTATAGTTTAACATTTTATTTTCATTTGTTCAAATGTAGCAAAAATATTCATATTAGGTCTTCCTTTAACATGAGTATTTTCCACTTTGACCTAAGCATTCATAATATTTTTTTCTTATTATTACATATTCCACAAATTAGCGAGATAAACATTCAGGTTATAAAAAAGAGACTGTCTCAAAAGTCAAATAATTCGGCTTTTGTCATTCTGACGAAGGAAGAATCTCATTGATGGTCAGTTGTTTGAGATTCTTCATTACATTGCATTTCATTCAGAATGACACTTTTGAGACAGCCTCTTGCTTTTTTGGTAATCATTTTGCCATACCTATTCTTCTCTCTTCAGCTGATCGATCTCGTTCTGCAGCTGAGTGATAATATCTTTTAAAGCTTTGATCTCATTTTTATTTGAGCTTACATTGCTTTTCAATATTACATTTTTTGCTCTTTCATTATGATCTTCTTCCTCCTCTTCATCGTTGATCTCTTCAATATCTTCCTGAATGTCTTCGATATCTTCATTGATCTCCTCAATATCCTCACTGATCTCTTCAATATCTTCCTGAATATCCTCGATATCTTCACTGATCTCTTCGATATCTTCCTGGATATCTTCAATTTTTTCGTGACTCTTGTTCACTGACATCTGAATAAAGATGGCCAGATAAATTGCTTCCAGAGAAAGTACCGTCGTAAGAATAAGAAGCATTTTGTCAAATTCAACAAGATCCACCATAGGAAGCAAAAAGGAAGTCAGAAAAAGCAGGGTATGTACAATCAGTGACTGAATAGATCCTATCCATGCTGTAATGCTGTCTGCTATTTTTTCAAGAATTTCTGTTTTCTCGTTATATTTTTTCATCCTTAGTTATTTTTTACAACAGTTCTTTAGTAACACCTAACCCGAACAATGCAAAATCATATTTTGCAGGATCATTTTCATCAAATTTGCGAATGACCACATCCAGTTCCTCCACGGTCTTCCAGTCATTCTGGGCTCTTGATACCAATCCTAATTTCCTGGAGATATTCCCCGTATGGACATCTAAAGGAATAGACAGGTATTTCTGATCTGTATGTTCCCAGATCCCAAAATCTACTCCCCGCTTATCTTTCCGCACCATCCATCTCAGAAACATGATGATCCTTTTGGCTGAAGAGTTTTTATAAGGTGAACTGACATGTTTATGACTTCTGTGCTTTTCAGCTTCCAGAAAGCTGCTTCTGAACCTTTCTATAGCATGCAGAAAATTGATTTCCGGTTCTTTGACTTCAAACAGGTTTTCCAGGCTTTCATGTTCTTTATAAATTCTGTTGAACTGTCTGATAAAATAGGAAAAATCCTGTCCGTTGAACGTTCTGTGAATACTTTTATCCTGAATATCTCTCAGATCCTTTTCGGAATAATTCAGCACGAAATCGTAAGGAGAATTCCCCATGATATCAAGCATTTTCTCCGCAGACTTAATGATCGATTTTCTGTTTCCCCAGGAAATGGTGGCGGCTAAAAATCCGGCAATTTCAATATCCTGCTTTACTGAAAAACGATGCGGAATCTGTATCGGGTCATCTTCAATAAAACCGGGAGCATTGTACTGGTCTGCCTTTTCGTCAAGAAAGCCCCTTAATTCTTCAAATCTCAGCATATATATTTTAAATCTTTACGCTTTCCAACGCTTTGGGTAAATAAGAGTTGGGAAAGATATTTCTGGCTTCATCGGTAAAAACGGTCAGATCTGCATATCTGTTCGAGAAATGTCCTAAAATCAATTTACCAACCTGTGCTTTCTGAGCGATCGTTGCCGCTTCCAGTGCTGTAGTATGTCCTGTATAATCAGCCATTTCCTTCAGATCATGTAAAAATGTAGATTCATGATACAAAACCGTTACATTTTTAATGATAGGAATTACACTCTCCAGGTACCGGGTGTCGCTACAGAAGGCATAAGATACAGAAGGAGCCGGATCTACCGTCAACACTTCATTTTTAAGAACATAGCCATCACTTAATACGAAATCTTTCCCCGCTTTTATATTGTGATAATCACAGGTTTCAATTTCACTGTACTTGGCGATCTCTTTCATATTAAGATGCCTGTCTTTGGGCTTTTCTTTAAAAAGGTAACCGTTGCAGTAAATTCTATGATCCAAAGGAATGGTATATACTTCCACCCTGTTGTCTTCATAGATTTTTTCAGAATAATCCTTATCGAGCTCATGATATACCACTTCAAAACCACGATGGGTCTCCGTAATCTGAAATATGGTTTCCAGCATCTTTTTAATTCCTTTCGGGCCGTAGACATGCAACGGATTTTCTCTTCCTAAGAGACGGAAAGAGGCAATAAGCCCCGGAAGCCCGAAACAATGGTCCCCATGGAGATGGGAAATAAAAATATGATTGATCTTTGAAAATCTCGCTTTTGCTTTTCTCAGCTGTACCTGTGTACCTTCTCCACAATCGATCAGGAAATGTCTCTCCTCCATTTCCAGCAGTTGGGCCGTAGGTGAGGAATTGATGGTCGGAATCGCTGAATTAAAACCTAATATCGTTAAATAAGTACTCAAATCAATAGTTTATTGTAACAAATGTACGACAGAAAATCTAAATAGATAATTTTACCTTATCGTTAAATTTAATCTGTCACTTTTAAAAAATCCATAAACAGATCCAGTGCCTGTCTACGGTGGCTGATCTTATTTTTATCTTCAGGATTCATTTCTGCAAAGGTTCTGTCGTTACCTTCAGGAACAAAAATAGGATCATATCCGAATCCTTTAAATCCTTTGTTTTCAGTCAATAAATTTCCATGAACCCTACCTTCAAAATATCGGGCTCCATTTTCATCATAAAAGCATAGAACAGTAACGAAATAAGCTTTCCTGTTTTCTATTCCCTGCAACTCCTCCAATACCTTTTCGATATTTTTAGCAAAATCATGGTCTCCTGCATAGCGGGCTGAGAATATCCCGGGTCTTCCGTCCAGAGATTCAACTACCAAACCGCTGTCATCTCCCAGGCTTGGAACTCCGGTTTTTTCAAAACAGTACTTTGCTTTGATCAGGGCATTGGCGTGAAAAGAATCACCATCTTCTACAATTTCCTCGTGAATATCATAATCTGTAAGACTTTTTACAGCACAATCATTTCCCAGGATCTGTTGGATTTCTTCTTTTTTATGTTCGTTGTGTGTCGCTACTAATAATTCCATTTCTATATTCATTTTCAATTTTACTTTTCAACGGTGATCCATTACATTTCGGCATAGTGTACTTTATACTTTTTCATAAAAAGATAATAGAATAAAGAAAAAAGTACAAGTCCTACGGCCAGTATCAGCCACTCTGAAACCTTAAAAGCCTGTGCAAAACTTTCATTTTTACCATAAAGCACCAGTAATGAAAGGGTCAGATTGTTAAAGCCATGCAACAGTATCGGTATCAGTAAAGATTTTGTTTTATCATATACCAGTCCCAGAACGCATCCCAACATTACGGCACTGATAAACTGCCATGGATTCCCATGAACAACTCCAAAAATAATGGAAGCATACAGAATTGCTTTCCAGGGTGCAACGCCTTTATTGATCAGTCCTTTCTGAATAATTCCCCTGAAGATAATTTCTTCAAAGATCGGGGCCATGATCACCGTCATAATAAGCATGATGACCGGATCATCGGTCAGCTGATTCATAAGCTGGACGAAATATTCGTAAAATTCTCCGAAAAAAGGTCCTGTGGTAGGGATCTGGGCGGTGACAAACTCTGAAATAAACATCATTCCCGCCATCATAGGAAAAACAAGGAGATAGGTGTAAAAATTGACTGATGAGAAATTGAAATTAAGCTTCATATTCGTCGTACGCCTTACAATAAAAAAATCAAAAAAAGCAATAGCCGTAAGGAATCCTACAGAATTGGCCACCATCAGAAACCAATCTTTAAGCTCAAGATTTTCTTTGAAAACAACTTTCCAAAAAGTACTGAAGAAGGAAACAGCCATCGTTCCTGCAAACAATCCAACCACCAAAGCAACAGCGCCCAACCATGTAAAAGTAAACTTCGGATACCTGCTATTTTCCATTCTTGTTCTGTAAAAGTTTATTGAAAACAAAGATAATTTTTTTGAGTGCTACAGGCAACTAAAAAAGAAAATACTTAAATTCGTGCCGCAACCATGGGTATCATCAAAACAAATACAGAATTATCGTTTCCAGGTGTTGGGTCTAAAATCAACAGATTCGTTACTTTTATTTTGCAGGCAACATTGTATTGGAAAGTATAGATTTCAATTTTGAATATGTCATTCTCAGCAACCAATATGAATTGTACCGCCATTTTCTAAAAAGCATTCAACACTTCCGTCCCGATCTGAAAATAAGCCCACAAACCATAGAACAATACAATCTTACTTCAGAACATCCGCCCGCCAATGAATTTGGAGTATTTGAGTATATCATGACGGCTTTTTTCTGTTTGTTGCTCTCGGATTGGTTTATGCTTTTATATTGATCATAAGGACTCTGGTTTGATGTGAAAAGTCGATGGCCAAAATACGCTGCGCGTGTGAATTTCATAGCACATTCCCAATTCACTATTGACTTTGGGCAGTAAAAACGGATTAATGATAAATGAGAATTTACGGTATTACATTCCCCCTTTTGTTTACGATTCTCAAACCCTCCTGCCCAGCAGCTCTTTAACCTAATAAGCATTGTTATCATTTAAATTTGAAAACTTCGTAAAAAATCACGATTTTTGCAACTTCAAAATACGATATGTCAGACTTAATCAAAGAAATACAAAAAAGAAAGACTTTTGGAATTATCTCCCACCCGGATGCAGGAAAAACAACTCTTACAGAAAAGCTACTACTTTTCGGGGGGGCAATCCAGGAAGCCGGGGCGGTAAAATCCAACAAAATAAAAAAAGGAGCGACCTCCGACTTTATGGAAATTGAAAGACAGAGAGGAATCTCTGTAGCGACTTCCGTATTGGCTTTTGAATATAAAGACCACAAAATCAACATCCTTGATACTCCCGGTCACAAGGACTTTGCGGAAGACACCTACAGAACCTTAACTGCCGTAGACTCTGTAATTGTTGTCATCGACGTTGCAAAAGGGGTTGAGGAACAAACTGAAAAACTGGTTCAGGTCTGCAGAATGAGAAACATTCCGATGCTGGTATTCATCAACAAGCTTGACCGTGAGGGTAAAGACGCTTTTGATCTTTTGGATGAAGTTGAACAGAAATTAGGATTAACGGTCTGTCCTCTTTCTCTGCCAATCGGTATGGGAAGTGACTTCCAGGGTATTTATAATATCTGGGAAAACAACATTCAGCTGTTCCTGGAAGAGAAAAAACAGAAAGTTGGAGATTCTATAAAGTTTGATGATATTAATGATCCTTCCATTGATGAAGTGATTGGTGAAAAAGCAGCAGCAACTTTAAGAGAAGAACTTGATCTGATCCAGTCTGTTTACCCGGAATTCAGCCGTGAAGACTATATGAAAGGTGATCTCCAGCCGGTATTCTTCGGTTCAGCTTTAAATAATTTTGGAGTCCGTGAATTATTGGATGCTTTCATCGACATTGCTCCAATGCCGCAGCCCAAAGAAAGTGATACACGTCTTGTAAAACCTGAAGAGAATACTTTCACGGGATTCGTTTTCAAGATCCACGCTAATATGGATCCTAAGCACAGAGACAGGCTTGCCTTCGTAAAAATCGTATCAGGAACATTCAAAAGAAATGAAAACTATTTATTGGTAAGAGAAGGCAAAAAGATGAAATTCTCTTCTCCCAATGCATTCTTTGCTGATAAGAAAGAGGTAGTAGAAGAAAGTTTCCCTGGTGATATTGTAGGGCTTCATGATACAGGAAGCTTCAGAATCGGAGATACCCTTACAGGTGGTGAAAAATTAAGCTTCAAAGGTATTCCAAGCTTCTCTCCTGAGCACTTCCGTTATATCAACAATAATGATCCTCTAAAAGCCAAGCAATTGGCTAAAGGAATCGATCAGCTGATGGATGAAGGGGTTGCACAGCTGTTTACCCTGGAAATGAACGGCAGAAAGATCATCGGTACTGTAGGAGCGCTTCAATATGAGGTTATTCAATACCGTCTGGAACATGAATACGGGGCTAAATGTACTTATGAGCCACTTTCTATGCATAAGGCATGCTGGGTGGAAGCTGATGAGAAATCTGAAGAATTTAAAGAGTTTGCAAGACTTAAGCAGAGATTCCTTGCGAGAGATAAATACAACCAACTGGTATTTTTGGCCGACTCGTCATTCACTATTCATATGACACAGGAGAAATTCCCTAATGTGAAATTACACTTCATCAGTGAATTTAGAGAGAATTAATGAAAGGGTGAAATCGCAAAAAGGCGAAATTGCTTAAAAAGTATAAGATCCGTAGAAATTTTCTGCGGATTTTTTCATGTCGAGTCCCTGGAGTAGAATTCTTATGTCTCCAACTGTGATATTCACCCTCAGTAAAAAATTCCTGAAAACTTATTACGTACGCTCCCGATAAGTAAAGCTCACTTTAGAAATAAATTCAGTATTAAATATATAGCGTTTTTTGATTATAGTTTTTCAACTTTAGAATTATCCACCTTAAAAATCCGGATCATCCAACATAGAGTATTTTGTAAAACTCTTGTAAAACAAATACAAATATCTGAAAATATGATCATTACAATTTTACTACGATAATACATTCTATTTACAATCTTTACAAGAGCCTCTCTCCTAATTTTACTTCATCAAAAAATTAATCTTATGAAAAAGTTCATATTACTAGTCGTGGTATCAGGTACCTTTATAATGTGTAAAAAGAATACTGTCCCGTCTCAGATCGAAGAAGCTGTACATTCCATAGACAGTGCCTCCACCATTGCTGCAGAAGCTATAGACAATGCGGGCAAAACAGCTGACCAGGCTCTTGATTCTGCCAGTATCAGAATAAAAGATTTTGAAAATACGAAGAACGATATTCAGCAGAAAATAGAAAACACCTCAAAAATGGTAGATTCCCTATCAGCGAAAATTGCTTCAACAAAGCTGGAATCCAAAATTGAGAAAAAAGATTCTGCTGCCAATACACCTGAAAAGATCGTTGTCAATGTCCCTGCCCCAAAAGTAATCAGAGAAACCAAAATCGTTTATAAGGACAAACCGAAAAACGACAGCTATGAGCTGAACATCAAGGACAGGATGGTAAAGTCAGGATATCTTTCTATAAAAGCGGATAATGCAGAAACGGTAAAGGAAATCATCAGAGAAGAAGCGATCAGAAATAACGGATATATTAAAAGTGAAAACCTTTCTTATGTAGAGTCTGCCAACCGACGGGAAGAAAATCAGAAGTTGTACAGCATGGACATCAAAGTACCCATCCAACATTTCGATGGTCTGATGGAAGCTTTAAACAGCAGTGTCGGGGATATAGAAACCAGAGACATTCAGGTTTCCGGACGGCAGTATGCAGACAACACCATTTGCAGCATCAACGTAAGTATCCTGGATAAAACCGGAGCAGAAAAGGAACCTAAAACTTTCGGTGGAAAATCGCTGGCCGCCATTGAATCCGGCTGGGATGTGATCATGTCCGTTTTCCTGTTTATCCTTCCGCTATGGCCTTTATTTCTTATTGCCGGTATCGGATATTATTTCTACAAAAAGAAAAACATTCCTAACAACGACGCCCAATAAATAGCAGATGTATCTTTGTAATGGATTTTTTTAATTTTTTTTTAATAATATTTAGAATTTTGAACAAATTCTTATTTTTAAATTTATCAAGATATTAATCATTACAAGCACCGGTTCATGAGCAAAAGACTCCCAAACTTCAAGTATGAATTAGAAAAAAAGAAGCCCAGACTAGGTCCCGGTGGAATCACAAGAGGTGTTTCTGTAAAGGAATTTAAAGCCTCTCAAAACCTTGCCGGAGTCAGTATGCATCTGGAGCCGGGAGCTATCCGTGAACTGCATTGGCATGCCAATGCAGCGGAATGGGGCTATGTTTTGGAAGGACAAATGCGGACCACCGTTATCGACCCGCAAGGAAATGTTTTTATTGATATTTTTAATCCGGGAGACGTCTGGTACTTTCCGAGAGGTTATGGACATGTTCTACAATGTATCAGCAGTAAAAGTTGTCATTTTATATTAATTTTTGACAATGGTGATTTTTCTGAAGATCATACCTTTAGCATTACAGATTTTATCTCCAGTGTTCCGGTAGAAATCGCGGCTCAGAATTTAGGATTGACTATAGATGAGGTAAAGCAGCTGCATCAGGGAGAAGCTTATTTTGCAAAATGTGAGCTTCCTGACATTCATTCCGGATTGGCTTCTGCAAGAAATGAAATCTCACTGGTCTCAAAACATCGGTATCCGTTAGGAGCTCAACAGCCCATAGTAGTTCCCGGAGGGGGATTACAGAGAGTGGTTACCCAAAAGGAATTTGAGATTGCCAAGACCATCACCGGAAGTATTTTCGAAATAGAACCCGGAGGGCTAAGGGAGCTGCACTGGCATCCCAATGCCGACGAATGGCAGTATTACATTCAGGGAAAGGCGGAAATGGGAGTTTTTCTGGCTGAGGGACAGTTTGTAAAGGATGAATTTAACAAAGGAGATGTAGGCTATGTTCCGATGGGAGCCGGCCATTATATCAAAAATACAGGAACAGAAAAGCTTATAGTTCTTCTTGGATTTAATAACGGTTTGTATGAAGCCATTGATCTCAGCAGCTGGATCAGTGGAAATCCGAAAGACATTTTAAAAGGAAATTTTGGGGTGGATAACGAAATTGTTGATCAGTTCCCGGCATCCGATAAACTTATTATCAAATAAACCTTCGTAACCGGACGAAATTCAAAATGAATCAGAAAATTTTTATTTTATATATTAATATTTTGTGATTGGGTGTAAAAATAAGGCTCTCAAATTGAGAGCCTTATTTATTTTTATTTCATGTTCACTACTTTGTCTACAACGAACTTTGTGTTTCCTCTCCACGGAAGAGCCCCATTGTATTCTTTGTAATGCAGGTCAAAAGTTTTACCACTGTTGTTTTCAAGCTGTCTGAAAACTTCAGGGTCATCTACAGAGAACTCAAACTCATAGCTTGTAATAGTTCCTGTTTTTCCTTTTCCGAAACCTTCCTGAATCAGTTTGCCTTCATAAGTTTTGAAAACATAGCCTTTTTTCATGGCATAATTCAGGTATCCGGATTTCACGCCTTCTCCGAAAACGAAGAAATACTTATACCATACAAATACTCCCAGTAACAGCAGTACGACACCGAGGGTGATCCACAAAGATTTTTTCATAAGCAGTGTGTTTTAAAATGTTTTATTTTGCAATGCTTCTTGAGATCACGATCTTCTGGATCTCAGAAGTTCCTTCGTAGATCTGAGTGATTTTTGCATCTCTCATTAATCTTTCTACGTGGTATTCTTTCACATATCCGTATCCACCGTGAATCTGTACAGCTTCAATCGTAGTATCCATTGCTACCTGAGAAGCATATAATTTTGCCATAGCACCGCTTTCAGAGATATCTTTTCCGGCATCTTTCTCACATGCCGCTTTGAAGCAAAGCATTTTTGCCGCTGTAATCTGAGTAGCCATATCCGCCAATTTAAACGCAATAGCCTGGTGGTTAATGATCTCCGTTTTGAAAGCTTTTCTTGTTTTGGCATATTTCAAAGCCAGCTCATAAGCTCCGGAAGCAATTCCCAAAGCCTGAGAAGCGATACCGATTCTTCCTCCATTCAATACTGCCATAGCAAAATTGAAACCAAATCCGTCATCACCGATTCTGTTTTCTTTCGGAACTTTTACATTATTGAAGATCAAAGAGTGCGTATCACTTCCTCTGATTCCCAGTTTATCCTCTTTTGGTCCGATTTCAAAGCCTTCCCATCCTCTTTCTACGATGAAAGCGTTGATTCCTTTATGCTTTTTCTCAGGATCTGTCTGAGCGATTACAATATAATAAGAAGCGGTACCACCGTTTGTGATCCAGTTTTTAATACCGTTTAAAAGATAATAATCTCCTTTGTCTTCAGCGGTTGTTTTCTGAGAAGTTGCGTCGGAACCTGCTTCAGGCTCAGATAACGCGAATGCTCCGATCACCTGCCCGCTTGCAAGAGGAGTAAGATATTTTACCTTTTGCTCTTCAGAAGCAAATTTTTCAAGACCGGCGCAAACCAATGAGTTGTTTACAGACATCACAACAGCTGCAGAAGCATCTACTTTTGCAATCTCCTCCATTGCCAGCACGTAAGAAACACTGTCCATACCTGCACCTCCGTATTTTGGATCAACCATCATTCCCAAAAGGCCCATTTCACCCATTTTCTTCACCTGCTCTGCAGGGAATTTCTGATCACGGTCTCTTTCAATAACTCCAGGTAATAGTTCGTTTTGTGCAAAGTCTCTTGCTGCCTGCTGAATCATCAGCTGTTCTTCCGATAAATTAAAGTCCATAAAAAAAATAATTAGATAGCCGTAAATTTACACTTTTTAAGCAAATCTGAAAATAGAATCAGTAATCAGGCATTATTAATCTGTTCACCTACATGAATTATGATAAAAAAACAGCATATTGATATGAGGAGCAGAGTATGTATAGTATTGATTTAATGTGTAGATTTGACAATTAAGAATATTTTAATTCCAGTATGATGACAGAACTTGAGCAGTATATTCAATCTTATTTTAAAGTTCTCCATCCGGAACCATTGAAACAGATAAGCTCACTTTTCAAACCGGCAATTTTGAAAAAGGGAGATTACTTTTTAAAAGAGGGAGAAGTATGTGATCAGTTATGTTTTATTCAATCCGGATTATTAAGGGTCTTTGCAGCAACAGATGGCAAAGAGATCACCCAATGGATTGCAACGAAAGGGTATTTTGGAACAGATCTGCCAAGTTTCTTTTTTAAACAGTCATCCCGCTGGACCATTCAGGCATTATCTGATACGGAAATTTATTTTATTACCAACAATGACTATAGTAAAATTACCAATATAGTTCCGACATGGAATGAACTGGAAAAAAATTTCATCATACAATGCTTTACCTATATGGAAGACCGTATTTTCAGCCACCTCTCCATGTCTGCTGAAGAAAGATATAACTCCTTTTTTGAAAACAACAAAGAATTATTTAATCAGGTCCCGTTACAATACATTGCATCAATACTGGGGATGGCTCCGGAAACTTTCAGCAGAATCAGGAGAAAACAGGTCATATAATTCTTGATTTTTATCAAGTGTATCCCTTGTTCTATATTTTAACTTTGTATTTGTTATTAAACACAAAAACAACATTATCATGTTTATAGGACACTTCGGTTTATCATTCGCCGCTAAAAAAGCAGCTCCAAAGGTTTCACTGCCAACTCTATTTATAGCCACTCAATTTGTAGACATTCTTTGGCCGTTTATGCTTATCTTTAATATAGAAAAAGTAGTAATTGTACCGGGGTACACTCAGGTGAATGCATACGAATTTCTTTATTTTCCATATACACACAGCCTTTTAATGGGAATTATTTGGGGGATTGTTATCGCATCCATATATTTTTTAATTAAAAAAGATATTCGCAGTTCTGTTGTCATTGGCTTATGTGTCCTTAGCCATTGGTTCTTTGATTTAATAGTTCATACTACAGACCTTCCCATTACTCCATTTGGGGATTATAAAGTGGGATTCGGGTTATGGAACCATGTTGCGGCCACCCTTATTATTGAATTTCTTATCTTTTTCGGCGGATTGTTTGTATATACATCCATAACAAAAGCTAAGAATAAAAAAGGCATGTGGGGACTTTGGGGATTGGCAATATTACTTGTGATTGTGACTCTCTCCAATACATTTGGACCTCCCCCGCCTGATTCTGTTAAAATTTTATTTATATCTTTTATCATCCTTATGATCATCATTATTGTTCTTGCTCGCTGGGTTGATAAAAACAGAGAAATAAAACCTTTGAAAGATCAGTAAAAATATCGTTACCCTCAATAAATGAGCAATTTAAAAGAAACAGGGAGTTCCTACATTTTTCCGAGCTGAATTTGAAATTAATATGTTAAGCATTCAACTAATCTATAATTCATAAGGTTCGGTTTTTTCAATTAAAAAAAATGCTTATATTTAAAATTCTTTAAAAATTGCTTAAAAAATCATGACAATCAAAAGATTATTCGATATTCCACACTACGCTTTAGAGAAATTTCCTAAAACGGATATGTTCGTAACGAAATATCATGGTGAATGGAAAAAAACTTCTACGCAGGAGTTTATAAATGAGGGAAATAAGGTATCCCGAGGACTGCTAAAGCTGGGCATAAAACCGGGAGATAAGATCGCTTTGATCACCACCAATTCCCGTACAGAATGGGCTATTATGGATTTTGGGCTTTCTCAGATCGGAGTCGTTTCCGTACCGGTTTACCCAAGCATTTCTCCGGAAGATTATGAATTTATCTTCAATAATGCCGAAATTCAGTACTGCTTTGTGTCAGACAAAGAGCTATTGAATAAAGTAATGAAGGTAAAACATAATATTCCAAGCCTTCAGGGAATCTTTACTTTCGATAATATAAGCGGTGCCGCCAACTGGAGAGAAATTCTGGACCTTGGAAAAGACGAATCTACCCAGATTGAGGTGGATGATCTGTCCAATGCCATTAATACTGAGGATCTGGCAACCATTATTTATACTTCCGGAACTACGGGAAAACCGAAAGGAGTAATGCTTACCCACAACAATATTGTTTCCAATGTATTGGGATCTATACCGAGAATTCCAAAGAAAAGAAGCCTGGATTACAAGGAAACCAGAGCCTTAAGCTTCCTTCCTATCTGCCACATCTTTGAAAGAATGCTGTTTTACCTTTACCAATACAATGGCTTTTCTCTCTATTTTGCTGAAAGCATCGAAAAAATGGGCGAAAACGTAAAAGAAGTAAAGCCTCATTATATGACCGTAGTCCCAAGACTGGTAGAAAAAGTATATGATAAGATCTACAATACGGGATCTTCTGCCGGAGGACTGAAATCAAAAATATTTTTCTGGGCTCTGAACCTGATCAGCAAAAAGAAAAGTATTTCAAAGCCATCCGGACTGCAAGAAATCATTGCCGATAAGCTTGTATTTTCTAAATGGAGAGAAGGTTTAGGCGGTGAAATCGTTACTTTGGTTTCAGGATCTGCCGCATTATCAACAAGATTGAATCTGATGTTCCAGAATGCCGGAATTCCTATTTTGGAGGGCTATGGCCTCACAGAGACTTCACCGGTAATTTCCGTGAACAGCTTTGATAAAATGAAAGTAGGTACGGTAGGGATTCCATTGGACAATCTGAAGGTAAAAATTCAGGAAGATGGTGAGATCACGGTAAAAGGGCCTTCTATTTTCAAAGGTTATTTCCGGAATGAAGAGATGACCAAAGAAGCATTTACAGAGGACGGATTCTTTAAAACCGGAGACATCGGTCATATCGACAGTGACGGATTTTTACAGATCACAGACCGTAAGAAAGAAATGTTCAAAACTTCGGGCGGAAAATATATCGCTCCCCAGACTATTGAAAACTTAGCCAAAGCATCCAAGTTCATTGAGCAGATCATGGTAGTGGGTGACGGAGAAAAAATGCCATGCGCCCTGGTACAGCCTGATTTTGAATTTGCGAAAAACTGGGCGATGAGAAACAATCTGAACATAGGTTCCACACCTGAAGAGATTGCCAAAAGCCCTGAGCTGAAACAAAGAATCGAAAAAGAAATTGACGGAATCAACGAACATCTCGGAAACTGGGAAAAGATCAAAAAGATCGAGCTGACTCCTGAAGTATGGAGCATTGAAACCGGGCTTCTTACACCAACCTTAAAGCTGAAAAGAAAAGCGGTAAAAGAAAAGTTTATCGCCTTGTATAATAGGATGTATGATCATCAGGAATAATATATGATATGGACCGCTTCATAAAAATGAAGCGGTTTTTTTGTATTGGAAAGATCAGAGAAGCCAATGCAGAATTCAGTTGTGATATTGATGAAGAAATTTGTGATATTCGTGTTTAATAACGGGATTTAGAGTCAACGTTTCTTTTCGTTTTGCTCTGTAAAGATGTAAATATTATAAAAAAAGCTGCTTCATTTCTGAAGCAGCTTTCGTATTATTGATGCTCAATAATTAGAATTTAATTACAGATTTCATTCTTTCGTTTTCTTCCATTACCAACTCGTCATCTACAAGGATTTTCCCGGAATGCTCGTCAATAATGATTTTCTTTCTCTGAGCAATTTCCATTTGCTTTTGAGGCGGAATCGTGAAGAAAGATCCTTTTGGAGCTCCTCTTTCTAATCCTACTACAGCAAGACCGTTGATAGAGTTTGTTCTGATTCTGTTGTAAGAAGCCAATAATCTTTCGTCAATTTTACCGGCGAATTCTTTAGACTGCTCTAAAAGATATTCTTCTTCTTTCTGAGTTTCAGAGATCAAACCATCCAATTCTTCTTTCTTGAATTTCAGGTGATTTTTCAAATCATTGATCTTTTCATTCAGTTCGCTTAAAGTTTCGTTTTTATGAGCAATTTTAGCTCCGAATTCTTTAATTCTTTTTTCAGCAAGCTGAATTTCCAGATCCTGGAATTCGATTTCTTTTCCTAATGCTTCAAACTCTTTATTGTTTCTTACATTATCCTGCTGAGATTTGTATTTCTCAATTAAAGTTTTAGCATGGTTAATCACTTCATACTTCGTTTTGATCTGATCTTCCTGATCTTTGATATCTGTATGAAATTTTTCAGCTCTTTTTTCAAGACCTTCGATCTCGATTTCAAGATCTTCAACTTCAATTGGCAATTCTCCTCTAGTATTTCGGATTTCATCCAATCTTGAATCAATGATCTGTAAATCGTATAAAGCTCTTAATTTTTCTTCAACTGAAATATCGTTGGTTTTTGCCATATTTAAATGAAATAATTTACTGGGTTTGTTTTTTCAATAGATTTTGAAATTGCAAATGTACTAAATTTTTGTGATAAAATTTCAAATAATTGTTGACTTACAAATTGTTCTGATTCATAATGTCCTATATCGCAAATCAGCATTTTAGACTCAGCTAAAAAATAGTCATGGTATTTAAGATCTCCCGTAAGATAAGCATCACATTTTTGGGCAGCTGCAGATCGTATCCCGCTGGCTCCGGAACCTCCGAGAACGCCCACTCTTTTGATTTTTTTGTTATTAAAAGACGAATGTTTTATCACTTCAAGCCCAAATTTTTCTTTTACAAGCCTCAAGAAATCCCTTTCGTCCATTTCTTCTTCCAGCTCACCATACATTCCCAGTCCTGCGTGATGGTTCCTGTTATCCAGACTGTACACCTGATACGCTACTTCTTCATAAGGATGAGCCGCTTTCATCATACCAATGATCTTCCCTTCCTTATATCCTTCAAATATTACGGAGATCATATCCTCATCAGCCTTTTCACGGACATTCTGCTGTCCGGAGAACGGGTTCGAGCCTTCTGTTGGGCGGAAAGTCCCGTTTCCATTCACGGTAAAGCTGCATTCATCATAAAATCCGATATTTCCTGCTCCGGCTGAGAACATGGCTTCTTTCACCTTTTCGGAATAGTCTTTCGGTACAAAAACCGTTAGCTGCTTTAGATTATTTTCTTTCGGCTGAAGAATCTTCATATTCTTTAATCCCAACTGACGGCAAATACCATGATTAACTCCAAAGAAATCATTGTCAAATGCCGTGTGAATGGCATAAATGGCAATTTTATTTTCTATAGCTTTTAAAACGGCTCTTTCTACATAGTTTTTCCCTGTCAAAGATTTTAATCCGGAAAATATAATAGGATGAAAACATACAATAAGATTACAGTTTTTCTCTACTGCCTCATCTACTACATTTTCCAACGCGTCATGGCAAACCAGAATTCCACTGACGTTACGACCGGGAACTCCGCACAGCAATCCCACATTATCAAAATCTTCTGCCTGCTGTAAAGGTATACGGTTCTCTATTTTTGATATTACTTCGCTTATTGTCATTTTATTCTGTATGTTTGCTACGAAAATAACGATAATTTGTTAATTTAAAAAAAACATTCTAAATGGAAAGAGAACATAATCTTGTTCCTGAAGATACGCTCTGGAAAAGATTTCTTTACAGGATTATCTACCGTTCCGACACCAGACTCGGAAAGTTGTTTGATATCATCTTATTATCTCTGATCCTGGCAAGCACCGCCATTATTATGATGGAAAGCGTACCCAAGCTCGATAAAAGGTTTCATTATATATTCCTTATTCTTGAGTGGATCATTTCCATTTTTTTCACTGCAGAATACTGGATGCGTATCAGCGTGGTAAAAAACAAAAAAAGTTATATTTTCAGCTTTTTCGGGATCATCGATTTCCTTGCTTTAGTCCCATTTTATCTGAGCTTCTTTTTTCCTGTCACCAAATACTTCCTGATCTTCAGAATGCTGAGAATGCTGAGAATCTTCAGGATTTTCAACCTTCTTGATTTTATGAATGATGGCTATCTCATCGTTCGTGCCCTGAAGAACAGCTCAAGGAAAATCTATATATTCCTTTTGTTCCTCATTATCTTCTCCGTCATTGTTGGCTCTCTCATGTTTATGGTAGAGGGAGGCAGACAGGGTTTTGAAACGATACCGCAATCTATTTACTGGGCTGTCGTAACGGTAACAACCGTAGGCTATGGGGATGTTTCCCCTATTACTCCCATGGGAAAGTTTTTCGCCGTAATTCTGATGCTGGCAGGTTATTCCATTATTGCAGTTCCTACCGGGATCGTAACAGCAGAAATGCGGAACAAAAGACAAAACCTGGAAAAGGTATGCGACCGCTGCGGTAATGAGGATATTGATGATGATGCAAGATACTGTAAACAGTGTGGCAAGAAATTAGCTTGATAATTGATATAAGTGTAATCTATTCACCAAATACCACAAAATCATGGAACCAAAAAAGAAAAACAAACCGAATAGTTTAGTCATCATTCTTTTTGCACTCATCGTGCTAATGATCATCATTTACTTTATATTAGCAATGTTCTTCCCCAGCATTTTTGACCTTATGAATACGGGAGACATACAACCTGTACCTGATAAATAATGAGTGATGAATAATAATACGTAAAAATTAATATAAAGATGAGTGAAGACATTTCATTCATCTTTATCTTTTTACAAAAAAAGACGGATCAAATAATCCGTCTTCTTAATTTTCCGTAAGTGATTAATTATTTCTTAATAACTTTCACAGTCTGTCTTGATCCATCCTTCATCTCTAAGTTCACAATATACATACCTTGTTTCAGGTCATTTAAATATATTGTTGAACCCGGATTTGCAATGGTTTTCACTAACCTTCCTGAAGCATCCGTTACTGAGATATTCTTCACATTTTTACTATCAGAAATATTCAGCACGTCGGTAAACGGATTCGGATATAATTTAATCTCATTTTTCTTTTGAGAAACTTCCGATACGGCCAGATTCAAATCACTGATACTGATGTCATCAAGGTATAGGCTCGCCTGATCAGCATCTGAATAAGCATTAAATCCAAAATAATAAACACCGGTTGAAGGAACCGTAAACGTTAAAGTTTCCGTATGTGCAGTTTCATCGTTGATCGATGGATAATCCGCTATCGGATTGATCATTGCATCTGAAGTGGCAGAAGCTCCGAAAGCGACCTTCAATTTTTCAGTATATGATGTTGAATTATTTCCATATCTGTAGCTGATGGTATATTGTACCCCTGCCGTCAGATTCAAGCCCTGGGTAAAGAACCATGCGTCTGCAGGATCAGCATAATCATACGAATAGCTCAACACATTTGTTGGAAATCCCTGATTTCCAAAAGGTGCAGGTGCTGTTTCCCAGTTATTCCCTGATCCCATATTGGCACTTGTAGTACAGCCAGGAAGTTCCGGAGTCGAAACATTTTCAAAATCCACAACATAAGGAAGGTTTGTACTTGTACATGCAGTAGTAAATGCAGCAGGATCACTCCAGGCACTTGCATCAGTAGTACTGCATACAGATCTTACCCATACATAATAAGGAGTGGAAGGTGATAAACCAGGTATATCATAAGTAGTCGCAGTAATGCCTGTGAAATTAGGAGTACTGGCTGCTGTAGGAGGTGTACTGGTTGTACTGTAATAGATATCATATCCATTGGCAGGAACAGGATTCGCAGCTGTCCAGGAAACCGTAGTCCCGTTTATTGTTGTGTTTGAAATCGCTACTGCATTAGGTTCACTACAAGTAGGGGTTACATCTACTTTAATATCATCAACATACAACTGATTCATATCTGCATCAGAGTATGCATTAAAGCCAATATAATACACTCCTGTAGTGGCAGGAGTAAAATCCACGAAATTATTTGTAGCTGTACTTATAACAATATCCGGATGATCGGCTAATGTATTGGTCATTCCTGCACCCGTTGCCGAAGTACCATATGCTACTTTTAATTTTTCAGGATAGACTGTAGTTCCCGGTGAATTAGCATATTTGTATTTAACTCTATAGCTAACTCCCGCAGTAAGATTGATACCTGGAGTAAAAAACCAGGCATTTGCAAGCTCTGAATAATGGTATGAATAATTAAGCACATTGCCTGTAAATCCATAATCATCATAATCATAAGTTTCCCATTCATTTCCTGTACCATCATTCACAACCATTGTACAAAGTGGCAGATTAGGTTCGGTTACACTTTCAAAATCCTGCACATAAGGTACATTCACGGTACTACACGCTGTAGTAAATGTTGTCTTTTGGGACCATGCACTCTTATCTGTAGTACTGCATACCGAACGTACCCATACGTTATAGACGGTAGCCGCTGTAAGCAACGATAAATCGGTACTCAGTGTGCTACTGCTTCCTGAAGCAACTGTAGCCGCAGTAGGAAATGTACCGGATGTGGAATAATAATATTCATACCCGCTACCCGGAGCAGATGACGGAGCTGTCCATGAAATCTGAGCTGAATCCGTCGTAATTACTGATACACTTAAACCGCCTGGTGCAAAACAGCTGGGAGCCGCCCCAATAACTACCGTATAATCATGCGCTTCACCATAGCCATCTGTATTACAAGGAATTGGATCATCCGAATATCGGTCTGCCACCCTCATTCTATAGGTACCAGGTGTAACGGTAACAGGAATGCTTATGGTCCCTGAAGTTATATTATCCCCACCCACTTCAGTACTGCTGGCGGAAGCAACAAGCTCGGAATTGGTATCATCAAAAGTTCCATCATTATTAAAATCTATCCAGATACGTACATTTTGGCTGCTGTAATCATGGGTAACGGAAAAGTCATAATTTAATCCGGCATTCATATTAATGGTCATAGAAGTATAGTCCCCATATGCTCCTGAAGAACAGCCTGTATCCTGATGATCAAATCCAGCTGCCGGAATCGTAAAAGAATCAATTACATCTCCAAAACTACATCCGCTGCCGAACGCTGGCGTACAATAACTTTGCGCAAAAGAAAAAACGCCTACCGCTAAAAAGCTCACAAGTAAAATATTTTTCATATAAAATAGTATTAGTTACCCAAAACTAACAAAATATCATAATAAAAACATTAAAAAATTAAACAAAATTCACTAAAAAAAGAAATTTAATCAACGAACCACAAAACCAACACCTCATTGATCATTAACAGGATTATCAGCCTTTAAGATTGGCCAATAAAAAAGAGGCTCCCTTATGCAAAGGAAGCCTCTCTTTATTTTTTAGCTAAAGAATTTTATTTCTTAATGGCCTTAACGGTTTGCTTAGTTCCGTCTTTCATATTCAGAATTACTAAATACATTCCTTCTTTTAAGTCTCTCAACTGAAGTGTAGAGTAAGGATCTTCGATCGTTTTCACCAATCTTCCTGTAAGGTCAACTACTGAAACTGATTTTACTTTAGAAGCATCAGAAATATTCACAACGTCTGTAAACGGATTTGGATAAATTTTGATCTCTTTTACTTTTTCTTTTGACACCTCAGAAGTTGCCAACATATTAGTAGTGGTAATGTTTATATTAAAGTTTCCTTCTGTAGAATCTGAGGTACCGCTATAATAGGCAACATTTACATAGTAATCGGTTCCTGCCACAGAGGTAAATGTATACGTTTCAATAGCACCTGTGCTTGAATAATCACTATCTGCACTTCCTACGCAAGTAAGGGCATCGCAGCTTCCGGTATATACTGATACTTTATGATCCCAGCTGTTTGTAGTAGTAGCTTTTACGGTAATATCACCTCCATCTCCTGTAAACTTAAACCACAGTCCGTCATTAGAGCCTGTACCACAAGCTAAAACGAATCCTGAACCATTTGTAGAACCCGCTCCATCAGTCTGAGAATATGAGTAAGGGAAAGATGATGCTACCAACGCACCTAAACAGTTATCATTTACCGGCGCCGCTACACTATTTACAGTGAATGATCTTTCTGTACAACCTGATGAAGTATTAGTATTAACGGTATAGTAATATTTGGTACCTAATGTTAGAGGAATTGTAAAAGTATAGGAAGTAACATTACCTACATTCACATTATTCATAATATCAGATCCTCCTGCAGTAGTTCCGACTGTTAAAGTATAATAAGTTGCTGTTGAAATAGCGTTCCACTTGATCGTCGGTGTTACAGGCTGGAGTGTCGCCGAAGCCGCAGGGTAAGTAACTACAGGACAAGCTCCCTGTGTTGTAAAGCTTCTTTCAGAGCAAGCAGTACCTGACGTAGCTCCGGCATAACCAGTTACTGTATAATAATATTTTGTGCTAAATGCCAGAGGTGTAGAAAGTGTATAGGAAACAACGTTACCCACATCTACATTATTCATAATATCTGTACCTCCTGCAGTAGTACCCATTGAAATTCTGTATCCCGTAGCTCCTGTGATCGCTCCCCAAGTGATAGTTGGTGTAATAGAAACATTCGTTGCACTCGCTGTAGGTGCTGTAACTGACGGGCACAGCGTTGCTGTTGTAAAGCTTCTTTCACTACAGCCGGAAGAGTTTAACGTAGCATTATACGAATTAATTGTATAATAATATTTCGTATTAAAGTTCAGAGGAGTATTATAAGTATAGGTTGTTACATTTCCTACATCAAAATTATCTAAAATGTCTGAACCTCCTGCAGTTGTTCCTATGCTTATCTTATAACCTGTAGCATCTGCTGCTGCTGACCAGGTAAATGTAGGAGTTATCGAAACCCCAGTAGCAGATGCCGATGGTGCAGAAACTGACGGACAAGGAATATTTCTTGTTGTAAAGCTTCTTTCCGTACATCCCGTTGCCACACCTGCAGCATTTTTAGGAGAAACAGTAAGATAATATGTGGTAAGATAAGACAATTGCGAAGCTACAGGTATAGTATAACTTGTAACCAAGCCTACATCTACACCATTCATAACATCTGTACCTCCCGGTGTAGTTCCAAGACTCACCAAGTATGATGTAGCACCGTCCGCTGCTGACCAAGTCAGTGCAGGAGTTATCGAAACCCCTGTAGCACCTGCTGTAGGAGCGGATATTGTATTACATGCCGGAGCGGAAGCCGGTACCAACCCCAAAATCTGCATTACAGCTCTAGTTCCTACTCTTGATCCTGTAATAGTAGGGTTTGCAGGATCCGGATTTGTATTGTCATTTCTGTAATAGAGAGTAGAGTTTGATGCTACTGAATATTTATAGAAATATTCGGTGGATCCGCCAGCAGTATCGTAATCATCTTTATTTTCATCTATAGCAACCACAAGGTTATCCACATTATTATAAGCAAAAGGTGTGGTAAACGTAATTTCCACAACACCGCTATTATTGGTTACCGTACCTGCAAATACCTCTGTCAGGGAAGACAAAGGTATCCATGAAGTCGTAGATGCAAATGTATCATCAGAGGTATGCCCCAGATAAACTATAATTTCATCAGAATTTAGTAAAGTTCTGGAGCTTCCAAGAAAGAACTTCAATCCTGTAATATTGCCGGCACTTGTATTCAGTTCTGATTTCTTAATAATCTGCTGGCAGTAAGAAAACTTATAATAGTTACTCCATGGCACAGCCTCGGAGCTACCGCTTGTGGATGTTCCACTTCCTAATTGTAACTGTGCAGAGATCCCTATGCCAAGGATCATCAGACACGATAGTAGAAATTTTTTCATAAATAGTAAATAACAATAATTAGGTGGTAAATGTATAAATATTAATTCAAATATTAAAAAATATCATAAATTATTAAACAAAACAAAATAAAAGAATCATAATATTAAGACAAATTCAAACACTTATTTAATTTTAACATTTATTTCATAATTTGATGAAAAATATATAAAAAATTGAAATACAGTATATTATATAAAATAATTTACAAAATAAATTCTTGAAAATTTTACTATTTAACATAAAAAAATTAGTAAAATTTTATAGTATTCTTCATGATAATAAAACAAAAAAGCGACTCAAAAAGCCGCTTTTTAAACTGATGTTTAATTTTGTTTTTTAATTCAGATAGAACTCATATTTATTGAGCAATTGAATTTCTTTGATAAGATCTCCGTTCAGATCTACAGAATGCTTCATAGACTGAACTTCAATATGAGAATCATCTTCAATATTTTTAATAAAGAACTTCAGCTTCTGGTTTCCTTTATTCCTGTCAAGAACTTTTCTGAAAAAGTCAAGATCCTCAGGCCTTACATCCATAACATCCATCACCAAAGAAATACTTTTCGCAAATCTTTCAAAAGCCTCCTGAAGCTCTATTACATCGTTTACATTCACAAAGACTCTTCCATCTTTTACCTGAGCAAACTTAATTTTAAAAATAACAAACCTCTGAACCTCAAGCTTTTCCTTCAGCCTCATATAATCCCTGTCTCCCAGCCTGAATGAATAAGAACCTGAATAATCTTCCAGTGTAACAAAAGCTACCTTCTCACCACTTCTGAAGCCATCCTGAACTCTGTATTCCGTGATCAGGCCGGCTACCGTATATTCTTTTCCTCCGCCACCGTTCTCTCTTTCTTTCTGAAGGGTTTTCCAGTCTTTCTTTTTTTCTTCAAATAACTCTGCCTGCTTATTGGCAAAAGCCTGTTCTTTGTAGGCATCAACCTCATCAAGGTTCAGGAACAAAAAGTTCCCTCTAGGTTCTGCTTTTTTTGTTACCTCTTCCACAATTTCCTCATCTCCTACAGAAAGCTCATCAGATACGATCTCTATAAGATCAACCGTTTCATCCTGTGCATCCTGTTCCAGAACCGGAGCTTCATCCGTCACAATCTTTTCTTCATCTTCTTTTTCCAGAACCGCTTTCTTTGAAAGCTGCCCCTGCATAAACTGGAACTGATATTTGAATTCATCCAACGGATGTGCTGAAAGATAGAAGCCAATAATTTCCTTTTCCTTATTCAATTTATGCATATTCGGCCATTCCGGGCATGGTGCTAGTTTCGGTTGCTCGATCTGAACTTCTTCTGCAAAATCCGCAAATAAAGAATGCTCCATCTCGTTCTTGCTTTCCTGGAAGCTTTGTCCATATCTGATCAGTCTTTCCAGATTGGTTTTACCCGCCATATCAATATCAAAATACTGCCCTCTGTGAAACGTATCCAGTTCATCGAAAGCCCCAGCCAGCACTAAACTCTCGGCGACTCTTTTATTCATCTGGGAAGGCAATATCCTTTCGAAGAAATCGTAAATATTTTTAAATCTTCCGTTTTCCCTCTCTTTTGTGATCGCTTCACTCGGCCCTTCCCCGATCCCTTTAATCGCTCCCAGTCCGAAACGGATCTGGCCTTTTTCGTTTACCGAGAATTTATATTGAGATTCATTGACATCCGGTCCTAATACATCAACTCCCATACTCTTACAATCTTCCATGAACATCGTAATAGAATCAGTATTGTTAATGTTATTACTCATCACACTTGCCATATATTCTGCCGGATAGTTGGCTTTCAAATACGCAGTCTGATAGGCAATGAATGCATAGCAGGTAGAGTGAGATTTGTTGAAAGCATATTCTGCGAAGGCTTTCCAGTCATTCCAGATTTTTTCGAGCCTCTCTTCATTCAGATTATTCTTTCTTCCTCCTTCAATGAATTTAGGGTACATTTTATTCAGAACATCGATCTGCTTTTTACCCATCGCTTTTCTCAGCGTATCGGCTTCACCTTTCGTAAAGTTGGCCAGCTTTTGGGATAAAAGCATTACCTGCTCCTGATAAACGGTAATTCCGTATGTTTCCTTTAAATATTCTTCTGTTTCCGGTAAGTCATAAACAATCTCCTCAATACCATGCTTTCTGTTGATGAAATTTGGAATATACTTGATCGGGCCTGGACGGTACAATGCATTCATCGCAATAAGATCGGCAAAAACCGTAGGCTTAAGCTCTCTCATGTATTTTTGCATCCCGGGACTTTCATACTGGAAAATCCCAACCGTTCTTCCTTCTTTAAACAGCTGATAGGTTTTAGCATCATCCAGCGGAATAAGATCCGGGTCAATATCCACCCCATATCTTGCCTTCACAAGCTTCAAAGCATCTTTAATGATCGTCAGAGTCCTCAGTCCCAGGAAGTCCATCTTCAGAAGTCCTGCGCTTTCCGCTACCGAGTTGTCAAACTGTGAAACCAGAATATCGGCATCCTTTGCAGCAATGGTTACGGGAACCAGATTACTTACATCCTCAGGAGTAATAATTACCCCACAGGCATGAATTCCCGTATTCCTGATACAGCCTTCCATCTTCTTTGCGCTTGCAAGCACTCCATGACGGGCATCATCCGGACTTTCAAGAACATATCTCATCTCATCGACAAGCATCTGCTCTTCAGGCTTTAACTTATCATATTTTGCCAAAGCTTTTGCAATATTCATCCCTGGTGTGGAAGGAATCAGCTTGGCAATATTATTCGTATCGGGGATCGGAACATCCAATACCCTTCCGGCATCCTTGATCGCAGATTTCCCACCAAGAACCGAGTAGGTAATAATCTGAGCCACCTGGCTCTGACCATATTTTTCAATTACCCATTTAATGACCCTGTCTCTACCCTCATCATCAAAGTCAATATCAATATCGGGCATGGATACCCTTTCCGGGTTCAGGAATCTCTCAAAAAGGAGATCGTATTTAATAGGGTCTACATTGGTAATTCCGATACAGTACGCCACAGCAGATCCGGCAGCAGATCCCCTTCCGGGACCTACCCAAACTCCCATTTTACGGGCTTCATTACAGAAATCCTGTACGATAAGGAAGTACCCGGGATATCCGGTATTGGCAATGACTTCCAGCTCAAAGTCAAGACGTTCTTTAATGTCAGCAGTAATACCATCTTCACCATACCTTCTTCTTGCCCCTTCGTAAGTAAGATGTGTAAGATACGCCATCTCTCCTCTTTTTCCTCCGTCTACCTCATCTTCCGCATGGATAAACTCTTCAGGAATATCAAACTTAGGAAGAAGTACATCTCTCTTCAGAGTATAAGGCTTAAATTTTGCGGTGAACTCCTCATAGGCATCAAAGGCATCAGGATACGCAAGAAAAGCTTCCTTTATTTCATCCGAATTTTTGATATAATATTCTCCTGTTACCAGTCCTCTTCTTTTGCCAAAACCTTTTCCAATGGGCGTTGTCAGCTTCTCTCCATCTTTGATACAGCTTACAATATCCTGGATATTGGCATCGTCTTTATTGGTGTAAAAAGTCTCATTCTGGGCTAAAATCTTAACATTATATTTATCTGCCAGATACAGAAGTACCTCATTCAAATGTTCTTCTTCCGGCAGTTGATGATTTTGAAGCTGTACATAGAAATCATCTTCAAAGGTGTCTTTCCACCATTTGAACAGCTCCTCCCCTTTCTGTTCACCGGTATTTAAGATCGCATCAGGAATATCTCCGTGGATTCCGGAAGTCAATGCGATCACTCCTTCTTTATACTGGGCGATCAGTTCACGGCTTATCCTTGGAACCCCAAAGTAGAAACCCTTGAGGAATCCGATGCTTGAAAGTTTTGCCAGATTTTTATATCCGTTAAAGTCTTTCGCCAAAAGTACTACCTGTGTCCTTTTGTCGGGATCATCTTTGGTAAACTGCTTCTGCTCATAACGGTCTGAAATATAAAACTCACATCCCACTACAGGAATTAACGGTTCAGAAACAGGCTCCACTTCATTGAACTCTGTTCCGTTCTCTTCTGCTTCCTGCTTTTTGGCTAAATATTCTTTATGTTTTTTTGCTCTGTCTCCGTTTGCTCCTTCTACTGCAGAAACGAACTTGAAAGCCCCCATCATGTTTCCGAGATCCACCATTCCGACAGCCGGGAAATTTTCTTCAGTAGCTTTTCTGATCAGATCATTGATGCTGGAAGTAGCCGTCAGCGTTGAGAAAACACTGTGATTATTAAAATTGAAATATTTACCTATATCAATTTCATCAATGCTTCCAAAATCCTGCTGTTTTTTCTTATTATGAAAATCAGCAACCTGTCTCCGGATAACAATTCCGAAAGGTTTGATCGGATCAGGATAAAGGCTTTTGAAATACGCTAGCTGATCTTCGGAAATCTTTAATGTTTCTGCAGGAACCACTCCAATCCTCATCATTTCAAAGAAAACCTGAGCAGTAGCATTTACGTCGGCTGCAGCGTTATGGGCTTCATCAAACTTATTTCCGTATAATTTTTCATAAAGTTCTTCAAGTTTCGGAGGTTTAAATCTGCCTCCCCGTCCTCCTCCAAGCTGGCAAAAGTCCGTTCCCAGGATCATTGTATCTGCTCTGGGCTTTTCCTGAAGATTATCTTTCATATTTTTTCTGTAAAATTCTGCTCCTACGATATTGTAGTCGAACTCTACATTGTGCCCGGAAACCACTCTTACCTTTTCCAGGACTTTGGAAAACTCTTCTAAGATCTCCTGCAGATCGCGTCCTTCTTCATTGGCAATCTTCGTTGTGATCCCGTGAATCCTGGCCGCGTTGAAGGGAATATCATATCCTTCAGGCTTTATAATATAATCCTGATTTTCAATCAAGTTCCCATCATCATCGTGCACTTGCCATGCAATCTGAACCATTCTTGGCCAGTTATCCGAATCTGAAAGCGGAGCGTTGAAATTTTTTGGTAGACCTGTTGTTTCTGTGTCAAAAATTAAATACATATAATTTTCTAACTTTTTTATAAAAAAGAGAATGTAAAGTTACTTCATTTTTTCCAATTATAGCTTATACCAAATATAAAGAACTAACCATATTTACGACCACAAAATTGTTACATTTTATAAAAATAATAAACCATTCAACCAACTATAAAATAAAATATTAAAATATTATTGAAAAAATTAGAATTATTTACCGAAACTATCTAATTGTCAGTTTTTTGCTATAAATTTGACTAACTATATTTTTTTATAATTTATTACTCAAAATGAAGAAACAATTACTTTTACTCAGTACTTTAGTCATTACATTAGCAAGTGCTCAAAATAACGAAGAATTAATTAGAAAGTTCGAACGACAAAGAATAGACAACAATGAGAGGCTTGATGCTTATGTGTCAAAACAATATGGTTCTGACAAAACTCCTGAAGTTTTAAAAGAGATTGAAAAGCAAAGAACCAATCTGGCAGGATTTTTACCTGATAATAAGCCGTATTTTTTTCAAGCCCATGACATGGATCAGATTAAAAACTCCAATTCTGATTTTTTACAGGGAGGAAATATTACAGGTTTAACAGGATCTTTTAATGGAGAAGGCATTAAATTTTCCATTTTTGATGGCAGTACCTCATCAAACGTTGCAAGAGTATTTGCAGATCATGTCTTTTTTAACAACCTCCCTAACAGGATAACAAATAAAGAAAACAGCAATGTCAATTATGGCGATCACGCAACAGCTGTTTCCAGCTTTATAGGGGCAAAAGATTATCCATACACCGTAACATTTACGAACGGTACAACAAGAGAGGTTAATTTCAAAGGTATTGCACCAAATTCTACGATAGACGCCTATGCTTTTGGAGCTTCTGTTTTGGATGGTGAGACTACCCAAAGCACCGTTTTTCAAAAAATTGTAAAAGCACAACCCAATATTTCCAACCATTCCTATGGAAGCAATCAGGGATGGGCAGATCCTCAACTGATTAATAATGAACCTGCATGGGTATGGAACGGAGCGTTTTCAAGCCCTAACACTACGTTTGACGCTCAGGGAACGTATCACACAAACGACCGTGATTATGACCAGATTGTATACAACAACCCTTCATATATCATAGTAAAATCTGCCGGAAACTCATTTGGAAACGGACCTAGTGCAACCACAAGCACTTATAAAAAATATTACAAAAATAGTGCAGGCAACCTTGTGGAATTCGCAGCAACTGACACTCTGCCTCCTAATAATTGCGCACAGGGGTATGACTGTATAGGAATTGGCTCCCTAGGGAAAAATATTATTGTTGTAGCTGCTGCGGATAGAATTACGACTAATGACGGAAGATATGCTAATTCTTCAGATGTCATTCATTCCAGCTACAGTAGTGCAGGGCCAAGGGATGACGGAGGCATCAAGCCGGACATTACAGCTGTAGGAACAAGTGTTGCCAGTGCCTGGACTGATAATACCTCTACGGGAGGAAGTAAAATTGACATAGGAAATGGCACCTCTTATTCAGCTCCTGTAGTAACTGGTATTATTGGACTTTGGACACAGATTAATAAACAGCTATTTGGAGGCAACCTATTAAATGCGGCTTCAGCAAAAACCTTAATGGTTCATTCAGCAAAAGAAGCAGGTAATATAGGTCCTGATCCACAATTCGGATGGGGCTTTATTGATGCTAAAAAAGGAGCCGAGCTTCTTGTAGGAAAATCCAACAACAGTATCATTTTTAATGATGAAACGTTAAATAGTGGAGTTGCCAATATAAAAACAGTAAAAGCATCAGGTTCAGAACCGTTAAAAGTAACAATATCCTGGGTAGATCCTGAATTTACAAACTTTACCAATCAGTGGAACAATATTTACAATAACAGAAATTCAAAGCTGATTAATGATCTGGATCTGAAAATTACAGACACCACTACAAACACGGTTTACTATCCATGGAAACTGGATGCCAGCAATCCAATGACCCCCGCAACCAAAGGAGATAATACAGTAGACAATGTAGAACAGGTTATAGTTGACGCTCCAACTGCCGGAAGAACTTATAAAATAGAGATCACCAATAAAGGGATATTAAAAAACAATTCAGGAGATAATGCACCGCAAAACTACTCTATCATCGTAACAGGATTTACCGAATTGCTTGGAACCAAAGAAACAGGATCAGCAGTATTGGATGGTATAGCAATCGCACCAACCATTGTAAAAGACATCACCAATATACTGAAAGCACCTAAAAAGTCTATATACAATGTATATGATCTTTCAGGTAAAAAACTACAAAGTGGTACTATCAACAACGATAAAGAACCAATAGATTTATCCGCTAACACAAAAGGAATTTACATCATTGAAATAAAAACAGACAAAGATGTTATTTCTAAAAAAGTGATCAAGGAATAACCTGCATATCCAAAGATTTTACACAAAATACTAACAGTTGTTAGTATTTTGTTTTTTTATGTATATTTGCTTCCTATGGAAAATATACTTCACGAAAAAGTTTCTCAGGATATTTTACTTAAAGCGTACAATCATATGATGCTGGCGAAAGCAATGGCTGACATTTATGAAGAAAACAGAAATGTATGTAAATACGTTCACAGCACTTCAAGAGGTCACGAAGCCATCCAGCTGGCAACTGCTTACCAGCTCAAGAAAGAAGACTGGGTTTCTCCTTACTACAGAGATGAAAGCATTTTATTAGGAATGGGCTTTGAGCCTTATCAGCTAATGCTTCAGTTACTGGCAAAAGCTGACGATCCTTTTTCCAGTGGAAGATCCTATTATTCGCATCCTTCAAGCAGGGATGAGAACAAGCCGAAGATCATTCATCAAAGTTCCGCTACAGGAATGCAGACCATCCCTACGACAGGAGTTGCACAGGGGATAAAATACATTCAGGAATTTAATCTTCAGAATTTTGAGAATAATCCTGTTGTAGTTTGCAGCCTTGGAGATAACTCCGTAACTGAAGGTGAAGTGAGTGAAGCTTTACAATTTGCAGCACTGCATCAGCTTCCTATTATTTTCCTTGTACAGGACAACGAATGGGGAATTTCCGTAACGAAAGATGAGGCCAGAACCTGTGACGCCTATGATTTTGTGGCTGGATTTACAGGTCTGAGCAGAATGAGAGTGGACGGAACGGACTTCGTAGAAAGCTTTGAGGCAATGAAAAAAGCTGTTGATTTTGTAAGAACAGAAAGAAAGCCTCTGGTTGTCTGTGCAAAAACCGTATTGATCGGCCACCACACTTCAGGAGTAAGAAGAGAATTCTATAGAGATGAGGAAGATCTAACTAAACATAGAGCTAAAGATCCGGGAGAGATCCTTAGAAAACATTTGCTGGAAGCAGGTATTGATGAAGATCTTTTGAAGCAAATCACAAAAAAAGCACGTCTTGAAGCAGAAGAGGCTTTTGAAAAGGCCAAAAATGCTGAAGATCCAAAACCTGAAACCGTAATGCAGCATGTTTTTGCTCCTACTCCGATTACGGAGGAAGCGGGAACACGTGAACCGGCTGACGGAGAGAAGATCGTAATGGTGGATGCTGCTATCCATGCCATACAGGAACTGATGTGGAAGCACCCTGAAGCCCTTCTTTACGGCCAGGATGTAGGGGAAAGAATCGGCGGTGTTTTCCGTGAAACAGTTACGTTAGGAAAAAAATTCGGAAGCAAGAGAGTGTTCAACACGGCCATTCAGGAAGCTTATATTATCGGCTCTACTGCCGGAATGAGCGCTGTAGGGCTAAAACCGATCGTTGAAGTTCAGTTTGCCGATTATATTTATCCGGGGATCAACCAGCTGATTACAGAAATTTCAAAATCAAATTATCTGAGTGGCGGAAAATACCCTGTCAGCAACATCATCCGGGTTCCAATCGGAGCTTATGGCGGTGGTGGTCCTTATCACAGCGGCAGTGTTGAAAGTATTTTAGCCAATATAAAAGGGATTAAAATAGCATATCCAAGCAATGCTGCGGATTTCAAAGGCCTGCTAAAAGCAGCTTATTATGATCCTAACCCGGTAATTATGCTGGAACACAAAGGGTTGTACTGGAGTAAAGTTCCGGGAACTGAAGATGCCAAAACAATAGAGCCGGCTGAAGATTACGTTCTTCCGTTCGGAAAAGGAAAAGTAGTCATTGAAGCTGACAAGCATGAAACAGAGAAAGGAAGAACCTTATTGGTGGTTACCTATGGAATGGGTGTTTATTGGGCTAAAGAAGCAGCTAAACAGTTTGACGGAAGAATTGAAGTGATCGATTTAAGAACTTTAATTCCATTGGATGAGGAGCTTGTTTTTGAAAGAGTGAAAGCTCATGGAAAGTGTATCGTTCTGACCGAAGAACAGCTTAACAACTCTTTTGCAGAAGCATTTGCACACCGCATCTCTAAAAACTGTTTCAAATATCTGGATGCTCCTGTAGAAACAATGGGTTCTCTGGACGTTCCTGCTGTTCCTATCAACCTGGTACTGGAAAAAGAAATGCTTCCGAATGCTGAGAAGCTTTCCAGAAAAATCGAAGAAATCTTGAAATATTAAATTTCTATAAATTATTAAAACCTCTAAATTTTTTAGAGGTTTTTTTATGCGTTTTTTTTACTAATTTTATTTAAGATTATAAATCTCAATTCTAGGCTATTATAACTCAGTAAAATCCGGAACATCACTTATGACAGACATTGTAAAGTAAATCTGATCACAGTTTGGTACTTATTTTGTCTGTACACGCAAAACACATTCTTCTTTATGATCACAACCAAATACGTCAACTATAAACAGGTTCTCAATCTATCCGGGGTACATCTTATCTTAATTTCTATCTGGTGTACACTGATTGCTGTACTTTTTTATTTCTTCAACTGGCACTGGATGACGATTCCATGGGTTCCTGTTGCTCTGATCGGTACGGCAGAAGCATTCCTCGTGGGTTTCAAAAACAACCAGGCCTATGACAGACTTTGGGAAGCCAGAAAGATCTGGGGCGGAATTGTAAATTCCAGCCGTTCATTTGCTTCAATGGTGTATGCCTTTGATACCCAAAATGAAGAAATTGGCATTTTTGACCTTGAAGATCGCAAGAAAAGGATCGTCAACCGACATATTGCATGGTTATATACTTTCCGTGAACAGCTTTTGGTTCCTACGGAATGGGAACATATCAGCACTGAAAATGACAAATTCGGAAATATCAACCTGAGAAGAAACCGGATGATCAAAGCTGGATTTCCTGATTACGGCAGGGCTCCTATTTTCCTTCATAAATATCTTTCTGAAGAAGAATATGACCTTAAAAATCATTATAAGAATTTTGCTACCTATCTGATCTCCCAGCAGGCAAAGGACATCAATGAACTGAAAAACATGAATGCCATTACAGATTTCAACCAGATGCAGCTTCAAAACAGCCTGAATGAATTCTACGGCTTCCAGGGACAGGCGGAAAGGATCAAAAAGTTTCCTTCACCAAGACAGTTTGCCAGTACGGCATTCGTTTTTAATATTCTGTTTATTACATTACTTCCATTGGGGTTGGTCAATGAATTTGCAAAGCTGGGAGATTGGGGAATCTGGACCTCTATCCCCTTCTGCATTGTTATCGGATGGATCTACATTATCATGGAGCTGGTAGGAGACTATTCTGAAAATCCTTTTGCAGGGCTCATGTTTGATGTTCCTATGCTTTCCATCTGCCGGACTATTGAAATCGACCTTCTTCAAATGGGTGGAGAAACTGACCTGCCGGATCCTATTGCTTCTAAAAACGGAGTACTGGTGTGATACCTCCGGGTTCATCATTTAAGAAAAAAACAAAAATATTTACCTTATAAAATAATGGCCGTTGTATTTTTCACCTCAGAGATCATAAATGAACTGTGGGTACTGGCAATATGCTGAAGCGTTGTCAGCTTGGTCAGCATAAAATTACGGTAATCCTCAATGTCTCTGACTCCAATTTTAAGGATATAATCGTAGTCTCCGCTTACGTGAAAGCACTCTGTAACCTCCTGGAGATTCATCACCTCCTTTTCAAACTGCAATACAAATTCTTTCTTGTGCTGTGTTAATTTCACATGGCATAAAACAATAAAGTTTCGGCTGATCTTATTTCTATCCAGCAACGCAACATACTTTGAAATAACACCCGCATTTTCAAGCTTTTTTACACGCTCATAAACTGCTGTAACCGACAATCCAAGCTTACCGGACAGTTCTTTGGTGGTTTGCTTACAGTCTTCCTGCAAAAATATGAGCAGTTTTTTATCCGTTTCATCCAGTTCCATAGATTATTTTTTGGCAAAGGGTTAATATTCCCGAAGATAACAATTATTTTTTCTAAATAAACAACATTTTACAGTTTTATATTCTATAGATTCAAATTTATATTGTAATAATTAGGAAAATAATGCAAATTAGGCCGATAAAATAAAAACAATGCTTATGGAAAACTTTAACGCAGCCAACGAGATCCAGGATCTTCAGTATTTTGGTGAATTCGGAGGAGTGAATCCTTCTATCTCAGACAGTTCCACTTATACTTTCCTTTCAGCGAAGACCATGTTTGATACTTTTGAAGGAAATGCAGAAGGATGTTATCTCTATTCCAGACATTCATCACCGATGAACCTCTATCTGGCTCAGGCTCTTGCAAAGATGGAAAATACGGAATCGGCCAATGTTACAGCCTCCGGAATGGGAGCGATTACTTCCGTTTTACTGCAATTATGTAAAAGTGGTGACCATATCATTTCAAGCAGAACCATTTATGGGGGAACCTATGCTTTTCTTAAAAACTTCTTACCACAATTCAATGTAGCCACTACATTTGTGGATATCAATAATTTTGATGCTATAGAAAATGCAATTACCCCTAACACGAAAGTGATCTACTGCGAAAGTGTAAGCAATCCGTTGCTTGAAGTGGCAGACCTTAGGAAGCTTTCCGAAATCTGTAAAAGGCATAACTTAAAACTTATCGTCGATAATACTTTTTCACCGCTCTCTATCTCTCCACAGCTATTTGGAGCAGATGTCGTTATTCATAGCTTAACGAAATTCATCAATGGAAGCAGTGACACGGTAGGTGGCGTATATTGCGGAGCACAGGCATTTATTGATGATACTAAAAATGTAAATTCCGGTGCATGCATGCTCCTTGGCCCTACTATGGACAGCTTAAGGTCATCAAGTATTTTAAAGAATCTGAGAACATTACATATCAGAATCAAACAGCATAGCTACAACGCCATGTATCTTGCTGAAAGATTCGAACAGGACGGCTTAAAGGTCTCTTATCCGGGATTGCCTTCTCATAAGAATCATGAACTCATGAAAAGCATGATCGATGAAGAATACGGGTTTGGAGGATTACTGACCCTGGATGCCGGAACAACGGAAAAAGCGAATGAACTGATGGAAATGATGCAGGATGCGAATCTGGGGTATCTGGCAGTAAGTCTGGGCTTCTATAAAACTTTATTCTCCTGTTCAGGAAAATCAACCTCATCCGAAATTCCGGAAGAGGAACGGGCTGCCATAGGGATTTCTGACGGACTGATCAGATTCTCCATCGGCTTAGACCACGACATCAAAAGAACTTACCATAAGATGAAAGAATGTATGCTGAAAGTAGGGGTTCTTAACCATGAAAACATCTCCATATCCTAAATTTATTGTAAAAAAGAAGGCTGTTTCCAGTGAAACAGCCTTCTTTGTATTTTTAGCTTAAACCTCTCTCAAAATAGCATTTATCTCTTTATTTTTTATAATAATGGTGAGGGAAAGCCTCTTCAGGTTTCATTCTGAAAACATTCAGAAGAATCCAGGATTTCAGAAATCCATACCCATAGGAGAACATCTGGATATAAGTGGAAATAACCGCCATACCGGCAATGCTTATATTTTTAGTCAACAACAGGGCGTGGAAAAATACCAGAAATGTATACAATCCGTAAAAGGTAAGGATAACTCCTCTCCCCATCATAAAATACTCCAAAAAGCCCATAACATACCCTAACATGAATAAAGAAGGAAACGCAAAGGAAATTTTCACATAGTTAGGATGCCTCTGATTAAGAATAGGTCTCGCGCAGCCAAACTGATAGACCTGCCTGGAAAACTTTCCAAAATCAACTCTACGTTTATGGTAAACCGCAATATCATCAAAAAAAGCTGTGGTAAATCCGTTTTCCCAAAGCGTCATAGACAGATCCGGATCCTCTCCTATTCTCATCTCCGAAAATCCGCCTACCTTCTCAAAGACAGCCTTTTTCACTCCCATATTAAAACTTCTGGGCTGAAATTTTGAAACCGCTTTCTTGCTTCCTCTGATCCCTCCCGTTGTAAAAACAGAGGTCATGGAATAAGAGATGGCCTTCTGCATCAGATTAAAACCTTTGTGCGCTTTATCTGCCCCTCCAAATGCATCGCAGGGAATTGTAAGAATATCATTTTTAATATGCTCAATATAATCTTTCTCAACGATCACATCACTGTCTACAAAGACCAGCCATTCGTTTGCCGCCCTTGCCGCCCCGTAGTTTCTTGTAAGCCCCGGCCCCGAGTTATTCTTTCTGAAATACTTAATATCCAGACTTTCCTCAAAATTCCTTATCGTAGGCTTCAGATCGATCAGGGACCCATCATCCACGATAATGATTTCAAACGCCTTATCGGTCTGTTGGGTCAAAGAGGTCAGCAGCTCGAAAAGTTCATCCTTCCGGTTATAGATAGCAACGACAATGGAAATAGTAGGCTTCAAATTAAAAATTTTTCAAAATTACCTATTCACGGAAAAAACCGCAAACAGTTTAACAGCTTATTCGGAGAAATTAACTTTTCAAGGTTTAAATAAATATTCCCGATTTAAAATAAATATACAATACCACCGAAATAAAAAATACAATCACTGAACCACTAAAAAGAAGCAGCTTGAATAAAGTTTTAAAATAATAAAGTTCCAGTATGTACAGAACAAAAAACAGTAAAAAAGAAATTCCTGCCCCTATCAAACACACTACAATCAAAGTTAGTGTATTGTTTTCTGCCGGCAGAGGATCTTTAAAAACAGTAATAGAAAATAAGACTGCTGCTGCAATAAATCCTGCACTAATCGTTTCTGTAAAATATTTAGTTCTTTTTGAAGCCTTCTTCTGAGGCTTCTCATCATAATTCAAACTCTTTCTATCTGAAGTTGAACGTGATGATTCTCCTGAACAGGAACTAAAGAGTTCCAATACATCAAAAATTACGTTAAACCCGTCAAGAAAATTCCAGGACATTGATTATTACTTAAACGTCAGATTTAATTATTTATTCCCTTCGGTTTTATGAACCTTCTTCGTTCCTTCATACATTTCATACTGTAAAAATCTGGTTTCCAGCTTACCGTTGAAAAGCTTGATCTTTCTTGAAGGACGCAGACCGATCTTCTTCACCGCTTCCAGATCAGATGAAATCAGCCAGGCCAGTGTATTGGGATAATTAGTTTTAAAGGTATCCCCTATTTTTTTGTAGAAATCATCGTCATTAATAGAAATTCTCTCATCATACGGAGGATTGAATACCATTAATAGCGGGAAAAGCTCTTTTTTAGAATCAAAGAAATTCTGCTTTTTAATCTCGATAACATCTTCCATTTCTGCCGCTTCCACATTCATTCTGGCAGCATTCAGCATTCTTGCGTCAATATCATACCCTACGATCTTTCCGTCAAATTCTTTGATCCTGTTCACCCTGAATTCTTTAATTTTTGAAAACAGTTCAGCATCATAGTTTTTCCAGTTCTGGAATCCGAATCTCTTTCTGAAGATCTGAGCCGGAAGATCCATAGCGATCATTGCCGCCTCTATCAGCAATGTTCCTGAACCGCACATCGGATCAAGGAAATTGCCTTTTCCGTCCCAGCCTGCCAGCTGAAGCATTCCGCTTGCAAGAACCTCATTGATCGGAGCTTCTCCCTGCTCTCTTCTGTATCCTCTTTTAAATAAGGGATCTCCTGAAGAATCCAAAGAGATCATAACCAATTCCCTGTCAATATGGAGATGGAATTTAATATCCGGAGTTCTGGTTTCCACATTCGGGCGTCTCTTGAATTTTTCCTGGAAATAATCTACGATCGCGTCTTTCATCTTTAAAGTAACGAACTGGGAATGTTTGAATGTTTCGGAATTTACCGTCGCATCGATAGAGAAGGACTGGTCAACATCCATAAACTCGTCCCATTCAAATTTGAAGAGCCTGTCATAGAACTGATGCTGATTAAAAGCCTTAAACTGATGGATAGGCACCAAAATCTTTAATGCCGTTCGTGCCGAATAATTGATCTTATAAAGAAAGCCAAGATCTCCTTCACAATTTACCGCTCTGTTTTTGATTTCAACATTTCGTCCGCCCAATTTTTTGATTTCCTCGGCAAGAATCTGTTCCAATCCGAAGAATGTCTTTATCTGTATTTGTAGATTTTCTGTATCCATAATCATGAATTAAAAGATTTAAAGTTTTAAGAATTAAAAGATTAGCCCTCCAACGTATTGATCAATTGAATTTTTCAATCTTTTAATGTTGTAAAATACTTTGCTTTTAACCGCACAAATTTAGTTATTTTTGCATTATGGAATGGTTTGAATCTTGGTTTGATACCCCTTATTATCATTTACTTTATAGCAACAGAGATTATACTGAAGCTGAAAACTTCATCACAAAGCTTACTGCGGACCTTCAGCTTCCGCCTCAGTCCAGGATCATAGATCTTGCGTGCGGGAAAGGAAGACACTCTGTTTTTCTCAACAAATTAGGATATGATGTCTTAGGCCTTGATCTTTCAAGACAGAGCATCGAATCTGACAAACAATATGAAAATCAGACCCTGATCTTTGAAGTTCATGATATGAGAAACCCCATTGATGCGGATCCTATGGACGCTGTTTTCAATTTATTTACAAGTTTCGGGTACTTTGATAATGAAAATGATGATAAAAAGGTTTTCCAGTCGGTATACAACGTCTTGAAACCCGGAGGATTTTTTGTATTGGATTATCTGAACGAGCAGTATGTAAGAAATACTTTGGTTCCGGAAACGGTAATTACCCGTGGCAATATCGACTTTAAGATTCTGAAAAAAATTGAAGGCAGACACGTGATTAAAGATATCCGCTTTGAAGTAGGCGGTAAGCCTTATCATTTCTTTGAGAAAGTAAAACTTCATACCTTAGAAGCGATTCATGCTTACGCTTCAGAATGTGGCTTTGAGAGAATAAAAATCTGGGGAGACTATCAGCTGAACGAATTTAATAAAGAAAGCTCTCCACGTTGTATCAATTTATTTAAGAAAAAATAATGATAACAGTACTTTTACTGATTTTAAGTGTCCTCGCAGGAGTATTTCTGGGAAAACATTTTGGTAAAAAAGAAAAGCTGGCCAAAAATTTATTGATATTGAGCGCCGGTTTTTTGATTACGATCTGTCTCAATGAAGTTTTTCCACAGGTCTATACTTCAGAAAAAAGCAGTAATCTCGGGATATTCGTCATTGCAGGAGTACTTCTGCAGATGATCCTTGAAGCTCTTACCAAAGGGTTTGAACATGGGCACTTTCATCATCATAACGAACATAATATCCTTCCTGCGGCCTTAATGGTTGGACTTTTCATCCATGCTTTTATCGAAGGAATTCCCCTTGCCAATGACCAACATACACTGTCTCCTTATCTTTTGGGAATTGTGTTTCACAATCTGCCTATTTCATTTATTTTGGGCGCTTTTTTATTCAACGGGAAAAAGGATTCAAAAAGCTCATCCTACCCTTCCCTACTGATCATAGCTCTTTTTGCACTGGCTTCTCCGATGGGAATGCTGTTGGGAAATTATTTTAATCCGGACCTTCAGCCTTATTTCCTGGCAATCGTAGGCGGGATCTTCCTTCATATTTCATCAGTGATTATTTTTGAAAGCAACAAGAACCATAATATTGACTGGGTAAAGATCGGCCTTGTTGTTTTAGGAGTTTCCCTAGCATTGGTAATGCATCTTTTCCATCAACATCCCTAAACCACTCTACATTAAAAAATAAAAAAGCTCCGAAAACCGGAGCTTTAATTATATATTTTTAAGATCTTAAGACTTAGAACTTCCATCCTAAAGTAAGGAAGAAAGTGTTTCTGCTGTTCTTCACATTACTTACCGCATAAGAATCACTTTCTGCGATACCGGTTGCAGAATAATAGGCAGAATCAAAATTATCACCTATATATCCTCTCATAAAAGGATTGCTGTATTTGGAAGTGATATTCTGATAAGAGGCGTCAATATAGAATGATTTGAAATCATATCCTATACCGAACGAAGCCGTATTTCTATCATTAAGCATAAGGTTGCTGTATGACTGATCTCCTATATCACCCGCATCATTAAATCTGCTGATCGTAAGAGCATCAAAAGGACTTGACTGATAGGAGTATCCACCTCTCAGCCTGAACTGCTTCACTCTATATTCAGCTCCTACTCTCACTTCTGAAAGATTTTTGTAATTATCCTTAAAGAAGTCATTCAATTCTCTTTCTGCAGGTCCGTATACTTTATAATCAGGCTTTGTAAGTCCCAATGTATAGTCTACGTTCAACGAGAAGTTTTTACTTGCTACAAACGCCGCACTTACGGTTGCTTTAAGCGGTGAAGTAAATTTTCTGGTTTCAGCTCCTCTGTCATCACCATAAACAGGATCATTATAGAAGTCATATGTTCTGTCTATATTCCAGAATGTAGGTGTCTCAAGGGCTGCCCCAAGTCTGAAATTAGGACTAAGCTTTCCGATGACCCCTAATGAAGCTGAGAAACCTGAAGATCTCTCGAAGAAAGGAGTATCCTGTTTTCTGTATTCTTCTATACTGTTAGTCTGAAGACGTCGATAGAATAACCGGTCATATTGATCAACCGAAGCATTAAAAAAGTTTAATCCTGCTCCTATGTAAAGGTTATGATTATAGTTGGCTCCTACACCAAAGCTCATTTTTGAAAGATCCCCATACCTTTCATAATTATGTCCGGCAAGTGATCTTCCTGTAGCCGGATCATCAACATCTGTATAATAAACTACATTGCTGTTTCCCGGAGACTGTATTACATTATCAAGAGATTGATTGGAAAAATTAATACCGATATTGATAAACTTCCATCCAGTCTCGCTCATCAAAGGAAAAGCAATAATCCCTCCTGCATTTCCAAGATCACCTCTTGTCTTGCTGTAGTCTATTGTAGATCCAGCCCAAGAGCTGCTGTTTTTATTTCCTGAAACAGATAAGGTTCCTGAAACCTCTCCTGAAATAGCAACTCCTAAACCTGCAGGGTTTGTCAGCAGGGAGTTCGCATCTCCTCCTAATGCACCATTTGATCCGGCCATCGCATTAAACTTGGCCGATCCCACCATAGGAGTACTTGAGTAAACATCTACAGTATTCCTGATCACAGAAACATCCTGAGCCTGCGCAAAAAATGCGGCAGAAATACTCATTAATACTAAAGATTTTTTTAACATTATTTTTAAATAGTTTATTCGTTTGAAAATTATCTGAAGCCACCTCTGCCTCCGCCACCGGATCTCATACCTCCGCCACCGCCAGAGTTAAACCCTCCGCTGGATCTGAAGCCGCCGGAATCTCCGGATCTGAAGCCACTATTATTATTGTATCTTGGCTGTGACTGCTGCTGATAATTATAGTTGGGTCTTGTTTGGGGAGTAGAATTACGGAATCCTCCATTAGGCTGCGTATTTCTGAAACCTCCGGAATTACCCTGCTGTCTGAAGCCACCGGAATTACCTTGTTGTCTGAATCCGCCGGAATTGCCCTGTCTGAAGCCTCCGCTCGAATTAGCGTCTCTGAAACCACCGTTGGTATTGGTATTTCTGAAACCGTTATTATTTCTAAATCCTGAATTGGCAGTATTGGTTCTGTAAACGGCATTATTCACACCAGGATTCACGAAACCTCTTCCGTTTGCACCGCTTCTTCTGTATACAGGAGCATAATACCCTCCGTATCCCCAATATGGGTTGCCATAATAGCCTCCCCAGAACGGATCATAAAATCCACCCCAATACGGGTTACCCCATCCGAAAGAGCCTCCCCAGCCCCAGCCGAATGAACCACCCCAACCCCAGGACATGCTCATACCCCAGCCCCAGCCGCGGTTCCAGCCCCAATATGGGTTATAACCTCCATACCAGCCCCAAGGAGAGCCCCAGCCCCAGGAATTATCGTAATAATTGGTCTGGGAACCAGCATACATTCCCCAATCAGAATCTGTAGCGTTGGAGTTCCAATTCGTATTGTCTCCTCCCCACTCGTTATATCTGTTCTGCTGTTCTCTGGAATTCGTCTGTGCATTCTGAATCACATTAGAATCCTGATAGTAGTCATAATATTCGCCTACTCTGTTTTCGCCACCATTGATGATCACTCCTTCCGGCAGCGTATCCTTATTAGGGTCATAATATACCCCATCTGTCTCGCTATACCCTCCCATCTGAGCACCACAAGACATAAGCAGTAATCCACCTGATATTGCCAAGACCCCTTTGGATTTTAGCAGACCAAGCAAATTTTTATGTATATTTCTTTTCATGATAACGTAAAAATTTTTAATTTAAATTATATTTGCAATCAGTACCAAAAATGTACCAATACTGATTAAAAAATCTATCAAAAATAGAGTTTTATTTTTAGATAACAATAATGTGCAAAAGTTAAAAAAAATTTTAAAAGATAATGGCAAAATTAACCTCAAGAAGCGAAGATTACAGCAAATGGTATAATGAGCTTGTTGTAAAAGCTGACTTAGCTGAAAATTCAGGTGTGCGCGGATGTATGGTAATCAAACCATATGGCTATGCAATCTGGGAAAAAATGCGTGATGAAATGGATAAGAAATTCAAAGAAACAGGTCACGTTAACGCATACTTCCCGCTTTTTGTGCCCAAGAGCCTGTTTGAGGCAGAAGAGAAAAATGCGGAAGGTTTTGCAAAAGAATGCGCTGTAGTTACTCATTACAGATTAAAAACCGATCCCAACAACCCTTCAAAACTGATTGTAGACCCGGATGCGAAACTGGAAGAAGAACTTATTGTACGTCCTACTTCTGAAGCAATTATCTGGAATACTTATAAAAACTGGATCCAGTCATACAGAGATCTCCCTATCCTGATCAACCAATGGGCAAACGTTGTACGTTGGGAAATGAGAACCCGTCTATTCCTTAGAACGGCAGAATTCCTGTGGCAGGAAGGGCATACTGCTCATGCTACAAAAGAAGAAGCCATTGAAGAGGCTGAAAAAATGAATAAAGTATATGCCGATTTTGCAGAAAACTTTATGGCAATGCCTGTAATTCAGGGATTAAAAACACCTTCTGAAAGATTTGCAGGAGCTGATGAAACTTACTGTATCGAAGCATTAATGCAGGACGGAAAAGCTCTTCAGGCCGGTACTTCTCACTTCTTAGGTCAGAATTTCGCGAAAGCATTTGATGTAAAGTTCACCAATAAAGAAGGAAAGATCGAGCATGCATGGGCTACATCCTGGGGAACTTCAACCCGTTTGATGGGTGCATTGATCATGACCCACTCTGATGATTTCGGATTGGTATTGCCTCCGACTCTTGCCCCTATTCAGGTGGTTATCGTTCCTATCTTTAAAGGTGAAGAACAATTGGCACAGATCAGTGAGGTAGCGTTGGATATCCAGGCTAAACTGAGAGCTAAAGGAATTTCCGTGAAATTTGACAATGACACTCAGAATAAACCGGGCTGGAAGTTTGCGGAATACGAACTGAAAGGTGTTCCGGTAAGAATTGCAATGGGACCAAGAGATCTGGAAAACAATTCTGTAGAAATTGCAAGAAGAGACAACCTTACCAAAGAAGTTCGTTCCATTGAAGGATTGGATTCTTATATTGAGGAGCTGTTGAAAACGATTCAGCAAGATATTTACAATAAGGCAGTTAACTTCAGAAAAGACAATATCACAAAGGTTGATACATATGAAGAGTTCAAGAAAGTTCTTGAAGAAAAAGGAGGCTTCATCTATGCACATTGGGATGGTACTGCTGAAGAAGAAGAGCAGATCAAGGAAGAAACCAAAGCTACCATCAGATGTATTCCTTTGGATGATGATATCGAGGAGGGAGTTTCACTGATCTCCGGGAAACCGTCTAAGAGACGTGTATTATTCGCAAAAGCCTACTAAAAATTTTAACGATTTTAAGGAACTTCGTTAATTTTTAAAGAAATATTCAAAAAAAAGTGACATTTGGACGGATTTTTGTTTAAATTTATCTCAACATTAATCTAAAAAAATTTATTATGTCTTTAAATGTCATTGATTTAATTAAAGGGCAATTAGGTCCCGCTTTGGTTTCACAGGCTGCATCACAGTTTGGAGAAAGCGAATCCGGTATTTCTAAAGCAATTGGTGGCTTATTACCTGCTGTCGTAGGTGGATTGGCCAATAACGCAGACAATCCTGGTGTTTTGGATGCTATTACGAAAGCCTCTTCAAGTGGAATCTTAGGAAATTTATTAGGGGGATCTTCTAATAATCCTATCATTACCTCTTTACTTTCTTCACTTTTTGGAGATAAGGTAGGTGCTTTAATAAATTCCATCGCCAGTTTTTCAGGAATCAGCAACAATTCTGCAGGTTCTTTGTTAAACCTGGTTACCGGGGCTACTGTAGGCACTGTAGGAAAATATGCGACAGACAATAATTTGGGTGCTTCGGGTATTTCCAGCTTACTGAATGATCAGAAAGGCATTATCTCTTCTTTATTGCCGGCAGGTCTTTCTTTGGCTTCCTTTGGACTGGGAGCTGAAAATTGGTTTGGTCAGGCTAAGGAAACTGTTTCTTCAGTAGCTTCTACTGCTAAAGACAACATCGCTGAAGGGGTTGCTACGGCAAGAGAAAATGTATCTGAAGGAGCCAGAGAAATAAGAGAACAATTTGAAAATAATAACAACAATCAAGGCGGAGGATCAATCTGGAAATGGTTGCTTCCGCTTTTATTATTGATTGCCGCTGCCTATTTCTTATGGAAGCAATGTGAGAAAAAACAGACAACTACAACGACGACGACGTCTGACTCAACAACCATCAGCTCAGATACGGATACAGCATCTGTAGCAGGAACAGCGACTCCGGCAACCGCTAAAACCGATGAAGACATTGACCTTAACGGAGTAGTGCTGAAAGGTTACAAAGGTGGTATGGAAGACCAGATGATTGCATTCCTGAAATCTGACAGCTATAAAAACGCAGCAGATGATGCAGCACTGAAAGACAAGTGGTATGATTTTGACCATGTTAATTTCAAATTGGGAAGCGCTACTGAACTGGAAGCAGGTTCACAAGGACAGCTGGATAACCTGGTGGCTATCCTGAAAGCTTTCCCGGATGCAAAAATCAAAATTGGCGGTTACACTGACAAAACAGGAAACGAAGCCTCTAACGTAAAATTATCCCAGGCAAGAGCTGATTATATCAAGGCTGCCTTAGCAAAAGCGGGAGTTGGAGCTCAGGTACTTGGCGCTGAAGGCTATGGAAGTAAATTTGCTACGGTAGATGCAAAAGCTTCGGATGCTGAAAGAGCTGTTGACAGAAAAATGTCTGTAAGATTTGCAAAATAATCTTTAGAATCAATAAAAATTAAGTCCCGGGAAGTCATTTCCGGGATTTTTTCGTTCCATGATTTTTGTGTTTACATTTATTTAATTAAATTTGTTAGTCATTTCTAACATTTATGAATTTCAATTTAAAAAGCGCCTGGCGAAAAGATAAAACATCCCATTCTCTATCAGAAGTCTATTCTTCTATTAAAGTACCTAAAAAAGGTAGTTTTTGGAGGAAATACCTTGCCTTTGCAGGGCCCGGACTTATGGTTGCTGTTGGATATATGGATCCCGGAAACTGGGCTACGGATATTGCCGGAGGAGCACAATTTGGGTATACCTTACTTTCAGTCATTCTTATCTCCAACATTTTTGCAGTGGTTCTGCAGCATTTATCCGTTAAATTGGGAGTCGTAGCAGAAAGAGACCTTGCACAAGCCTGCAGAGATCACTTCAGCCCTACGACAAACTTTATTCTCTGGGTATTTTGCGAAATAGCGATTGCTGCCTGTGATCTCGCAGAAGTTATCGGTTCTGCAATCGCCTTAAATTTACTGTTTCATATTCCATTGACCTGGGGGATTGTCATTACAACAGTGGATGTTCTTATCATACTCCTACTTCAGGCTAAAGGTTTCCGCTGGATCGAAAGTATTGTCGGGGGACTTATTTTCATTATCCTCGCCTGCTTTGTTTATGAAATAGTGATCTCACAACCTGCATTCAACGAAATTATGGGCGGACTGGTTCCTCAGAAAGAGATTATTCAGAACCCTGCAATGCTCTATATTGCCATCGGAATTTTAGGAGCGACCGTCATGCCGCACAACCTTTATCTTCACAGCAGCATTGTACAGACCAGAGATTATACCCGTGACAGGGAAGGAAAAAAAGAAGCAATAAAATTTGCCACCTTGGACAGTACAGTTTCTCTGATGCTGGCTTTCTTTATTAATGCTGCCATTCTTATTCTGGCAGCGGCTACTTTCCATACGACAGGGAATGAACATATCGCAGACATTCACGATGCCTACAAAATGCTTACTCCTATTTTGGGAGCTTCAATGGCAAGTATTGCATTTGCAGTTGCCTTATTGGCTTCCGGGCAAAATTCAACGCTTACCGGGACCCTTGCCGGACAGATCGTTATGGAAGGCTTTCTGAACATCAGACTGAAGCCGTGGCTGCGAAGACTGATCACAAGACTTATTGCTGTTATTCCGGCATTGATCGTTGCTATTCTTTATGGCGAACAGGGTACAACCGAATTATTGGTTTTAAGCCAGGTTATTCTGTCTATGCAGCTGAGCTTTGCTGTGGTACCGCTCGTTATGTTTACCAATGACAAAGCAAAGATGGGAGAATTTGTCAACAAACCTTTTCTGAAAGTCTGTGTCTGGATCATTTCAATCATCATCATCATCCTAAATCTGTATCTGTTGTACCAGACGTTCACGGGAGAATAGACATGAGTAATGAGCAATGGATATAACTCCTCATACTCTCATACTCTACCCCTCTCAAACCCTCAAGTAATTCTATTCTTATTTTTCTGCCTAAATGTCCTGTTTTTTCCTTTGGCAGGTTCTTTGTCAAACAATTCAGTAAATAAATATTGAATTATGGAAAATCAGGATATTAACGAAGAAAGCATCAATAATCAGGAAGAAAACAATGTTCAGAACGAAGCAACAGCTCAGGACAATGTGACAGCTACTCCTTCTGCAGAAGAACTTTTGGCAGAAGAAAAAGACCGTTACATCAGGTTGTATGCTGAATTCGAAAATTATAAAAAGAGAACCTCTAAGGAGAAAATGGAATTCTTCCAGTATGCCAACCAGGACATGATGGTTTCTATGTTGGGCGTTTTGGATGATTTCGAAAGAGCATTAAAGGAAATCGCTAAGAACGGAAATCCTACTGATCTGCAAGGTGTAGAATTGATCTATCAGAAATTCAAAAATAAACTTACCGAAAAAGGATTGAAGGCAATGGAAGTGAATGCCGGTGACAGCTTCAACGTAGATTTTCACGAGGCTATCACACAGATTCCTGCTCCGTCAGAAGAATTAAAAGGGAAGATCGTAGATGTTATCGAAACAGGTTACACTTTGAATGATAAAGTGATCCGTTTTGCAAAAGTAGTAACAGGAAACTAAAATTCATAAATGATAAATGATGAGTGATAATTGATGAACATTTCGCTTATTAAATTTAAAATATCTTTTATCATTTATCAATAATCAATTATATAATTGTCATGTCAAAAAGAGATTATTACGAGGTTCTTGAGATCAGCAAATCTGCATCGGCCGACGAAATAAAGAAAGCATACCGTAAAATGGCCATCAAATATCACCCTGATAAAAATCCGGGAGATAGAGATGCTGAAGAAAAATTTAAAGAAGCGGCTGAAGCCTATGAAGTGCTAAGCGACGATCAGAAACGTGCAAGATACGATCAGTTCGGTCATGCCGGAATGGGCGGAAACGGAGGTTTCGGAGGTGGAGGCTTCGGAGGCGGTATGAACATGGAAGACATCTTCAGCCAGTTTGGAGATATTTTCGGTGGTGGTTTCGGAGGATTCGGCGGTGGCGGAGGCCGCCAGCAGGTAAAAGGTTCTAATTTAAGAATCAGAATCAAGCTGAACCTTGAGGAAATGGTAAACGGAACTCATAAAACCATAAAAGTTAAAAAAATGAAGATGGCAGAAGGAGCCACTTCAAAAACCTGTCCTACGTGTAACGGTTCGGGTGTTCAGCTTAAAGTAATGAATACCATGTTCGGACAAATGCAGACGCAAACGACCTGCGGTACCTGTCAGGGAATCGGAAAAGTTGCTGATAAAATTCCGGCAGGAGCAAATGCGCAGGGTCTTGTAAAAGATGAAGAGGAAATTACCATCAATATTCCGGCAGGAGCAAGAGACGGGATCCAGCTTAATGTAAGAGGAAAAGGAAATGATGCTCCTTTTGGCGGAACACCGGGTGACCTGTTGGTGATCATTGAGGAAGAAGTCGATCAGACAATCAAAAGAGAAGGTGATAATCTTCACCAGGAGTTATATATTTCATTTGCAGAAGCCGCTTTAGGAACGAAGAAAGAAATTCCTACCGTTGGCGGAAAGGTGAAGATCACGGTTGATCCCGGAACACAGTCCGGAAAGATCTTAAGATTGGCTGGAAAAGGACTTCCAAGCATCGACAGTTATGGTAAAGGAGATATGTTCATCCACATCAATGTATGGACGCCTCAAAAGCTTACAAAAGAACAAAAAGATTTCTTTGAAAAGCAGATGTCCAGCGGGGAAATGGTTGCAGAACCATCCGGAAAGGAAAAAACTTTTTTTGATAAAGTAAAAGATTTATTCAATTAATAAAAAGAGGTCATATGACCTCTTTTTTTATTGTATCAATGTGTATATTAGTTTTTATTAAAATACCGGAAATGAAAAAAGTACTACTTCTTATCATGTTTCTTATTTTTTCAATAAAAACATTTGGACAGCAAAATGAAGATAATGAGTTCAAACTTATGGTACCGCATTGGTTTTCTGCATGGTCATTAGTATATAAGGACATTTATAAAATTGACAAACTTCAGCCTGTACAATTTGTATTTTTTGATGATCAATACGTGTATTCCACATCTTCAGTTACTATTCCTAAAGGCATACCAATAAGAGGCTTTAATCTTTTAAATCTGAAACTAAACTGGAAAAAAGCACTCCATCATAACTTTATTACCCTACCTGATCAAACCTCTGTTCCAGTAGGGATTATGTCATTCGCAGCAGAAATTCCAACAGGTCAGCATCAGTCATTTTTTGTCATGCCTTTACCCAGCTTCTGGAAAAAAATGGGAGTTGAAAGCAAAGAACTCGGATTGGATAATTTGACTACCGGTATTTTCCTCCATGAGTTTTCCCATTCCCAGCAAATGAAAAATTTTGGAAAAAAAATCACACAATATGAAAAAGAAAATGAATTCGGAGTGGATGTCAATGACGATATGATTCAAAATATTTTCAGCAAAAACAAGACTTATGTCGATCTGTATCATTCAGAAACAGATAATCTTTATAATAGTATTATCGACAAGGAACTTAACAGAGAATACCTCTCAAAAGGAGTAAGCCTGTATGATGAAAGACAAAAGACCTATTTTAAAGACAAATACCAAAAACTTACGGAAATGGATGATATTTTCCTCACCATGGAAGGTCTGGGACAATATTCCATGTATCTGTGGCTTATCCATCCACAAGGAGGAAAGCTTGATCAGCATACTGCTTTGGAAGGGGTAAGACGAAATAAGAAATGGTGGTCGCAGGACGAAGGTCTTGTTCTTTTTCTGATTCTGGAACGAATAAAAGATCCGAAATTCTGGGCAAAAGATATGTTTGGCTCAGAAACGACAACCGCAATTGAATTGATCAGGTCCAATATGAAATAAAGAAATCCTGTACTGTTTCAGTACAGGATTTCTTTATTAAATCTTATTTGTTTCTTATTTTTTTGTAGCTAAGGAATATATGGCCTTTCCCATAGTAAACACAAGAACAGCGGCTAATCCCCCTACAATTCCAAAGGTAAATTCCTTTAGCTTCGAAGGCCATGTTGGAAGCAGATCGTGTAAGTAGTGGATGTTATGAGCAAAAATTCCTCCCGAGACCAGGATCAAAGCAATGGTTCCAACCACCCCTAAAATTTTGATAATAACAGGCAATGATTTTACCAATAAATGTCCAAGTTTGGAAACCACTCCTTTATCATGACTTTTCCTGATAAGCTTAAATCCTGCATCATCCATTCTTACAATAAGCGCTACAATTCCGTAAACTCCTACAGTAGCCAGAAATGATACGAAAGTAACGGTCAGGATCTGTGTAAGAAGCGGATGATTCTCCTGAATAACAGTTCCCAAAGCAATAATAACAATCTCGATAGAAAGAATAAAATCTGTTCTGATCGCTGAGTTTATTTTAGTTTTTTCAGAAACTTCAGCGTTTTCATCTTCCTTACTTTCCTCTACCACTTCATGTCCTTTTTTAGAACGGTGAAACAGAAATTCGATGATCTTTTCTACGCCTTCAAAGGCCAGGTATACTCCTCCCAGAATAAGAATAATCTCAATAGCGGGTTTATACAGCCAATTGAGCAGAAAGGCAACAGGCAGGATAATAAGCTTATTGATAAATGATCCTTTGGTAATCGCCCATAGAACAGGAAGTTCCCTGGAAGAAAGAAAGCCGGTGGCTTTTTCTGCATTTACAGCCAGATCATCTCCCAAAATACCTGCTGTCTTTTGTGTAGCTATTTTACTGGTAACCGCTACATCATCCATCAATGCGGCAATATCATCTAAAATTGCAAAAAAGCCTGATGCCATATTTTAATGTTTTTTTAATATCTGTTAACTTCAGCAAAAATAAATATTTAATTCTATTTACAAATGGTTTATTAAAACAATAATTTCAGGAATCAGCCATACGGTCGCTTTACATAGCCTGAGAAATAAACGGAAATCAATTATCACCCTCAAAAATCATAAGTTTTAATTATTTTTGCTGCTTCATTTTCTGTATTTTTAGTGTATGAAAAGGCTCATTCTCAGGTACCATTTTTTCATGATGGGTTGCATCAGCTTCCTGTTGCAGTCCTGCAATACGAAGTTCAGAGTTTGGGTAGGTCCTGATGGCCAGCAGAAGATCTATAATTTAAAATACGGGGAGCATAAAAGACAGAAAATGGATGTTTTTCTTCCAAAAGATTATCCGGTAAATGCTCCGGTTGTTTTAATCGTACATGGCGGAGCATGGACCATGGGAAGAAAGGAACATATGATCCATATTCAGAAAATGCTTTTTAAGAACAAGATTCCGAGCATCAATATGAATTACCGCCTGGTTTCGGCACGTAAGAAAATCACTTATAAGCAACAGCTTGAAGATATTAGCTCTGTCATTGACAAATTTAATTTCTTGGCAGAGAAAGCTGAACTCCTGCCCAACAATTATATTATCCTGGGCGAGAGTGCAGGCGGTCACCTTGCGCTGCTCTATGGATATCAGCATCCTGATCAGATCAGAAAGATCATCTCCCTGAGCGGTCCTACTGATTTTTACAGTCGTGAATATCTTAATTCTTTTTATTCCAGGTATACTTCCCCTGCTTTTCAAAAGGTGGTAGGGACAAAGTTTCTCCGGAAAAACATGTCTGAAGCCTTTAGGGAAGCCAGCCCTATCGCCAATATTACAAATGTACCTACTCTATTGTTTCAGGGAAACAATGACTTCCTGGTCAATCAGCATCAGGGACTGGCAATGGATTCTGCTCTTACCCGTCTGAATGTTCCCCACAAGTTCATCTTTATGAAAAGAACAGGTCATGTACCAAGATTTTTCAGCAAAAAGAAAAGGGACAGTATTATTTATCCCAATATTCTGGACTGGATAAAAAGTGACTCTCTATCAAAACTCTAAAGCTTTAAATCACTCTTTTATTTCTATATAATATAATTTTTATAGTCGGCAACTCAGGGATAAAAAGGATTCGTGCCTTCGTGGCAAAAAAAAGCTATCCCAAAAATGAGATAGCTTGTGTATTTTTTAGTTACATTGAATTTTTATTCAAAGTCGTTGTCCTCATATTTAGAGAAATCATCCTTTTTTCCGAACATGAATTTAATGATTACCGGGAGTGTTGTCACCAGCACGATAACGATAATGATATATTCCAGCTTTTCTTTTAAGTTGATTCCGAACTGTTCCATGAATAATTTATCCAGATAATGACCGGCAAAAATCAAAATAAAAGACCATAAAACCGCTCCGATGATATTATCTCTCAGAAATTCTTTTTTATCCATCTTTACGATCCCCGCAACAATTGGAGTAAAGGTTCTCACCACAGGTAAGAATCTGGCCATAATAATAGCTAATGCTCCATGCTTTTCAAAGAAATCATGAGCCTGGTAAAGATATTTCTTCTTGAACAGCATTGAATCCGGTCTTTTATATAAAGCGGGCCCTGTCTTTCTTCCAAAATAATATCCTACCTCATTTCCTATAATAGCAGCAATGGCTACCCCGGTGGCTAAAAGCGTTGTATCCAGAAAATCACTCCCTGTGGAGCTAAAAGTCTCTTTGATGATTTCAACGGCGTAGATTCCTGAAACGAACAGGAGTGAGTCTCCGGGAAGAAAAAAACCTACAAAAAGGCCCGTTTCCGCAAAAACAATAAATAAAATAAGCCAAAACCCTCCCATTTTAATATAAAACTCCGGGTTTAATAAATCCTTCCAGCTATTGAAATCTTCCATATATATCGATGAACAACAAAAATAAGTCTAAAATGTCTGAAACAAAAATTAATTATAAGATTTTAACTAAAATTCAGGATAATATTTTACAGGTCCAGATCATCATCGGAAACTGCGGTCCCATCGGCCATCAGAAAAGCTTTTAAGAAAGGGGTAATATTTCCGTTCATGACAGCATCCACATCTGACGTTTCATGGCCTGAGCGTACATCTTTTACCAATTTGTAAGGATGCATCACGTAGTTTCTGATCTGGCTTCCCCACTCGATCTTCATTTTGTTGGCTTCAATCTCATTTCTGGCCTTCATACGCTCTTCCAATTCCATTTCATATAATCTTGAACGAAGAAGCTGCATTGCTTTTTCTTTATTCTGAAGCTGGGAACGGGATTCTGAGTTTTCAATGATAATTCCGGTTGGCGCGTGGCGAAGACGTACCGCGGTTTCCACTTTGTTTACGTTCTGACCCCCTGCTCCGGATGACCTCATCGTTTCAAAAGAGATATCGGCCGGATTGATATTGATCTCAATGGTATCATCCACCAAAGGATAAACATATACGGACACGAAACTTGTATGACGTTTTGCATTACTGTCGAAAGGAGAAATTCTTACCAGTCTGTGTACTCCATTCTCTCCTTTCAGGTATCCGAAGGCATATTCTCCTTCAATTTCCAATGTAACGGTTTTTACACCGGCAACATCACCTTCCTGGAAGTTCAGCTCCCGGATCTTATAGCCCTGCTTTTCCGCCCACATGGTATACATTCTCATCAGCATAGACGCCCAGTCACAGCTTTCTGTTCCTCCGGCACCTGCTGTGATCTGAAGAACAGCGGAGAGCTCATCACCTTCGTTGGAAAGCATATTTTTGAATTCCAGGTCTTCAATTTTCTCTACCAGCTGAGGGAAAGTCTCGTCCAGCTCTTTCTCAGAATCCGGATCTTCTTTGGCGAAATCCGCTAAAACCTGAAGATCTTCGAACTGTGTCTGAATTTCATCATAGCTTTCCACCCATTTTTTCTTGGAACGAAGCTGTTTCAGAAAAGCCTCTGCAGTCTTGGGGTTATCCCAAAATTCAGGAGCTGCTGTTTTTTCATCATCATTGGCAATTTCTATCTTCTTTTTTTCAATCTGAAGATACTTGTGTAAATCTTCAATTCTGGATTGAACTTCTTTTATCTGGTCGTTGTTGATCACGATTTTTTCTTTTTTGCAAAAATAAGGATTTCTTTCCACACCGGGAGGGTTGGAGGATTATAGAATGAAAGAGTTTGAAGATAAGTAATTCGGGCTCCTGGATACGGAGTATGAAAGTTTAAAATTCAAGATTTAAGGTTACTTTATAATCTTGGCTCTTGATTCTTGGCTCTTGGCTCTCTTCAAACCATTTCAGCCACAACCTCCCCTATTTTAGGAGCAAGAGCCACTCCCATTCCGGAAAGTCTTACGGCGCAGAACTGCCTTTCTGAGATTTGTTTTACGATCGGTGTTTTTTCATTCCCCATGGCCATGATTCCCGACCAGCGAAGGGCAATCTTAAATTCAAAATCCGGCAGGACAACCTCCTTTAAAAAGGTTTCCAGATGGTTTTGCAGAAACGTTGTGGTTTCAAAGGCTGTAGTTTCTTCAGTTTTAAAATCCTGATTTCTTCCGCCGCCTAACAAGACACGACTTCCTAAGTTTCTGAAATAATAAAATCCTTCATCATAATGAAAAGTTCCTCTCAGCTTTAAATCTTCTATAGGTTCCGTCAGCAGAATCTGTCCTCTGGCAGGAATAATATTTTCTTTTTCCAGGAGCTTTGAACTGAATGCGTTGGTACAGTAAATAACTTGATCTGCTTTTACAGAAAGTTCCCCTGTAAGATGAGCTTCAGCTTCTTCAGGGTTTTCTTCAATATTTTGAACTTCCGTTCCGAATAGAAATTCTACTTTCAGTTCATTACACTTTTCTAAAAGTTTCTGTAGCAGCTTTCCTGAATGTAAAGCGCCTTCACATGGGTTCTCAACCAAAAATCGGGATCTTCCCAATCCAAATTCTTGAATTTTATGCTGTTTCAGACCATATGTTTTGTCAAGTCCGGTAATAGTCTTTAGCTTTCTATTGACCTCATCTATATATAATAACGGCTCTTCATTATTTAGAATTTCATACCCTCCGCTGAGCTCAAAATCAATTTCATTACTTTTAAAATAGTGCCTGATCTTCTGAAGGCCTTCAAATCTCATTCTGACAAGGTCCAGCGTTTTTTCCCAACCCATCCTCTGAGAATCCGCTATCACCTCTGTAAGACTCCCAAAGCAGGCAAAACCGGCATTCCTTGTTGAAGCTCCCAAAGGAATCGTATTCCGCTCTATAACCAAAACAGATCTTTCAGGATATTTTTCTTTAATGGAAACAGCGGTCCAGAGCCCGGAAAATCCGGCTCCTATGATAATGATATTTCTTTTCCTGTAAAAGGTTTCAAGTTCCCAGATGCTGTTCATTTTTTTGTAAAATGTAAAAAGTATTGATGTATTATGATGGGTGAAAGATTGAGAAACGAGAAATATAGAGAGTGGGCGATGTGAAACTAATTCACCTCATAAAGTTCGATACCTCTCACACCTTGACACTTTCTTCATCCCTTCAAGCTCTCAAACTCTCCAACCCTCAAACTCAAAAATTCCTATTCCTCTTTCTCCCCATTATGGTGGAAGCCTATTGCTCTTCTCGGTTCTTCAACGATCTGATAAGTTTCCAGTTCACTCCTCAGAGCCTGGATTCTGAATTTGAATTCGTCAAGATTATTGATAATCACGTCTGCCAGGAATCTGGCAACCTGATCAAGATATTCTTCGGTAAGTTTCCCGGCAGCATCCCGTAAAGCTGAGTTCAGCAGATTCTGATCTATCTTAAGCTTTTCATTTCTGGTTCTCTGGTAAAGATTTTTAATGCGTTTCTTCAGACTTTGGGTAAAATCGATCAGCATGGTATTGCTGAAGGCTTTCATTTTGGAAGCTATATCATGCCAGAAAGGAACTTTATCCGCTTTATTGTTCTTCAATATTTTGTAAAGTAAAGAATCTTCTTCAAGTCCTTTTGTCATAGAGTATAAGATAATCTCTGAGCGTTCAGCGGCATTGGGCGGAAAAATAGGGATCAGCACGTCAAATCTTCCCGGAGCAAGAATTTCTTCATCTATTTCTGAAACGGAATTGGCGGAACCTACCATCAGAACTCCTTCTTTTTCAAATTTTCCGATGTAGTGAAGAATAAGCTCCTGCGCCTCAAGATTACAGGATGCAATATCGGTTTCGGCTGTTCTCTGCATCATGATCTCATCAAAATCATCGAGAAAAAGCAGCATTTTGTTTTCTTTCATCATTGTCAGAAGAAAGTCGCTAAAATTGATCTCATTACCATCGATCAGTGAGGTTCCGAGGTAATGTTTTTTAACTTCTTTAAACTGATATCCGATGATCTCAGCTATTTTATTTGCCCAGAAGATTTTACCGCTCCCCGGAGGTCCGTACACAATGATCCCAGCAGGCTTACTGATTCCCCAATCTTTGATCTGCTGAGGATTCAGGAAAGGTTCCAGCACAGAAGAAATATAAAAGAACAAGTCTCTGTACCCTATGAAATCTCTCTTCTGTAAACTGGTTTTATGTCCAAAATAATTATAGACAAACTTATAATTACCTCCCAGCTTGTTATCGATTCCATAGCTTGAAATGGATGATTTATAGAAGCCGTTATCAAAAATATTAAGGTTGTTATCTTTAATGGCTTTTTCAACCTTATCTTTAGGCTGATTGATCACTTCCGCAATCTGTTCCAGCGTTTTATTTTTATCCAGGTCCTTTTCATACAGTCTTAAAAAATCTACATTTTCACGGGCAAATTTTTCAAAATCGTCCTTTATTTCAAAGTTTGTGCTGATACAGTCTACCAATTCAAGGTCAAAATCCTGTATAAACTGTTTTATGGCTTCTGCGGAAACATTCAGTTCTTCTGCCAGTTCAATTAATTTCATAACTCCTGATTAATTCTATCAAATTTAATGTAATTTACAAATAAATTGAAGTTGAATGATGATAATTCTGTAACATTCTCTAATTTAGATAGACTACTACTATGTAAAACAAATTACATGGAAAAAATTTTATCAGTAAAGAATCTGACGAAAAAATTCAAAAGAATTGCAGTCAACAATATTTCTTTTGACGTCGAAAAAGGAAATGTCTACGGACTTCTGGGACCAAACGGAAGTGGAAAATCCACTACTTTCGGCATGTTGCTTTCAACCATTAACCCTACAAGCGGAGACTGGTTCTGGTTTGGAAAGAAAGGAACCGATCCCGAAACCCTGAAGAGAATCGGAGCGATCATCGAACAGCCCAACTTTTACCCTTACTTAAGTGCTGAAACCAACCTTAAGATCGTTGCAGAAATCAAAGGAGCTTCCTATGCAAGAATTGAAGAAGTGCTGAAAACCGTGAAGCTATACGAAAGAAGAAATGATGCTTTCAAAACCTATTCCCTGGGAATGAAGCAGCGACTTGCCATCGCTTCAGCCATGCTGAACAATCCTGAAGTACTGATCTTAGATGAGCCTACCAACGGGCTTGATCCCGAAGGAATCATCCAGATCAGGGAAATTATCAGTAATATTGCCAGCCAGGGGATTACAATCATTATAGCGAGCCACCTTCTGGATGAAATTGAAAAGATATGCAGCCATGTCATCGTGCTGAAAGAAGGAAATTCCATCTATTGTGGAAGAGTGGATGAAATGACATCAAATAACGGTTATTTTGAATTAAAGGCAGACAACAATCCATTACTTCTAAGCGCTTTGAATGAGCTTCAGTGGTTTACTTCCATCAACCAGGAGGGAGATCTCATCAAAGCTCAGATCCGTGATGACGCATCGATCTCGGCTTCCACCTTAAACCAAAAACTGGCCGAGAAAGGGATCTTCCTGTCTCATCTGACCAAGAAAAAGCTGTCTCTTGAATCTCAATTCCTTGAACTTGTAAAAAACACAAACTAGCCATGATAAAATTATTAACACTGGAATATTATAAGAATCTGAATTACAGACCTTTTAAAGTTTTCACCGTACTCTACTTTGCCATTCTTATCGCCTTGCTTTTCATTGGATTGGTAGATTTTGATATGCTCGGAGGAACTGTCAATTTAAAAGAACAGGGCATTTATAACTTCCCTGAAATCTGGAATTTTACAACATGGATCGTTGCTTTATTAAAGATCTTTTTAGGGCTGATCATTGTTTTCTCCATCTCACAGGAATTCAGCAACCGGATGTTCAAGCAGAATACCATCGATGGGCTGAGCAGAAAAGAATTCATCACATCAAAGCTTCTTACCATAGGTATTTTTACGATTGTTTCTACTTTTATCGTATTGGCCATCACCTTATTTTTAGGGTATCGGTATTCGAATACAACCGAATCTGCAAAAGTATTCGGCGAAATTTTCTTCATCGGAAATTACTTTGTTAAGTTGTTTACATTCTTCTGTTTCTTGATGTTCCTTTCCATCTTACTGAGAAAATCGATTTTCGTATTTCTGGCCCTTTTTGTTGTCTGGATTGGTGAAGGTATTTTAACCGCCGTTGAAGTATTTACAAAAGTAAAAGGAATGCAAGGCCCTCAACGGAATGAAATACTGCAAAATGACTTTTTTGTAACGCATCTTTTACCCCTGGAAAGTATGTCCAGCCTTATTCCCAACCCTATAATGAGACTGAATATGGCCAAAATGATGGGCATAAAACATGAATTCCACTACCCTACAGAAAGCCTTATCGCATGTTTGGTATGGTGTGCTGTTTTTATTTTCGGATCGTATTGGATATTGAAAAAACGGGATTGGTAGGCAAAAGATTAAAGAATTAAAAATGTAAAGATTATTTTAAAAGTGGTTCGTAATGGATCACTTTTTTTGGCTTAAAATTTTCATTCGATTTTATCTTATAAAAATAGATCTGTGAAAAAAATATACTACTTCCCCGGATTGATCAGTGCTGTATTGATCCCTGTTTTGTTCTGGTATTACGGAAATCAGAGGGTCCATCCACAATATACGGTTATGGATCTGGGACTGCCTGCTAAAATAAGGCCCGACATCCCTGTAGACAACACCTTTGAGCCCTATAGAAACTGGGCCTATAAAAAGATCATTGTACAGCCCAATACCGCTTTGCAAAATCAGAATCTATATGTTTCTGAGTTGAAAAAGCTTCAGGAAAGAAATGAAAAAGAAACCGGTATTGAATTCGTGATCGGGAATCAAAATAATTTTCAGGATTTCATCGCTTTAATAGATGCAATGCTACTGGCAAAACAGGAATCTTATGGTGTTGATATGGAAAAAACAGGTCATTTTTTTGCGGTTCATTTTTATAAAGACCCGGATGAGGAAATAAAGCCTATTTGTGGAGGGTCAATTGGATATGAACCCTATAATAAAAAGGAAACACTCAATTTGATCAAACCGGAAACTTTTGTCCATACTATTCCAAAGCAATCTCTTTATATGATCTTCGGCTTTCTATTCTTTTTAAATATTTCCATGTTCAGCATTAAAGAAAATCTCCAAATCAACAAAAAAAGATAAGTATGAAAAAGATATATTATTTTCCAGGGTTAATAAGTGCATTGGTGATTCCTGTTTTATTATGGCACTATGGAAACAGGAAAATTGAAGAAATCACTACTTCAGTCATAGATATTGGAATTCCTGCCAGACTAAATGAAGACAAAAGCAATTATAACAGTACACTTGAACCCCTAAGAAACTGGAATTATAAAAAAATAACCGTTCCTCCCGGTAAAGCAAAGGAAAATTCGGCCTCATATGTTTCAGAAGTTAATGCGCTGCAACAAAGGAATGAGAAAAATACAGGTATTGAATTTATCTTAGGAAATGAAAACACCTATGGAGACCTTGTTTCTCTTTTAAACGACATGGCCATTTCAAAACATGAAGAGTACGGACTGGACCTCGAAAAAACAGGACATTTACTGGTTCCCGTCACCTATCAAAGTCCATATTCTGAACCTTGTTACCTTTGCCATGATGTAGTAGTTGAAATTATAGATTCAGGCCCAATTATACATGGTACTACACCTGAGCCTAATCTTCTTGATCAAACTCAGGAATTTTTCAGTCATCTGACAAAAGAAGCCTATTACCTTATTCTGGGATTCCTGATCTTGTTCAGTATCTCTATGTTCAGCATCAGAGAAAGGGATCAGATCGATGACTCTTCCCTCCCATCATAGATATTTATTCAGCTAATGCTGGAAAGCGTAAAGGCACAAGTTTTTTCTTTTCGGCATGTTGTCAAGTGGCAGGATTTTATCTGTAATGTATACTTAAAGAATCTCATATATCCATGTATTCGTAACCTAAAATGGTGTATCAATTAAGCGGCTGAACCTTTTGGTTCAGCCGCTTAATTGATAATCAGAGTCTAAAAAACATCTTACTTTTTATCCAATAGCGGAAGATATTCTCCGTATCCTTTGGTTTTCATTTCCGCTTTTGGGATAAATTTTAGGGAAGCACTGTTGATACAGTAACGAAGACCTCCTTTATCTGCGGGTCCATCCGTAAAAACGTGCCCCAAATGAGCATCTCCCGTTTTACTTCTCACCTCCACTCTTGCCATTCCGTGGGTACGGTCCAGCTTTTCTTCGATCAGACTTTTGGTAATCGGTTTTGAAAAACTTGGCCATCCGCAGCCGGATTCAAATTTATCTGTTGAAACGAACAAAGGTTCACCTGTTGTAATATCCACATAGATTCCTTCACGGGTTTCATCCCAATATTCATTTTGGAAAGGTCTTTCCGTACCATTCTCCTGGGTTACGTTGTATTGTTCAGCCGTTAATTTCTGCTTTAAAGCCTTTTTATCCTGCTTTTGGTAAGTAGCTGTCGGAAGCGGATTGGCTTTTCTGGCCATTTCAAAAAGTCCGGGTTCGATATGACAGTAGCCTCCCGGATTTTTATCAAGATAATCCTGATGATAATCTTCCGCTCTGTAGAAATTTTTCAGTGGAATGGTCTCCACCACTACCGGTTTGCTGTAATTTTTTGCCAGCTTCTGAACTTCATCTTTCACAACCGTTTCATCGGCTTTGCCGGTATAATAAATCCCTGTTCTGTACTGATTACCTCTGTCATTTCCCTGTTGATCTTTACTGGTAGGATCAATGGTTTTAAAATACAGATCGATCAGCAGTTTCAGATCGACCTGCTCAGGATCATACTTCACTTTTACGGTTTCAGCAAAACCTGTGGTATGGCTTACCACTTCTTCATAGGTAGGATTTTGAGTATTTCCGTTGGCATATCCCACTTCTGTACCTACTACTCCACGAATCTGCTGAAAGAAATGCTCTGTTCCCCAGAAACATCCGCCTGCAAAGTAAATCTCTCTGACGTTCTTGTTATCCATAATTTCCTGTTTTTCTTTTTTCACTTCCACTTCACCGGGCTTACTTTTCTTAAAAAGCCCGGATCCTGCGGCAAACACCGCTATACCCAGAATAATTCCGAGTATGATTAATATATTTTTCATATTTAGCTTTTTATTCATTATTTCTTATTTTGAATGAGCATGAATCCAAATCCTAAAAGCATCAGATCTTTTAAAATAAAGAAATCCGTCACAGGAATACCGTCTACTATTTTCCACATTCCCGGTGTAGTAAACAGATAGCTGAGCGTCACCAGAAAGGTTATGATCATTCCGGTTCCTGCGTACTTTTTCAGTACAGCAAATTTCGCACTAAATATCAGCAGTAAGGCAATGATAATTTCTATTGCTCCGATAAGATTTGACACTGCCTGCACGCTCAGGATCTTATATACGAAAAAAGTTAAGAAATGGTTTTCCACCAGAGGTTTTATAGCAGCAGCCTCCGTAGGGGTAAACTTGAAAATACCGATCCAGAGTAAAATAAGTGCGGCTCCGAAAAGCGAGATGTAATACCCCACACGGGATAATTGATTTTGATTAGATTTCTGTACTGTTCCGACCATGTTTTAAAATTTTACATTAATACTTCATTGTTTTCAGAAGTATAGTCGGGGCATTTTTAAAATCCTGACAAAATTTTCTTAAAAATTTAATTTATTGATCATTTTATTTTTAAAATCCTGAATTTCAGACTCATTAATTTCAGTTTTCTTTTCTGAAAATGTCTTTTCGAAAATGGCATCCAGGACTTTCAGCTTTTCATTATATATCTTGCACCATTTGCAGATCATCAGATGCAGACTCAGTCTCCTGTTTTCTTTGGCAGAAATAGATTGGGCATTCCGCTTCTCCATCAGCAGTGTAGCCTCACTGCATGGCAGAAATAATATATGTAGGATCTTTTTTATCATTTTACGCTTTTACAATCTTGAAAACCAGTTAAATTCCAGACATTCACGGAGCTGCATCCGACTCCTCTGGAGGATCTTCCATAAGTTAGTCGTTGAAACATTTAATTCCTGACTCACTTCTGGTGCTTTTTTTTCTTCGATATAATACATTTTTAGCAAAATTTTCCACCTGGCGGGTAATTCCTCGATACATTCTTCCAGTGTTTTGTTAAAATCATTATTATCTAAGAGCTCATCTCCTTTTCCTGAGACATTCCAATCTGTCAAAACATCATTACTTTTCCATGATCCTGTTTCATCAAAAAAATGATCGAGTCTGACATTGGGTTCAGATCTGTATTTCTTCCGGTAAAAGTCTGCAACTTTTCTGTTGAGAATAGCCATCAGCCAGGTTAAGGGCTGACTTTTTCCTTCAAAAGAGTCATAGGCCGAGTAGGCAGCCAGAAAAACTTCCTGAACGACATCCTGTGCATCTTCTTTATTGGACAATACATACAGGGCTTTCTTTAAAAGAGGCCCGGAATATTGTTCGATCCAATCTTTAAATATTTCATCTTTCATCATTTTGGATAAGGTGTATTACAGTTTTATACTCATAAAAAAGGGTAAAATTTTGTCTCCAAGGTAAGGTATTTCAATGGATTATCCCGCAAAATGAATTCTTGTTATCTCCCGGATATGCGACCTGTTATTCAAACATACAATGTTGTATTTCATTTTTAACCGGATTTACACTTATGAATAAAATTATCTTAAATTTCCTTGTAACCCTACAAATCTTACAGGTTTAAGAAAAAATACGACATGAGCTTCCATTTATCACAAAGCAAAGCGCTTTTGCCAAGTATTTTATTGTCTAAAATTTCACTGACCTTACTTTAAAAAACATCAATCCACCATCTGTTTCCTCCATTACAACCTTTTCCGGCTAACCCCTATCTCAGGAATCATTTAAAACGATGACTCATTATTATGTCCGGCATTTAATAAAACATCTTCGAAAATATTGAATATTGAATATTAAATCACCTAAAAATCTTAAATTTGCATCTTATCAAAATTTGATATTAAAAAAAGCAAAAGCAATACTATGACATCACAAGAGATACGTCAAAAATTTTTAGATTATTTTAAAAGTAAAGATCACCTTATCGTTCCTTCAGCTCCTATCGTGCTGAAAGACGACCCTACCCTTATGTTTTCCAACTCAGGAATGACGCAGTTCAAGGATTTTTTCCTGGGCTACAAAACGCCTACCGCCCCTAGAATTGCCGATACACAGAAGTGTCTGAGAGTTTCAGGAAAGCATAATGACCTGGATGATGTAGGTAGAGATACTTACCACCACACCATGTTCGAAATGTTAGGAAACTGGTCTTTTGGGGACTACTTCAAGAAAGAGGCTATTGCTTTTGCCTGGGAATTACTGACTGAAGTATACGGAATTCCAAAAGAAAATTTATATGTAACGATCTTTGAAGGAGATGCTTCCGAGAATCTTGACAGAGACCAGGATGCTTATGACTTCTGGAAATCTCATATTTCAGAGGACAGGATCATCAACGGAAATAAAAAAGATAACTTCTGGGAAATGGGTGAAAGCGGACCATGCGGACCATGCTCAGAGATCCATATCGATCTGAGAACTCCTGAGGAAAAAGCGGCAGTTCCGGGAATTACATTGGTCAACCAGGATCATCCGCAGGTGGTGGAAGTATGGAACCTGGTTTTCATGGAATTCAACAGAAAGGCTGACAAGTCTTTGGAAAAACTTCCGGCTCAGCACGTAGATACGGGAATGGGCTTTGAGCGTCTTTGTATGGCACTTCAGGGGAAATCCTCGAACTATGACACAGATGTTTTCACACCGTTGATTTCTAAAGTTGAAGAACTTTCAGGCAAGAAATACACAGGGATTTTAGAAGATGAGAAAGATATTGCGATCCGCGTGGTAGTAGACCATATCAGAGCGGTTTCTTTTGCTATTGCAGACGGACAGCTGCCTTCCAACGGAGGAGCTGGCTATGTGATCAGAAGAATTTTGAGAAGAGGAATTTCTTATTCTTACAGATTCCTGGATATGAAAGAACCTTTCCTTTACAAGTTAGTTGCTGTTTTACAGGAACAGATGGGAACTTTCTTCCCGGAAATCGAAAAGCAGGGTAAGCTGGTTGCTGAAGTGATCAAGAGTGAGGAAGATTCATTCTTAAAAACGATTGAAAACGGATTGATCAGAGTTGAGAAACTGATCCAGCAGACCATTGCCAACAATGCTAAAGTGCTTCCAAGTGAAGAAGTATTTGAATTATATGACACCTATGGTTTCCCTGATGACCTGACAAGAATTATCGCAGAGGAGAAAGGGCTGACCATTGATGAGAAAGGGTTCGAAGCGGAAATGGAAAAACAAAAGCAGCGCTCCAAGGCTGATTCTGCTCAAAAAGTATACGACTGGGTTACTTTAGAGGAAAGAGACGAAAATTTTGTCGGTTATGACCAGATCGAATCTGAAACTTATATTACAAGATACAGAAAGGTAGAAAATAAAGACGGAGAATTTTACCAGGTTGTATTAAGCAGCTCTCCTTTCTACCCTGAAGGCGGTGGACAGGTTGGAGATAAAGGAGTTCTTGAGAATGCTGCTGAAAGTTTTGAAGTATTGGAAACAAAGAAAGAAAACGGACTGATCATATCACTGATCAACGGTCTTCCCAAAGATGCCGGAGCTGTTTTCTATGCTAAGGTAAATGCCGCTGACAGAAAAAACTCTCAGGCTAACCACTCTGTAACTCACCTACTTCATGAGGCATTAAGAGAGGTTTTAGGAACTCATGTAGAACAGAAAGGTTCTTATGTAGGTCCTGATTATCTGCGTTTCGACTTCTCTCATTTCAACAAAATGACAGAGGAAGAACTCGCATTGATTGAAGAAAAGGTAAACAAGAAGATCAAAGAGCGTATTGCTTTACAGGAGTTCAGAAGCATTCCTATTCAGGAGGCTTTGGATAAGGGAGCAATGGCTTTGTTTGGGGAAAAATACGGTGACAACGTAAGGATGATCCAGTTTGGAAGCTCTAAGGAACTTTGTGGTGGGACCCATGTAAAGAACACCAGTGAAATCGGTCATTTTAAGATCGTTTCCGAGGGTTCTGCAGCTGCAGGGATCAGAAGAATTGAAGCCATTTCGGGAGATAAATCTGAAGAATACTTCAACAATCTTGAGAAACAGGTCCTTGAACTTTCCCAACTGCTAAAATCCAAAGATGTTGTAAGATCTATCGAGAAACTGATCGAAGAAAATGCTTCATTAAAGGCAGAAGTAGATGCCCTTAAAAAGGAAAAGGCAAAAGGAGAAATCAGCGACTGGAAAAACGCTTATGAGCAGAAAGGCAATAAGCAGCTTCTGGTAAAGAAAACTTCTCTGGATGCAGGCTCTGTCAAGGACATCGTATTTCAGCTGAAAAGGGAGATCCCGACTTCAGTGACCGTTATTCTTTCTGATGCTGATAGCAAACCAATGATTACGGTGGGGGTTTCCGATGACCTTGCAGCGGATTACCAGGCCGGAGCCATCGTAAAAGATCTTGCCAGAGAGATCCAGGGTGGCGGAGGCGGAAACCCGGGCTTTGCTACAGCAGGGGGTAAAAATCTTGACGGTTTGGAAAACGCTTACCAAAAAGCTTTGACACTTTAGGAATATAAAGCTTCCTTTACAATATTAAGCTCCTGAATGCATTAAGTTCAGGAGCTTTTTTATGGGAAATTATCAGAAAAACCAGAAAGATGATCCGGTACCGGATATGTCCGTCAATATCAACCTCAATATTTGATGAAAAACACCCATCAGCACATTAGATTAAATCAATGTTAACCTCTCTTAAAAACTTTTCTAACAGAATAAATATTACTACTTTTGACCTAGTTTTTTTACATGAAAAGGGGGTTACTGTTATTATTTTGTCTGATACACTTTTTGGGGTATTCGCAATCAAAAATAAAAGTTTTGGATGACACCAGCCAAAGCCCTGTCCCCAATGCTAAAATCTCGTGTGACAATAAAATCCTCGGCTATACCAATGAGCAGGGAATTCTGGAATTCAAAACAGTATGCAACAGTATAGAGATCGAGGCAGAATCTTATCAGAAAGAAAATACGGCCTTTGAAAGTAGCATGGAAGTTTCTCTCCGCAGAAAATCTTCAAAAACAACGGCTATTGATGCCATAGTCATTGAGGATAAAAGTGATCCCAGGGCTTTGGAAATTCTAAAAAAAGTCAATCAGCTATTCAATGAAAATTCACCCAAAAGCTTAGGCTCCTACTCCTTTAAATCCTACGAAAAAATTTCCCTGGATATTGATGAAGACAGCATCTCTCAATTTCAGGAGTATTTCAATGACCTGAATGTTTTCAAGAAAAAAAGGGAAAAGGATTCTTTAAATAACATCAACGCCAGAAAGATCTTTTCAAAAAGTAAACTCTTCCTTTGGGAAAGAGCTCAGGAATTTCTGTACTCAAAAAAGTACGGAGAGAAAATTAATATCCTCGATAACCGGATCTCCGGTCTGAAACAGCCTATCTATGAAATGATCGCTCTTCAGCAGAGCAACAGGGACGTTATTCCTGAACAGGTGAAGCTGGAGAACAGAGGGCTTTACAGGTATTTCCTATCCGATACGATTGAGCTTGACGGAAGAAAAAATTTTGTGATCCGTTTCCGTGAGGTCAATTACAAAAACCCTGACAGGAAAAGGAAGTACAACGGCTCCATCTATGTAGATACAGAGACCTACGGGATCAAGAAAATTGAAAATTTCAGCAAAAATAAGAATGACGGGATCATCACCAGTACCTGGATCTTTTACAATAACAAATGGTTCCTTGCCCACGAAAAAGCAAAGCTTAAGATGGGTAAAATGGCTATGGATGATAAAGACCGCCTCAACAAAAAAAACAAGAAAAGCTTTGGGACCTATGCCTTCCTGACTTCCAAATATTTTGATTTTGAATCTCCTATCGACGAAAATTCTAAAGATTTCAAAGGGTATACCTTTTCAGTAAAAAGCATTGACGGGCATTCAATGGACAAGTACAGAACCGATTCTCTGACCAGCAGAGAACAGAATACCTATAAAACGATCGACAGCTTAGGAAGAAAATACAAAATAGACAGCAAGGCACAGATATTATCCGGTTTACTGAATGGACAGATCAGAGTGGGATCTGTAGATTTTGCAGTAGATGAAATTGTAAACTACAACTCTTATGAAGGGTTCAGACTTGGATTAAAAGCCAAAATGAATGAAAATTTCAATCCTTATTTCTCTCCGGATTATTATTTTGCATATGGTGTAAAAGACAGAAGGTGGAAATACGGAATGGGGCTCGATATGAAGACCACCCTAGAGAAAAATTCATTTTTCAGATTTGAATTTTACGATGATGTAACCGCTTCAGGGGAGTTTTACAGAAGACTCTGGAATTTCAAAATGCGAATGATGAACTTTGGAAATAACCTGAATAATGATAAATATTTCCATTTTAAAGGGGCTTCTCTGTCTTATCTGAATGATGTAACGAACGGCCTTACCCTTGCTTTTGCGGTAAGAAGAAATATAGAGGAAGCTGAATTTGACTATCAGTTCAGAGACAGAGGAACTTCCTATAAGAATTTCAACACCCTGTTTACCTTAAAATATTCTCCGAACTCCACCAATATCATGACTCCTCAGGGAAAATCGCTGATCGATCAGAAATATCCTGAGCTTTATTTTAATTATGAGCAGAGCTACAGAATGCTGGGCGGGGATTTCAATTACTCACGTTTTGACGCGCTTTTTGTTCATAATTTCAAAACACCGATCGGAACTACCGGTTTCAGACTGTATGGCGGAGTTGTTTTAGGCGAGGCACCGATCTGGAAAAACTTTACCATGAACGGACTGGCTTCTCCGGGGAAAGATTTTAATTTCAACCTTACCTCTTTCCTCGGTTTTGCAACGCTGGAAGGCGGAAAGTATTACAATGATAAATTCGTAGCTTATTATTTCACCCATAAACTACCCTGGTATTTCAAAAGTTTTGGGCATAATGTTTCCAGCTTTGATTTTGTATTAAGGGGAACCATAGGAGATATGGAACACAGGGAATACCACCAGTTTAAGTTCAGAAAGCTTGATCATTTATACCAGGAAGTGGGATTGGAATGGAACAATTTCCTTTCCAGCTATTTCAATCTCGGGGTATTCTACAGGGTGGGCTATTATGCGACTCCTCATTTCAAAGAGAACTTTGCCATCCAGTTTAAACTGAAGTTTTTGGAATTTTAATGTTCCGGGAAGGGTAAAATCTTTAATTTTGAAATGTTTTTCAAAAGTATTCAACGACAATAGATAAAAAAGAGCATGCAGAAAATCGAAATCAAAGCCGAACAGTTTTTTGAATTATTAAAGTTAAAAGACACTCCGATGTGGGAAATTTTCTCACAGATGATCGATGGAAATGAAAAGGAAATCATCTTTTTAGACCCTGAAGACAAGATCCTTTTTAATTATATTTTACCTTCTACACAGGAAAAGCTGGAAGAAGACCGAAAGGAATTTTCAAAACAGTTCTCTGAAAAATTGGCTAACTTCAATTAAAAATTCTGATGAATAAAAGTTATATTTTTTCTTTACTGAGCTTTTTACTATTCACTATTGGAAATGCTCAGAATTATAAGAAGCCATTGGTCTCCGCTATCAAAGAAGCGGACCTGCGGAAAGATATGTATGAGTTGGCCGCTGATCAGTTTTGGGGACGTGAAGCAGGAACTTTAGACGAATTAAAGGTCTCTATGTGGCTTGCCGACAAAGCTAAAGAAGCAGGAATGAAGCCCGCCGGAGATAACGGGACATTCTTCCAGTTCTTTGATATGTACAGGCATCAGATTATTCCTCAAAGCAGCTTAAAGATTGAAGATGCCAATCTGAATCTGTGGAAAGACTTTCTGGTTGCAGAACCTGTAAATGCATCTGTTGATGCTGAAATTGTATACGCCGGAAATGCAGAGCCGGAAGAGCTTTCCCGATTAAATGTTAAGGGAAAAGTTCTTGCCATACATGCTTCTGACAAAAACATTCCGAAAGATATGACCCTTTTTGTAAGACGATATCCCGGATTTGTGCGGATGAAATACTACGACACAGCTTATCAGCTGGGAGCCAAAGCAATTATTTTCATTACAGATGATATTTCTGAACAAAGCTGGGCAGAGGTACTTCCTCAAATGACCAGAGGCAGCTATGGCGTGGAAGGATTAAGGGAAAAGATCACCAATAATATTCCCGTTCTCTGGATCAAAAGAGAAAATGCAGACTGGGTAAAAAACAATCCTAAAGTTTCTTTGAACCTGATCACAGAAACATACAAATACCCTTCTGTAAACATCATCGGAAAAATAGAAGGTACCGATCCTTCTCTTAAAAACGAATATGTATTGCTAAGCGGACATCAGGATCACGACGGGATCAGACATCCTGTAAAAAATGATACCATCTACAACGGTGCCGATGACAATGCCAGCACATGCGTGGCTATGCTGGCCATGGCAAGAGCCTACAAAAAACAGCCGGGAAAAAGAAGTATTCTATTTGTATTCCATGGTGCCGAAGAAAGAGGTTTACTGGGCTCCAGATGGCATGCCGCGCACCCCGTCGTTCCGAAAGAGAAAATCGTAGCTGTTCTGAATGGTGATATGATCGGGAGAAATGACAATAATGAAGCCGCCCTGCTGGGAGGAAATACTCCTCATAAAAATTCTGAAGAACTGGTAAAAATGGCTGAAGAGGCTAATAATGAAAGTACAAAGTTCAAGTATCTGAAAGATTGGGACTCCCCAAATCATGCCGAATATTTCTACTTCAGAAGTGATCATCTGCCTTACGCTAAAATTGGAATTCCTGCCGTATTCTTTACCAGCGTACTGCATGATCAATACCATACGCCACAGGATGAATCTGAAAACATCAACTACAAAAAGCTTTATAAAATGACTGAATGGATGTACAGAACATCCTGGAAAGTAGCTAATGAAACGGAACGTCCGAAGATCATTCCGGATTTTACGCTTGAAAGATAAATAATAAGAATGCGGCTCACTTCGTGAGCCGCATTCTTATTATCATTGCCACTGAAACATAGAAAATAATACCACGGATACATGAATTGATTTGCTAAAAGAGATCCGTGTATCCGTGGCTGAATTTAAAATCTTAACATCATAAGGCTTTCAGCGTCTGCCTGATTGTGTTTTTCAGATAAGAAGATTCATTAAAGACGGATCATTGTTCAGATAATTCACAAAAAAATCATACTTTTTCATCTTATCGATCAATGGACTGAAGTCCGTGTTTTGTTTCAAGGCAATCCCTACAACCGCGATCCCCTTTTCTTTTGAATTTTTCTGGGTGTATTCGAAGTAGGTAATGTCATCATCAGGCCCTAATACATCCATGACAAAAGCTTTCAATGCTCCGGGACGCTGAGGAAATCTGACCAGGAAGTAATGCTTCAGGCCAGCATACAGCAGCGCTTTTTCTTTGATTTCCTCCATACGGGTAATATCGTTATTGCTTCCACTGATGATGCAGACTACATTTTTCCCTTTAATCTCTTCCCTGTACTTTTCCAGAGCCGCCACAGAAAGTGCTCCTGCGGGTTCTACAACAATCGCATCTTTATTATATAATGAAAGAATAGTCTGACATACCAGCCCTTCATCTACCGTCACCATATCAGACAGCACATTTTTACAAAGCTCAAAAGTAATCTCTCCTACCTGCTGTACAGCTGCCCCATCCACAAACCTGCTTATTTTTTCAACAAGTACCGGCTTGCCTTTTTCCATTGCCTTTTTCATACTTGCAGCCGCTGAAGGCTCTACTCCAATGATCTTTGTCTGTGGTGACAGCTCCTGAAACACGGAGCAGATTCCTGCCGCTAATCCTCCCCCTCCGATCGGGACAAAGAGATAATCTATTGGCTCTTCCGTCTGTTCAAGGATTTCCATTCCTACTGTGGCCTGTCCTTCAATAATCGCAGGATCATCGAACGGGTGAATAAACGCTCCGTTATTCTCCCTGCAAAACCTCATCGCAGCATCTTTTGCTTCATCAAAGGTGTCTCCATACAAAACAACATCGATATAGATACCTCCAAACATTTTTACCTGTTCCAGCTTTTGTCCGGGAGTAGGCAAAGGCATGAAAATAGTTCCTTTTACTTTCATCGTATTGCATGCAAAAGCTACTCCCTGGGCATGATTCCCTGCACTGGCACAGACCACTCCTTTGGCAAGGTTTTCCGGGGACATCGTTGCCATTTTGTTATAAGCTCCCCTGATCTTGTAAGATCTTACCTGCTGAAGGTCTTCCCTTTTAAAGCTTATTCCTGCTCCATAAACGGAAGAAAGATTATTATTGACGGCTAAAGGGGTTTTTACAACTACATTTCTGAGCCTTTCCTCTGCTTTACAGACATTCTCCAAAACAGAGGAGCCTATTTCTTCTTTCATCATCTTTTTCAGGTTGTTTAATTATTCTCCGGCCTAAGACTACGAACGGTTTTCCCGGCTTTCCACATTTCACTTTCCCTCAACTCAGTCAATTCCGCTTCCAGCTTTTCCCTGTAATCAGGTTTGCTGTTGCTATCAATTGAACGCTGGGCTTCATTTCCTTTGGCTACATTATCATACAGCTCTTCAAATAAAGGCGAAGTAGCGTCTCTAAAGCGTTTCCACCAATCCAGTGCTCCTCTCTGAGCGGTTGTACTGCAATTCGCATACATCCAGTCCATTCCGTTTTCAGCAACCAGCGGCATCAGTGATTGGGTAAGTTCTTCAACGGTTTCGTTAAAGGCTTCGGAAGGACTGTGCCCGTTTTTCCTTAATACATCATACTGTGCTGCAAATATTCCCTGTACCGCTCCCATCAGCGTTCCCCGCTCTCCGGCAAGATCACTGTATACTTCTTTTTTAAAGTCGGTTTCAAACAAATAACCGCTTCCGATCGCAATTCCCAATGCAGTTACCCTATCCCCTGCCTTTCCTGTAGCATCCTGGTATACGGCAAAACTGCTGTTCAGACCTCTGTTTTGCAAAAACATTCTTCTTAATGAGGTTCCGGAACCTTTTGGCGCTACCAGGAATACATCCACATCTGCAGGAGGAACAATTCCTGTACGCTCATTAAAGGTAATCCCGAAACCATGAGAGAAATACAATGCTTTCCCCGGCGTAAGATGCTTTTTTACTGTAGGCCAGTATTCTATCTGTGCTGCATCACTCAAAAGGTAGCAGATGATCGTTCCTTTTTCCAGCGCTTCTTCAATCTCAAATAAAGTTTCTCCCGGTACAAATCCGTCTGCAACTGCCTTATCCCAGGATTTTGAGTTCTTTCTCTGTCCAACAATGACATTAATTCCGTTATCTTTCTGATTGAGCGCCTGTCCAGGTCCCTGTACTCCATATCCGATAACGGCTACTACCTCCTCTTTTAATACTTCCTGAGCCTTTTCCAAAGGAAACTCATCTCTTGTTACTACGTTTTCTTCAACTCCGCCAAAATTCAATTTTGCCATTTTTTTGATTTTATTTGTTATTTGATTATTTTGATTCATGAAATTGTCTAAGCCCTTATTACACCACATTTTTTATTTTAAGCACTCCGGTTCAATGAGCTTAAAATGATACCGGATAAGTTATAAGACAAAACTTAAGTGAACGAACCTGTCACTTAAAATAACTTCAATGGTCATCTTCATGGTTTTACATAAAGCTTTTAAACAACTTTAATTTTATATTTAGCTGGCATATTCCATTGCCGTGAAATGTGGATTTTTATGATAATGTACTTCCAGTACATCCACCTGCTTTTCCATCTGCCGGGTAATCTTCTGAACTGATTCTTCAGCTTCCCGTATCACGATCACGAACTTTTTTACACGATCTGTTTCAGAAGGTCCTACATGAAAAGTCACCATGGAAATCCTTCTTCTTGAAAAAATGGCATTGATCCGGCTGATCAGCCCTAAATAATCTTCTGTATATGCCGTAATGGTATATTCTTTATGTTCTGTTCTCATCTTTTTCTTTTTTTAATCTATTTATTACTCAATACAATCTCTGAAACACTTTTCCCCTGTGGAATCATCGGAAATACATTATGCTCTTTTCCTGTCATCACTTCAAGAAGGAAAGCGCCTTTATGATCAAGCATTTTACGAAGGGCATTATCAAGCTCTCCTCTCTGAGCTACCCTGCAGCCTTCAATGCCATATCCTTTGGCCACCTGCACAAAATCCGGGCTCTGGATATCTACGGACGAATACCTTTCTTCATGAAATAATTCCTGCCACTGCCTTACCATTCCCAGATAGCAGTTATTAAGAATTAAAATTTTGACCTCAGGACGGTACTGCATAATGGTTCCCAATTCCTGAATATTCATCTGGGCACCTCCGTCTCCCATTATGGCAATGACCGGACGGTCCTTTTCTCCATATGCCGCTCCTACTGCCGCGGGAAGACAAAATCCCATCGTACCCAATCCTCCACTTGTAATATGGGTTCTGGAGTGCTTAAAGCGCGAATACCGGCAGGCAGACATCTGATGCTGTCCCACATCTGTCACAATAACAGCTTCACCTGCTGTCATATCATTAAGACAGCGGATGACCTCTCCCATTGTAATCTCTCCTTCCAACGGATATAATTCTTTACTGATCAGGGTACTATCCTCAATTTCAAAACAGTATGCAAACTTCTGGCGCCATTCCGGATGTCTTCTTTCTCTGATCAAAGCGGTAAGAAGAGGCAGGGTTTCTTTGCAGTTTCCCAATACCGGTACGTCTGCTTTTACATTTTTATCGATCTCCGCCTTATCAATATCCAGATGAATGATCTTTGCCTGTGTGGCGTATTGATCAAGCCTTCCGGTAACCCTGTCGTCAAAGCGCATTCCGACTGCAATAAGGACATCACATTCATTGGTCAGAACATTAGGGCCATAGTTGCCGTGCATTCCCACCATACCAACAGCCTGCGGATGATCTGTAGGAATAGCACTCATTCCTAAGACAGTCCATGCCACCGGAATTCCTGACTTTTCAGCAAACTTTATAAATTCTTTTTCAGCTTTTCCCAACATGATCCCCTGCCCGGCAATAATGAAAGGTCTGTCTGCATTATTGATGAGATCTGCCGCTTTTTCTATATTTTCCCTACAGGGAACAGGATCAGGTTTATAGCTCCTTAATGAATGACATGGAGAATAGCCTTTAAACAGGATATGCTGCAATTGGGCATTTTTGGTTACATCAATCAATACAGGCCCGGGACGGCCCGATCTTGCGATATAAAATGCTTTTGCCAGTACTTCCGGCAGCTCATTAGCATCGGTGACCTGATAATTCCATTTGGTAACAGGACTTGTCACATTCATCACATCAATTTCCTGAAAGGCATCTGTTCCTAAAAGATGTTCAAATACCTGTCCTGTAATACAAACAACAGGTGTATTATCCAATAGCGCATCAGCAAGACCTGTTACAAGGTTGGTCGCTCCGGGCCCGCTTGTTGCCAGTACCACTCCTACTTCACCTGATACCCTCGCAAGTCCCTGTGCCGCATGTACAGCTGCCTGTTCGTGGCGGACAAGAATATGTTCCAGTTTATCCTGATAATCGTAAAGCGCATCATAAATAGGGATGATCGCTCCTCCCGGATATCCGAAAACTGTTTTTACCCCTTCCTGAAGAAAAGCTTCCAGTATGATCCGGCTTCCGCTAAGTTCTGTTATGGTCGATCTGTTTAAATTCTCCATGATATTGTGATTATGAGATTTCATCCGTTACACAGCCTTCAGCAGCTGATGATACGGTTAATGCATATTTATAGAGTAATCCTTTCTGTACTTTAAGTGAAGGCTTTTTCCATCCCTGTTTTCGTCTTTCAATTTCCTGTTCTGAAACTTTGAGCTGTATGGTATTGTTGACCGCATCTATTTCGATAAGGTCATCATTCTCAACAAAAGCAATCAGACCTCCTTCATAAGCTTCCGGCGTAATATGCCCTACTACGAAACCATGAGTCCCTCCACTGAACCTTCCATCCGTGATCAGAGCAACACTGCTCCCCAACCCTGCTCCGATCAGAGCACTGGTCGGCTTCAGCATTTCCGGCATTCCGGGAGCCCCTTTAGGCCCTTCGTTCCGAATGACGATGACATCTCCATGCCGGACCGTTCCATCCTGAATACCTCTGATAAGATTTTTCTCACCATCAAATACCCGGGCCTTTCCTACAAAGCGTTCCCCTTCTTTTCCGGTAATCTTGGCAACACTTCCCTTTTCGGCAAGATTACCATATAATATTCTCAGGTGCCCTGTTACTTTTACCGGTTCTGAAAGAGGTCGTATGATCTTCTGCTTATTAAAATCCAGATCAGGAATATTTTCAAGGTTTTCGGCTAATGTCTTTCCGGTAACCGTCAAGCAGTCTCCGTGTAAGAATCCCTCCTTTAAAAGGTATTTCATTACTGCCGGTATTCCTCCATGATTATGCAGATCCTGCATAAGGTATTTTCCGCTTGGCTTAAGGTCTGCCAGAACAGGTGTACGGTCGCTCATCTTTTGAAAATCATCCTGAGTCAACGGTACCCCCACGCTTTTAGCCATCGCTATAAAATGTAATACTGCGTTGGTGCTTCCTCCAAGAATAACGATCATACGAAGTGCGTTTTCGAAAGCTTTACGGGTCATGATATCAGATGGTTTAATATCTTTTTCCAACAATGTCTTCAGATATCTTCCGGCTTCATGACATTCATCCTGTTTCTCTTTGCTTAAAGCAGGATTGGAAGAGGAATACGGAAGGCTCATTCCTAACGCTTCTATTGCTGAGGCCATAGTATTGGCGGTATACATCCCGCCACAGGCTCCTGCACCGGGGCAGGAATTTTTAATCACCCCGTTAAAATCTTCTTCAGAGATCTCTCCGGCAATCTTTTTACCTAAAGCTTCAAAGGCTGAAACAATATTGAGCGGCTCCCCTTTATAGCATCCCGGAGCAATCGTTCCTCCATATACCATTATGGAAGGTCTGTTCAGCCTCCCCATTGCAATGATGGTTCCAGGCATATTCTTATCACAACCCGGCAAGGCGATAAGTCCGTCGTAATACTGTGCTCCGCAAATCGCTTCAATACTGTCGGCAATCACATCACGGCTTACCAGTGAATAGCGCATTCCGTCTGTCCCGTTGCTCATTCCGTCACTTACTCCTATTGTATTGAATATCAGCCCGGCTAGCCCATGATCCCATGTTCCTTTCTTTACCATTCCGGCCAGATCGTTGAGGTGCATATTACAGGTATTTCCGTCATAGCCCATGCTGGCAATTCCGACCTGAGCCTTGTTCATATCCTCTTCTGTAAAGCCTATCCCGTACAACATTGCTTTTGCGGCGGGCTGTTCACTGTTTTGTGTGAATGTTTTTGAATATTTATTTAACATATTATCCTTCATTTGTTATTCTTCTCATCTCTTTAAAATCCTGTTCTCCGGTACCTTGCCCCCTTTTTTCGGAATTCATAAATGATATTTTTTATTTAATTTTGGTCCAAAACTACAGCTTGTAATATTGTTTTCATTTTCAAATTTTCTGAAAACTACAATATTCAACTGTTTGAAAAACACATTTATTTAACTGGTAATCAATTATTTAAATTCCAAAAATTTACAATGACAAAACTCTCACCAGCTTCAGATAAGCCTGCTGTACCTTTTCACTGGCTGTATCTTCCCAGTTTTTGGTGAAAGGCACATCATCCAAAGAATCCAGGGCAACGATTTCAGCTGCAGTACCACAGAAAAATGCAGCATCGGCTCCTCTCATTTCTTCGGGCTTAAAGAAGGTTTCCTGAACAGGAATATCCAACGTATCACATATCTCAAATACCGTCTGTCTTGTAATTCCGGGAAGGATGCTTCCTTTTGCAGGGGTAAACAGCTTTCCATCCTTTTCGTAAAAAACATTCGCTCCGGAACTTTCGGCTACATATCCGTTTTCATCCAAAACAAGGGCTTCATCGTAGCCTTTATCTTTCGCGTCCTGGCAGGCAAGGATAGAGTTTACATAATGGCCTCCAACTTTTGCTTCTACTCTGAACGCTTTAGGATTGGGACGCTGAAATGCTGAAGTCATGATCTTCATTTTATCTGCCAGATATCCGTTATTCCATTCCCAGGCTAACAGGGAGAGATAAGATCTTTTCCCTTTTGAAAGGGACATATTGGGTGAACACGTTATTAAAGGACGGATATAAGCATCTGTGAATCCGTTACGTTCTAAAAGCTCATAAGTAAGCCCTGTAAGCTGCTCCACAGAATAGTCGAACGGAATATGCATCAGTTCTGCTGATCTTTTCAGTCTTTCATAGTGTTCTTCTGCTTTAAAGATCCTTGTTCCATGATCTGTGCTGTAAGATTTTATCCCTTCAAAAACAGAATATCCGTAGTGAAGCGATTGCCCGTACAGATCTGTTCCTGCTTCTTTGGCTTTCATGAAATTTCCGTCAAAATAAATGACTGTGTCATCGTTGTAATACATATTATAGTGGTTAAAAATTAACAAATGGGAATAAAAAAAGCCCTCTCACGCTGTGAGAGGGCTCAATATATGTACGGTCATACACCTTCCTTCTCACAGACGCAAGGGAATAATAATGACGATAATAATTACTACTAATAGCTGATACATATTCTGTACAAATAAAAAATTAAAACAAAAAAAGCCGTTTCAAATATGAAACGGCCTGTATATAATTTAAATTAAAATCTATTTTAAAATGCCGTCTCCTTACTGTTATCAATGACAACAGCAATAATAGAAATGACAATACTATTTTTCTGATTCGTAAAATTCATGTTGCAAATGTATAAACATTTTAATTACTCACAAGTTTTTTTAACACTTTTTATTTTTTCTGTAAAAATCGGGTGAGCGTCGCCTTTGCTTCAGCGACATCATGAACCCTTAAAATTTTCGCTCCCTGTTCCAATACTTTCAGGTGAAGCTTCTGGGTTTCCTCATTGATATCCAGAGGTGACTTACCAAGAGGCTTATAAATAAATGATTTTCTGGAAATCCCTATCAGCAAAGGAAGTTTTCCAAATCCAAGATACCTGACTTCACCAATCATTTTCATCTGATCTTCCACGGTTTTGCCAAAGCCGAAGCCAGGGTCAAGAATAATATCATTCACTCCTTTTTGCAGGAGCATATTGACCTTTTCAGAAAAATACCGGTTAAGCTCCAATATGACATCTTCAAATCTGATTTTATCATGCATGGTCTCATAAGAAGGGTTGACATGCATCAGAATATAAGGAAGCTTCGTTTCTGCTGCTGTGGCAAACATTTTTTCATCATACTGCCCTCCTGAAATATCATTGATCATGTCAATTCCTTCATTAAATCCAAACTTCACGGTATCAGCGTAAAAAGTATCGAGGGAGATCAGTACTTCCGGAAATTCTTTCTTAATCCTGGAGATCATATTTCCGATCCTGCTTATCTCTTCTTCACTGCTTAGAAATTCAGCATTGGGCCGGGTAGACTGCGGACCGATATCGATAATCTCCGCTCCTTCTTTCAACAGTTTTTCAGCTTGCTCCAATGCGGCTTTTTCATTATTGAACCTTCCTCCATCGGAAAAAGAATCAGGAGTAAGATTCAGGATGCCCATGATTTTTGGAACGTCGAGCTGTATCAGACGGCCGTTACAGTTGATTGAATAGGTGGGAAAATCTGAGGGTTTGAGAGTTTGAGGGTTTGAGGACATGAGAATCTATTATTTACTGCAAAATTAGGAATTTGTGAGATGTATTGGTCTATTTATGTAAAACGTATTTATGATGAAGACCAGAAGACAGAGAAATTAGAGATATTATATGGTTCCATATCTCAAACATTAAACTCAAAACTTTACACACTCTCTTCCATCCCGAATCCCTCAACTCATTACTCATAAACAAAACCGAATTCGTATATTTGGAAGATTAAGAAAATTTATGCTAAAAACGTCAGTACAATTCGAGAAAGTTATTAGTCAGTGTCGTGATCTTTTCGGTAAAAAGCTACAGGATTACGGTGCAGCATGGAGGGTTTTAAGGCCAAGTTCCATTACAGATCAGATCTACATTAAAGTCAACAGGATCCGTACACTGCAGATGACCGATAAAAAAATGGTGGATGAGAGTGAAGAAGATGAATTTATCGCAATTGTCAACTATTCGATCATTGGGCTTATCCAGCTTGAGAAAGGACTTTCCAATGATTTTAACGAAAATAAGGAAGAAATTTTAGGTCTGTATGACAAGTATGCTAATGAAGCCAGAGCCTTAATGGAAAAAAAGAACCATGACTATGGCGAAGCATGGAGAGATATGAGAATCTCTTCCATCACAGATCTTATTTATCAGAAAGTTTTAAGAACCAAACAAATTGAGGACAACCAGGGAAAAACCATCGTTTCTGAAGGCCTTGACGCCAACTATTTCGATATGCTGAATTATGCTGTTTTCTGTCTGATCAAGTTCTCTGAAAAAAATAATCAATTCGAACCCAAAACTATTTAACATGATCAAAGGTTTATTACGCTTTATTATTGCTGTTATCTTCATCCTTTCAGGCTTTGTAAAGGCTGTGGATCTGGTAGGATTTTCTTTCAAAATGGAAGAATATTTTTCACCTTCTGTCTTCAACATGCCGTTTTTTGAAAAGTTTGCCCTTCTGTTTTCAATTATTGTGGTTGTGCTTGAGCTTTTCCTCGGATTTATGCTTTTGCTGAAAATAAAGCTGAAATTTACCTTATCATCATTAATAGCCCTTTGTGTATTCTTTGGGTTCCTTACTTTTTATTCTGCCTACTTCAACGTGGTAACGGATTGCGGATGCTTTGGCGATGCGATCAAGTTTACGCCTTGGCAAAGTTTCTTTAAAGATGTTGCCCTTTTGGCAGGACTCATTCTTCTGTTTGTATTGTACAGAAAAGAGTTCCGCAAAAAAGATGAGTACGGGAACAGCAGAAAAGAGTCTTCAGGCAAATTTAAATACTACATTCTGGGTGCATTTTCTTTGATCATGATCTACATTATGGCTCAGGGAATCATGCATGAACCGATCATTGATTTCCGTGATTATAAGATCGGGACGGATATCAGAGGTGAAAAGGAAAACATCAATAAAAATCCTTCTGAATACAAAACTTTCTACTCTCTGAAAAACCAGAAGACGGGAGAAGTTTTAAGAGTAAACCAGGACGATTATATTAAAGAAACCAAATACTGGGAAGAAGGTTCCCCATGGAAAATTGAGGAAGGAAAAAACGAGTCTGTACTGGTAAAGGAAGGATATAAATCCGAGATCGTAAAATTTAAGATCGAAGATCCTACGGGAATGGAGATTACGGAAGAGATCATCAAAGCTCCAAAAGCCATTCTGGTTTTCTCATACCATCCAAAAGAAATTCCGGCTGATCTTCTTCAAAAAGTGGAGGCTAAAGTAAATGTTCAGAAAGGAGCCGTGATCTATGGAATTTCGACGGACCCGAATACCTTTAAAACCATTAAAAACGCAATGATGGACGGGACAGCCATCAAAACGATTGCAAGAAGCAATCCATTTGTACTGATCCTGGAAAACGGAAAAATTGCTGATAAACAACCTGCAAAGGACTACGTTAAATAGTATAAAACTATGGAACAAAATTTCGATTATATTAATGAGAATTACATTACAGAAGAAAAGCTATGCAATATAGCCGGTATCACAAAAAACGAGCTGGCAAAGCTGATTCAAAATCAATTGATTCCCCAGGCTTCTTATGTTGTCAGCCGTAGTATAAAAATCACTTCTCCTCTTAATGATGAGTTTCAGAGTGAGATTACAGAAAAATACTTTAGTAAAAGCTGTATTTCACTCATTGAAAAGAATAAAGAACTGAATGATTCCCAACAATATAAAGCAGAATTCAAGAAAAATTTCATTCAACATTTAATGAAACATCCTGATAAGGATTTTGCTTATCATAATATCTTCGACAATGATCTGCCGGATCAGGAAAGACTTCATGAAATCTTTGAAAGTGAGTGGGCTGCTTATTGTGACGGAATCTATGGAATCTGCACACTACATTCTACAGAAGAAGAAATTGTAAAAAAGGAAATTGCAGTAAGAAAGCTAGTACAATTCAATACCCGATTTTCTCAAAAGACTCTTAGTACGGACGAAATTGAAGAATTAATAGAGCTGAATAAAGAATTCAACGAAGTTGCAGAGATATTTGCTCCATATCAAAGAGCTTCCAGCAGCAGAGGTAAATACCTTGATAAAATTTTAGAAAACAACAGTTTAGATTATTTAGTAAAGAAATATTAAAACAATTATGCAAAAGTCAAATAAATCAATTGCCGGTTACCACTTATTAATGATCCTTTCTTCTGTAGACGGGGAATTTGCTCCTGAAGAAGGAATGCTTGTACAGCAATACCTGGCGGAAGAATTTCCGTTCAGAATGAACCTTGACAATGAGCTGGAAACCCTTGCGCTTCTACAGCCTGAAGAATGGAAAGACCACTTTGAATTTCATGCAAGATGCTTCCATGAAGACTCTACGGAGGAAGAGCGCGTAAAATTTGCACAGTTTGCCAAATCACTGATCAAAGCAGATCATAAAGTAACGGATGAGGAGCATACATTTTATGTACTTCTTAAAAATCTGTGGGGACTATCATAGACATCAATCCAAAATCAAAAAAATACCATGAAAAAAATTTATTTAGGATTATTAGTAATGAGTGCATCAACATTTCAGTCTCAGCAGTTTCCGAACCTGAAGGCACCTGTTGCAGACAAACAGGAACATATCAGAGAAATACATGGTGATAAGGTAAATGACCCTTATTACTGGATGATCGATTATTTTAAAAAAGGAAAAGATTCTACAAAGGTCGTTGATTATTTAAAGGCTGAAAACACTTACTGGGAAGGTATGATGAAAGATACTGAACCTTTCAGGGAAAAGCTGTTCCAGGAGATGAAAGCCAGAATCAAGGAAAAGGATGAGTCGGTACCTGTTTTTAAGGACGGATATTATTATTACAGCCGGACAGAAACCGGAAAACAATACTTCAAATACTGCAGAAAAAAAGGCAGCCTTACCGCTCCTGAAGAAATTCTTCTGGATGTAGACCAGCTGGCGGAAGGACATTCTTATTATGCAGCATCAGGCTTCAACATCAGCCCGGATAATATGAAAATGATCTACGGGGTGGATGATGTGTCCAGAAGACAGTATAAATTATTTTTAAAAGACCTTTCGACCGGAAAAACGACCGATCTCGGGATTAAAAATACAACGGGTTCTGCAACATGGGCCAATGATAACAAAACGATTTTCTATACTTCAAAAAATCCGGAAACTCTTTTAACGGAAAAGATCTTCAGGCATACCTTAGGTACAGATCCTGCTAAAGATGTTCTGGTGTATGAAGAGAAAGATAAAACCAATTATATCGGCGTAGGGAAATCGAAGAATAATAAGTTTATTATGATCGAGTCCCGGGCAACGACTTCGTCTGAGACAAGATATCTGGATGCTAATGATCCTAACGGAACGTTTAAAGTTTTCCAGCCGAGAATAAAAGATGTTCTGTATGATGTCACCTCCCTGGAAGATAAGTTTTTAATTACAACCAATAAGGATGCTCTTAATTTCAAGGTAGTGGAAACACCTTTGGATAAGACAGGTATTGAAAACTGGAAAGACTTTATTCCGCACAGGAAAGATGTCCTGATGCAAGGGATCAGTGCCTTTAAAAATTATCTTGTATTCAGTGAAAGGCAAAACGGGCTTTCCCAATTGGTGATCTACGACCGAAAGACCGGAAAAAAAGAGTTTTTAAAATTTGATGAGCCGGCTTATACCGTCTATTCATCAGGAAATCCTGAGTATAATACGGATAATTTCCGTTTCGGATACACTTCCATGATTACTCCGAGTTCTCAATATGAGCAGGATCTGAAAACCGGAAAAAGAACATTGCTGAAACAGCAGGAAGTGTTAGGTGGCTACAATAAAGACAATTATACTACGGAAAGACTTTTTGCCACAGCAAAAGACGGGACTAAAATCCCGATCTCTATTGTTTATAAAAAAGGCTTTAAAAGAGATGGCAACAGTCCTTTACTGCTGTATGCATACGGTTCTTACGGAAGTTCTATGGATGCGACATTCAACAGTAACAGGCTGAGCCTTCTGGACAGAGGTTTTGCCTACGCTATCGCTCACATCCGTGGCGGACAGGAAATGGGAAGACAATGGTATGAAGACGGTAAAATGATGAAAAAGAAAAACACATTTACCGATTTCATCGATGCCGGAGAATATCTTGTGAAAGAAAAATATACCTCTCCGAAACATCTGTATGCTCAGGGCGGAAGCGCGGGCGGATTACTGATGGGAGCCATAGCTAACATGAGCCCAGGTCTCTGGAATGGAGTGATCTCTCAGGTTCCTTTCGTAGATGTAGTCAATACCATGCTTGATACAAGCATTCCTTTAACGACCAATGAATATGACGAATGGGGAAATCCAAACAATAAAGAGGCTTATTTCTATATGAAATCTTATTCTCCCTATGAAAATATAGAAAAGAAGAACTATCCCAATCTATTGGTAACAACAGGTCTTCATGATTCTCAGGTACAGTATTTTGAACCAGCCAAATGGGTGGCAAAACTGAGAGATATGAAAACAGATAAGAATGTTTTATTATTAAAAACTGACATGGAATACGGTCATGGAGGGGCTTCAGGAAGATTTGATTACCTGAAGGATCTTGCACTGGTGTATGCGTTCATGTTCAAATTGGAAGGAATTAGTAAATAATAAGGTTCTCGCAGATTTTGCAGATAACGCAGATTCATATTTGATGACAGAAAATGAAATCTCATATATTGTACGAAAGTGTGTTTTCAATGTTTATAATCAGTTAGGACCTGGTTTACTTGAATCTGTATATCAAAAAATTCTAATCTATGAATTAGAAGAAAATGGACTGTGTGTTAAATCTGAAGTTATACTTCCTGTTTATTATGACCACAAAAAATTTGATATTAATTTTAAAATTGACATCTTAGTAGAAGATAAGGTTATTTTAGAACTGAAATCAGTGAAAGAACTAGATAATATTCATTATAAACAATTATATACTTATTTAAAATTAGCTGATAAAAAACTGGGATTGCTGATTAATTTCAATACTTCCAGTATTTTAGATAATATAAAAAGAGTTGTAAACAACCTATAAATATGTAATGATGTTAATCTGCGAAATCAAACCAATCAGCGAGAGATAGAAAATAAAGCTCGCAGATTTTGCAGATAACGCAGATGTAAGCGAGCTTAATCAGAAAAATAAAAAATAAATCAATCAATATTATAAATCTTATGAGAAGAAAAATAGTTGCAGGCAACTGGAAAATGAACAAAAATGTAATTGATGCACAACAATTAATGATTCAGTTACTAAGCTATAAAAACAATAATGCTACCAACTGTGAGGTTTGGATCGCTCCACCATCGTTGTATCTGATGATGGCAAAGGATATCTTTGAAAAGGATGAAATCGGGGTCTTTTCTCAGGATATGAGCGAGCATGAAAGTGGTGCTTACACAGGTGAGATCTCTGCGGATATGCTGGAATCTATCGATGCAAACGGGTCACTGATCGGTCACTCTGAAAGAAGACAATACCACGGAGAAACAGATTCTCACTGCAACAGAAAGATCAAATTGGCTTTGGATAAAGGTCTTACGCCTATCTACTGTAACGGAGAAACGCTTGAGCAGAGAAAGGCAGGACAACATCTTGAAGTGGTAAAGAATCAGACTGAAGTGGCACTTTTCACACTTTCTGCTGATGAGATCAAAAAGGTAGTGATCGCTTACGAACCGGTTTGGGCTATCGGAACCGGAGAAACAGCAACACCGGAACAGGCTCAGGAAATCCACGCTCACATCAGAAATATCATTGCTTCCAAATACGGACAGGAAGTTGCTGATGAGGTTTCTATTCTTTACGGAGGTTCTGTAAAACCTGATAATGCAAAAGAGATCTTCTCTCAGCCTGATATCGACGGAGGTCTTATCGGAGGAGCAGCTTTAAAGCTGGAAGATTTCTCTAAAATTATTGAGGCTTTTAATTAAAATAAAAGAATCTTAATTGTATAGACATGAAAAAAATTATTTTAATATTCTTTGGAATTCTTTTATTTGATATAATTTATGTCTGTATTTATGATCAGTTTTTAATTGGTTTAAAACCTGTTTTTTTAAATTATCCTTTACTTTTGATAAAGGCCCTGGTAAGTTCTCCGGCAATTTTATTTAATAAATCACTGCCTTTTTATGCTGCCATTCCGACTTATCAAACAGTATTAATATTTATAGGCAACGTTTTAATACAAACGTTTTTAATTTATAGAATTTTCTTTAAAAAGAGAGAAGCTAGCTAAAAAATATTATAAAAATAAAAAACGGCGGAATCTTCGATTCCGCCGTTTCCTTTAAAAAAATCTAATTATTGAATTACTGAATATCGACTACGTACATCGTTCCTTTATCTGCCTTACCTGTTTTAGGCAAGATCTTCGCTTTAGGGTTTCCATTTCTGTCATGGTTATTTATTACCTGTATCATCTTTACATGATGTCAATGCGCCAGCACCAAAACAAATAATAATACTTTTTCATATTTTCTTTTATGGCTGCGAAAGTATACATTGATTATAAACTGATCTTAAATACAATGACAATTGTACTTTAACAATACAACCTGTAAAGTGAATTAAATATAAACATCAGTATTCCTCATTACGATCCGAAAATAAAAATACAGGCACAGATTCTTTATTAATTTGAAAAAAACATTCCCCGGTGGATATACCGAATAGCATAATAACGGAAAACAGCTGTATAATTCACAAAATAAACATCAAAAATTTATATGATATATTTGCGGCGATTTAAGGTTGAACGCTGTTCATTAATAGGGAATCAAGTGAGAATATACTATTCAATTCTTGAGCTGTACCCGCAACTGTAAACTGTTTCACCTGTAGCTTTACATACCACTGGATTGCAAATCCGGGAAGGTCTGCTATAGGATGTGAGCCAGGAGACCTGCCTTGAATGCATTTTTAATTTCAGGAATAAAGGCTTTATGCTTTACCTGCAACTGAGTTTCGGGAATAAAACTTTAATTTAAATATATCATGAGGAAAATCTATTTCTTTTTCTTACTGCTTGTAATGCAGTTCCTGTCGGCCCAATTTACAGAAAGCGACATTAAATTCTGGGTAGGAACCGGTTCTAAGAAGGCTTATTTCATTGCCGACTTTAATGACAGCAATACTCCTAAATCTTATGCATGGGGATATCGCTTTGATGCTGACAATTTAAAGGCGGAAGATATGATGAATGCTATTATATCAGCAGAACCTAAAATGGAAGCGGATATTTTATCAGGATTTCTATACAGCTTCAAATACAACCACCATACTCCAAGCACCGATGATTCCTGGATACCCTGGATCGGATCAGATGCGGAAAATATGTCTAATAACAATAATGGCGCAGGTTATGTTGATTTAACAGATGGGTTATGGTTTGGTATCAAATATGGTTTGGATGATATGGACATTCCTCCATCCATACCTGTTCCTGCCTACAGTTCCCAATGGTATACTTCATCTCAGATAACCAACTGGATCGGAGCCGGAGCTAATAAAAGCCTTGTCGTTATTGATTTCGGAACAGATAATGCTAACGGCAATGGTAATTCTTTTGTGTTTGGAATACAATATAACGGGGTATTAACAGCTGAGCAGGCTTTACAGCTCATTCAGTCACAGGCTTCGTATTTTAATTTTACCTCAGCTAATAACCAGATTTCCACACTGTCGCTGAACAGTTTCACCGGCAATACTTCCGGACCTGACAGCTGGAAATTATACAAAGGAAAAGATCTATCAAGCTGGCAGAATAAAGCCGATCTTTCCCAGATTCAATTGGGTAATAATGATTGGTTAGGATTAAGCTTTGGACAGAGAAGACCTTTTACTCCAACAGAAGCTTCGAATGCCACACTGGGAGTTGCTAATGTTAATAGAAAAGTAGTTGGTATTTATCCTAACCCTGCAAGTGATTTCATTCAGATCGACACCCCTGGGAAAGTTAAAGAGGTAAATATCTATTCCGCTTCAGGTCAGAAAGTAATGACATCCCGGGAAACTAAGATCAATATTCAGCCTTTAAGCTCAGGAGGTTATTTCATTGAGATTAAAACATCTGATCATTCAACGATACATAAGATCGTGAAAAAATAGTAATAGCGCCTTTTTAAGGCGTTTTTTTATTAAAATCTAAAAATCCGCAGATTAGTGGCAAAACAAAAAACGCATCCATTGGATGCGTTTTTACTATGATTTTATGATCAATTATTTTTTATCTGCGGCTCTCTGTAAAACCTCATCTACCATTCCATAGCCTTTGGCTTCTTCAGAAGTCATCCAGTAGTCTCTGTCAGAAGATTTTTCAACCCACTCGTAAGTCTGTCCTGAATGGTGACCGATGATTTCATAAAGCTCCTGCTTTAATTTTAACATCTCTCTCAAGTTGATCTCCATATCAGAAGCAACCCCTTGCGCTCCTCCTGAAGGCTGGTGAATCATTACTCTTGAATGCTTAAGCGCGGAACGTTTTCCTTTTTCTCCGGCAACCAATAACACCGCTCCCATTGAAGCAGCCATACCTGTACAGATTGTTGCTACATCAGGCTTGATGATCTGCATTGTGTCGTAAATACCTAATCCGGCATACACACTACCACCAGGCGAATTGATATAGATCTGAATATCTTTTGAAGGATCTGCACTTTCAAGGAATAAAAGCTGCGCCGTAACGATGTTCGCTACCTGATCATCAATTCCTGTTCCCAGGAAGATAATTCTGTCCATCATCAGACGGGAGAAAACGTCCATCTGAGCAACGTTCAATCTTCTTTCTTCCATGATGTATGGAGTAAGATTCGTCGGGCCATACATTCCCATATACTGATCGGTAACCAGACCGTTGTTTCCTAAATGTTTTACAGAGAAATCTCTGAATTCCTTTTTAATGTCCATATTTCTATTATGTATTATTTTAACAAAAATTTTCAAAGTTTAAATTACAATATTTATTCCTAAAATTTTATAGGACTTTTTGTCACAGAATACAAAAATATTTGTCTTTAAACTATCTCTTTCGATCCGCATAGATCCCTTTGATCGGTGAATATTCGATAATATTGCTTAGCCGTATCGAGGCCTGCTTCAGCAAAGTGATCTTTTTGATCAGTTCATAATACTTCATTTCATCGGTATTGCTGTACTGGTCGAGCTCCTTTGCCGTTTCCGTGATCAGATAATCAATATACCGGTATTTATGCAATAAAACATCCCCTTTGATCTGATCTGCCACCTTATCACCATAATTCGGCGGGTAAATATTTCTGGAAGCCCAGTTTTCAAGCTCATCCATAGGGATCAGGGCGTCTACCACCTTCGTTGTGATCTCTTCATCCATAAAAGATACAAAAAAGTTTCCACTTCTGAGCTCATCTTTCTGAATCCCCTCCCTCACCTGATTGATAATGATCTCATTTTCTTTAACTAAAAATGTATACTGCTCCTCTTCAAAATGGTGCAGGATCTCTTCAATGACCGTGATCTGGTATTCCTCATTCTTTTCATTTCTGCGTTTCAGAACGATATCGCCGAACATCAGCATATGATCTACCAGTTTATTCTCCATAAACAGTAAATCGAAGAGGAATGGATCTTCTTTTTCCTTGTCCAAAGGAACGATCTCCATCTTTGGTGCAGCTTTTTCTTTTTGCTGCTGAACATGATGCGTCTGGTTCTGGGTAATCTGCTTCTGAACATCCAGCTCATTGAAAAGACTCTGCTCAGAAAGCCCGAATTTATTGGAAACTTCCTTCAGATAGACTTCTCTTTTCAGAGCATTCTGCACAAAGGAAACCGATTTTACAATATCCCGTATCGCTTCAGCCTTTTTGATAGGATCATTTCCAACATCTCTCAACAGGATTTCTGCCTTGAAGTCGATGAAATCCATCGCTTCATTTTCGATGTATTTTTCAACATATTCCTGTGGATGTTTTCTGGCAAAAGAATCCGGGTCATCTCCATCCGGGAAAAGCAGGACACGGATATTCATTCCCTCTGTCAGCAGCATATCAATGCTTCGGAAACTGGCTTTGATGCCGGCATTATCTCCGTCGAAAAGAATGGTTACGTTTTCCGTAAGCCTTTTGATCAGCTTGATCTGCTCAGTAGTCAGAGAAGTTCCGGAACTTGCCACCACATTTTCTATTCCGGCCATATGAAGTGAGATCACATCCATATACCCTTCTACCAAAAGACAGCCGTTCTTTCTCGAAATAGCCTGCTTACTTTGGTTTAATCCATAAAGGACATTGGATTTATGGTAGATCTCCGTTTCCGGTGAGTTGAGATACTTTGCTGTTTTAACATTATTCTTCAGAATCCTGGCTCCAAAACCTAAAACCCTTCCTGAAAAACTATGGATCGGGAAAATGACCCTCTCACGAAACCGGTCGACTCCTCCGGGAGTATTTTCCGGGAAGATGGAAAGTCCGGATTTTTCAAGGATATCCTTGTTATACCCTTTCTCCAGCGCATAAGCCGTAAAAGCATTCTTCTTTTCCGGAGAATATCCCAGCTGGAATTTTTTGATAATATCATCCTTAAGTTCTCTTTCTTTAAAATAAGAAAGACCTATACTTTTCCCCTCCCGGTCATCCCAGAGTGTTTCCTGGAAATAAGTATTGGCAACTTCATGAATTTTATACAGAAGATCCTTTTCTGTCTGGGCATGCTTTGCCTCTTCAGAAATTTCACGATGGTCTTCTTCGACTTCAATTCCGTATTTTTTGGCAGCATGACGAAGCGCTTCAGGATAAGTGAAATTCTCGATCTCCATCAGGAAAGAGATAGCTGTCCCCCCTTTTCCGGTAGAGAAATCCTTCCAGATCTGCTTGCTGGCAGATACTACAAAACTCGGAGTCTTCTCATCATGAAACGGACTGAGCCCTTTGTAATTAGACCCTGCCCTTTTCAACTGCACATATTCACCTACAATCTCTTCAACCCGGATTGTGGAAAATATTTTATCAATGGTCTGCTTGGAAATCATATTGCAAAAATACACATTAAAAAAAACCTTACAATTATATATAGCATACTTATATATTTGACATGTTTTTATGATTATTTTTGCAAACAAATTAGTCTATGCAATTCACTACACATACCATCAAAGACTGGCAGGAAGTTGTTGACAGCATCATTCCTGAATTAAAGCACAATATCCTTTTATTAAAGGGAAACCTAGGAGCCGGAAAAACCACTTTCACTCAGTTTTTACTTAAAAATCTGGGCAGTGAGGATGAGGTCAGCTCCCCTACTTATTCTATTGTGAATGAATACGGCACTTCCAAAGGAAAGGTATATCATTTTGATCTTTACCGCCTGAAAAACATTGAAGAAGTATATGATATCGGGATTGAGGAATATCTGGATAATTCTTTTCTGTGCATCATTGAATGGCCGGAAGTGTATGAAGAAGAGCTGTACGGGCTCAACTACCACACAATGAGTATTGTGAATACGGATGAAAACAGAGAAATTTCATTCGATTAAATATTATGTATCTTTGTTCATTAATTGAGTGTAAAATAACAATCTGTAAGACATAATTTAATTTAAAGGATGAGCACAAATATTTTTACTCCTTTCACAGAAGAAGAATTGATGCCGAAAGAGGAAAAATTGGAGGTTATTAAAAAAGGGAAACAGTTCAGTATTGGGATTCCTAAAGAAACCTGTCTCAACGAAAGGAGAACCTGCATTACTCCTGACGCCGTACAGGTGCTGGTAGAACACGGTCATGAGATCATCATAGAATCAGGGGCCGGACAGGGTTCATTTTTTACAGATTTACAATATTCTGAGTCAGGGGCAAAGATCACGAACGATCCTAAAGAAGCCTTCGGGCAGGATCTTATTTTAAAGGTCAACCCTCCTACTGAAGAAGAAATAGATTATATGAAGCCAAATACTTACATGGTTTCAGCGCTTCAGATCAATCTCAGGGATAAGGACTATTTCTTAAAACTTGCAGAGAAAAAAATTAATGCCATCGCTTTTGAATTCATCGTGGATGAGTACAAGCAATTGGCGCTGGTAAGATTAGTTGGTGAAATTGCAGGAACCGTTTCCATTTTATATGCTTCAGAATTATTAGCCTTATCAAACGGTTTAATGCTTGGGGGCATCACAGGGGTAAGACCTGCTGAAGTGGTGATCCTGGGAGCCGGAATCGTAGGTGAATTTGCTACAAAAGCAGCGATAGGACTTGGAGCCAGCGTAAAAGTTTTCGACAACTCATTATCCAAATTAAGAAGGCTCCACACGATGGTTGACAGCCGTGTTCCCACTTCTATTATTGATCCTAAGGAGCTCAGCAAGAGCTTAAGACGTGCAGACGTGGTCATCGGAGCACTTCCAAGATTAAATATGACGCCTATCGTGACCGAAGATATGGTCATGAAAATGAAAAAAGGCAGTGTCATCATCGATATCACCATAGACAACGGTAAAGTGATTGAAACTTCAGAACTTACCACGATGGAAGACCCTTATATTATCAAACATGGTGTCATCCACTGCGGACTTCCGAACCTTACCTCCAGAATGCCAAGAACCACCACCAAGGCCATTTCAAATTTCTTCCTTTCCTATATCCTGAACTATGATGAAGAAGGCGGTTTTGAAAATATGCTGATCCGCAAAAACGAAATGAAGCAGAGCTTATATATGTACAAGGGAAGACATACCAAAAAGATCATCTGTGACCGTTTCGGACTTACATACCACGATATCAATCTTTTAATTTTCTAATGAAAAAACTGAAATTTTATGCGATAGGCTTCATACCGGGGCTTTTGATTGTATTTTTTATTTTGAACAAAAAAGGGGCAAGCTGCAGCGGCTATCTACCCAACAGCCGTGTGATCGCTGAAACTCTTTCCAAAGAATTCAAATATTCCGAAAGTTTTAAAACCGGAATGGATACGTACAAAATAGACGAAAAATTTGTAAAAGACAGTATCATTACCAACGGGAAAGTAGATTTTGACCGTAGCCATGCGCAAAAAAAGCCATGTCCGGATTATCTGATCTCTTATCCTGAAAAAAATCCATCTTACGAGATCACTTTTGAAAAGTGTGAAGAAACAGTGACTTTAAACAGTCTGAAGAAACTCAAATAGTTCTTTGTAACTGATTACGATATGGGAGGCAATTACTATATGATTCATGACTATCTGATATTCATCGGAGTTTTTGCCATTTTCTTTTTTCTGACCACAAGCATTTACCTGTTCAGCCAGCATCAGAAGCTGAAACAGAGAAATATCAAACTGTCAGAAACCAATAAGATCATCGAACAGCGTCTGAATGAAGTCCGTCTGGAGCATATCAGCACGAAACTGAACCCTCACCTTTTTAAAAATATTCTTAATTCTGTTCAGTCGCATGCTTACCAGACGTATATGTCACTGGATAAGCTGGCCAATGTTCTGGATTATATCTTATATGAAAGCAACAACAAATTCGTAAGTCCAAAAGAGGAGCTGAACTTTGTACTGAGCCTTATTGAAATTAATAAGATCAAGATCAATCCCCTTTTCGATTTCAGGATCAAGTCCAGGGTCAATAAATCCGATTCTGTGTATGAGGAAAAGGTATTTGCCCCGTTGATCTCTGTTGATCTCATTGAAAATGCTTTCAAGCACACCGATTTTCTGGCTCAGGATTCTTTTATTTCCATTTATATGGAGCTCGAAAACGGTATTTTCACCATGAAGGTCAGCAATAAGGCTTCTCTGAAAAATATCCTTGAAAAGGAAAAGAGCGGCTTCGGGAGCCAGTCTTTCGACCAAAGGCTTAAAATGATCTACAGTACTTACTACCAGCTGGAAAGAAGTTCAAAAAATGGAATATTTACAGCGGAATTAAAAATTAATTTAGGAGAATTCTATGATAAAATGCGTTATTCTGGATGATGAATTGCTGGCGATAAGCTATCTGAAGCTTCTGTGCGAGCAGATCGACGATGTAGAAGTGGTAAAGGCATTCAATGATCCTAAGGTCTTCCTGAAAGAAATTGATACCCTCGACTGCAACCTTTGCATACTGGACATTGAAATGCCCGGAATGACAGGCCTTCAGGTAGCCGAACTGATCTCCGGTTCTAAAAAAATTATTTTCACTACCGCTTATAAAGAGTATGCAGCCGAAGCTTTTGATCTGAATGTTGTAGACTATGTAAGAAAACCTATCAAAAAAGAACGCCTGATCCAGGCTTTTGAAAAGGCTCAGGAACAGATCAGCACCATTCAGAAAAAAACCTTCATTGAATGGAATACCAATATCGGTAAAACCATTATCCCTACCGAGCAGATCGTCTACATCAAAACATCAGAAATAGACAGCCGTGACAAAGATATTACCCTTAATGACGGAACGGTAATTGTTTTAAAAAACCTCAACTTCAAAAATCTTCTGGAGATGCTTCCTGCCAAAGATTTTGCACAAATCAATAAAAAGGAGATCATCGCATTGTCCTCTATCAAGGTATTTACCACCAATGAAATCATCACCTCTATCCATACCGAAGGAGAAAACTTCCTGAAGCTCCAGATTGGAGAGACTTATAAAAATTCACTGATGGAACTGTTCGGAAAATAGACTTTTCAAACATTTCCCGTTTCGTTACAGAAAACTTTCTCTTTATTACATACCCATTTTTTGAAGCCTCAGGCAAGCGTACTTTTGCTTCAGATTAAATGATTAATAATGAAAAACTTTCTTTATGCAGTGGGAGTTCTCTTATCCGGACTGTGCTTTTCTCAGGAAAACACATCAAAAATTAAAGCCTCGTTTTTTGAGGGAATCGCAGTCGCCGGATATGTAGATTACGGAGCTTTCATCAACTTTACGGGGCCTAACGTGAATGCTACCTATAAAGGGTTTAAATTCATCGTAGGAATGCTTCCTTCTCTGAGAATTAAAGAGGATAATTCTCCGGGGACCAAAAACAGCCCTATAACACCTAATCTGGGGGCCGGACTCACAATGGTGTATAAAAAAATGGTCCTTCAGATCCCTGTCTACTACAATACCAAAACCGCTACACAGAACGGAAACTGGAAAATGGGAATCGGGCTTGGATATTCTTTCAAATAATTTTTATTACATTTTTTGAAACATTCATTACATTTTAATGAAAAGGGTATTTAACATAAGTATATTCTTATCAACTTTGCAAAAAATATTGGAATCATGAATTGGGGAAAATACAGAAATTTAATTTTCTACATTACTACGATAGCAGCCTTTTCCTGCCTGATGTACTACTTTATCATAGAAGGGCAAACGCTGGAAATCAAAGAAAATATTGTTACCAAAACAACCAATGGCTCTACCTGGGAAAACTTCCAGGAATCTTTTAAAGCCAATCTTCATCATCCACTTGCCTTATTGCTGGCACAGATTGTCACCATTATTCTGACCGCAAGACTTTTCGGATGGATCTGTATGAAGATCAAACAGCCTACTGTCATCGGAGAAATGATTGCCGGTATTGTACTGGGACCATCGCTTGTAGGAATGTACTTCCCGGAATTTTCAGCTTTTCTTTTTCCAAAAGAATCTTTAGGTAATTTACAGTTTCTAAGCCAGATAGGCCTTATTCTTTTCATGTATATTGTGGGGATGGAACTGGACCTGAGTGTTTTAAGAAAGAAAGCTCACGATGCCGTGGTCATCAGCCATGCCAGCATTATTATTCCTTTTGCACTGGGTATTGGCCTTTCTTATTTTATTTATCAGGAATTTGCTCCTGATGGGATTCAGTTTACCTCATTCGCTTTATTTATAGCAATTTCCATGAGTATTACCGCTTTCCCCGTATTGGCAAGAATTGTACAGGAAAGGAATCTTCAGAAGACCAAATTGGGAACCATTGTTATTACCTGTGCCGCAGCAGATGATATTACAGCGTGGTGCATCCTTGCTGCTGTGATTGCTATTGTAAAGGCAGGCTCTTTCACAAGCTCCATATATGTGATCATTATGGCCATTGCTTATGTATTTTTAATGATTAAAATCGTAAGACCTTTCCTGAAAAGAATTGGAGACCTTCAGGCCGGGAAAAATACGATCAGTAAACCTATGGTCGCTATTTTCTTCCTTACGCTGATCTTATCTTCGTATGTGACAGAGGTTATTGGAATTCATGCTTTGTTCGGAGCCTTCATGGCCGGAGCAATTATGCCGGAAAACGCGAAATTCCGAACCCTGTTCATTGATAAGGTAGAAGATGTGGCGCTGGTCCTGCTTCTCCCATTATTCTTTGTTTTCACAGGACTTCGTACCCAAATCGGCCTATTGAATGACAGCCATCTTTGGATGACGGCAGGGTTCATTATTTTAACCGCTGTTCTTGGAAAATTTGCAGGAAGCGCGCTGACCGCCAAGTTCGTGGGGATCAACTGGAAAGAAAGTTTAACGATCGGAGCCCTGATGAATACAAGAGGGCTAATGGAACTTATCGTACTGAACATAGCATATGATCTTGGAGTATTAGGCCCTGAAATCTTTGCAATGCTTGTTATCATGGCTTTGTTTACCACATTCATGACGGGACCGGCCCTAGACTTTATTAATTTTATTTTTAAATCCAAAAAAGAGGAGGAACCTGTTTATGAAAATGACTCCAAGTACCGGGTTCTCCTTTCCTTTGACAAACCTGAATCCGGAAGTACGCTGCTAAAGCTTGCCCACAATTTCACCAATAAGATGAACGGTAATAAAAGCATCACAGCAATGAATATCGCTCCGGTGGATGAAATGCACGCATATGATATCAATGAGTATGAAGAATCTCAGTTCCAAAATGTCATTGAAACTTCCCATGAGCTCAATCTGGAAGTCGCTACCCTGTTCAAAGCCTCCACCGATATCGAAAACGATCTTACCAGCATTACCAATAAAGGGCATTATGACCTTTTGCTGATCATGCTTGGAAAATCGATGTATGAAGGAAGCTTACTGGGAAGGTTGTTGGGGTTCACTACCAAGATCATCAATCCGGAAAAGCTTCTGAATACGGTAAAAGGTAAAGGAAACATCTTCAACAACTCTCCTTTTGACGATTTTACCCTGCAGATCTTAGACAAAACCAATATCCCGGTAGGCGTATTGGTGGAAAAAGATTTCAAGACTGCAGACAAGGTATTTGTCCCGATTTTCAATCTGAGTGATTTTTACCTGCTTGAATATGCTAAAAGGCTTATCAACAACAATAATTCTCAGGTGATCATCCTGGATGCTGCAGGCCAGATCCGCAACAATATTGAAGTGAAAGAGCTGATCCGAAGTATTGAACAGGTCGCCCCCAATCATATTACATTATATAATGAAAAAAAGATTGAGAAAGAATTCCTGAACTCCCAGGATCTGATGATCATCAGCAGCAAAAGCTGGAAGAGCCTGATAGACACCAAAAGTTTGTGGTTGTCTGATATCCCTTCCACATTGATTATTTCAAATCCATAATACACCGATATTTCTATTTCTACCTGAAGCTGTAAATATTACTCGTTGTCTGTAAAGAAAAAACGGGTATATTTATGGCTTCAATTTTTTTGGATATGCTGATCAACAGTGAAAATGGAACGATAGAGCTGGAAGCTTTCAATACCAGCCTGTATAAGGGTATGTCGTTTGAAGAGCTGAAGCAGACTGGTCTTTATAAAGCAAAATACCACAATATGTGGGATGTCAAGACCGGATTTTTCTGGTATTATTTTAATACCAAAGAAATACAGGGATATCAGGTGTATCTTCACCTCTGCTTCTTCGGGGATCGGCTGCACAGCATCCATATGAATACGTGGGAAAGCAGTGATGCCAAAGATTGGAACGAATGGACAGAGGAAAAGGAAATGCAGGTTTTCAACCGGAACAATACATTTCTGACCCTCATTCTGGGAACCTCTCCTACCCGGAAAAAGAAAACACCATATCCAAACTGGTCCTTCAGCTTTCCCTGGGGAAATGTCTGGTCAGTCTATGATCCCAGAAGTGCCAGCAGCCTGATGGGAATCAGCTTTAATGAAGAGGAAAATAATATAAAATAACTAATAACCAAAGAATAAGATCGTAATATGTGCCGATATGCCATGATGGTTTACAAACGTCATTATGCTTGTTTTAACTGCCAGAAGACATTCAAACGCCGGGTTCTGAAAGATGTGGACAGAGATGCTGTCACTTCTGTGGAAGCCAAATGTCCTGAATGTGGAGATCTGATGGCCAATATGGGGCTGGATTTTGAGTCTCCGGCAAAAAATGATCATAAGCAGTGGACTCACATCCGGAATCTGTATACTGTGGGGATCACCTTCCATTCGTGTGGCTGCTCAGGTCCCGGATATATTCCGCAGGACCGCAAGGCCATCATCTCTTATCTGGAAAAGATCCGCTCAGAATATATGCACGAACTGGTATTCTGGAGATACCGTACAGAGCCGGAAAATAAAAGAGAACGTGAAATAGAATATCAGAAAAACGGATCTCACCTATGGGCCGTTAGCCGTAATGCGTTTAAAGAAACCGTCACCAACCAGGAAGGGATCAGCTATTGGATCAATAAGATCAAAGAGGTGGAAGAGCGGCTCAATCTTATCCGGGAGACCAAATAATGCAATCGTCTGGTAGTCAAGCAATGAAATCTCCCTTGATATGTCCTTCATTTCCAACCGTAAAGTAAAGATTGGGCAAAATCAAAGAAAGTCAGAAAAGTTTTTTAAACACTTAAGTTTATTTTTAAGTGATAAGCTTTGCATGATATAAAGTACACTTAAGTTTTTTGAAAATTTACAATTTTCTTTGTCATACTTAGTTTAAAAATCTGCGTTATCATCTCAATCTGCGAGAATATAAATTTGAAACCAGAAGCTTTCAAACACCTCGGCTTATTTTAAAAGTACAATCAAAAACACATATTCTTCAAGAGATTGCCAATCAGAAATTTAACAGTGTTCCTTTACTTCTCCTGTGAAAGTTTCAGCAGTCTTTTAAAATCTTCCTGTATACTTTTCTCTTCCTGAGCCATATAATCACCGCTAAACGGTGCACCACAGTCCTGGCTGTTCACAATATGGATCAGGTTTCCTTTTTCAAAATAATTCCGGGTTTCTGTAATTTCCGATTTTTCCAAATCAAAGGCTTCCGTATCATTGTTTTCCTTCATAGCTTTTTCATCGTAGAACAAGGGACGGTTGTACCGGTAATCTTTTTCAAAAACAAAAGACAGTCTACCGTTCAACAGATAATATTCTGTCAATACCTGCCCCATTTCTCCATAGTGTCTTGCTATAATCTTTTCCAGACGTTTATTCTTATAGTAAAATACAGCCTCCCCTCCTTCTGCCGATTCTCCTTCAATATCTTTCTTTTTGATGGAAGACCATTTCGTGGTGGAATTGATTCTCTTGAAATTGGCCTGTACAGGCCTCAAGCGGTCCTTTACATATTCATTCGCATCAATATCTTCCTCATTAAAGGTTTCTTTGATTCTGGCCGTATCTTTTGCTACAAGACCGGGATAATATGAAGATTCATCACTGAGACTTCCGGCATATCCCCAGTTCACGAAGGTTAACAAAATAATGAACCCATACCAATAACTGTTTTTCATAGCATTTCGCTTTTTACAATATCTTTAAAGCAGTTTAAAATTATAAAAAAATAACCAACTTCCGTACAGATCAATGAATGATGTACTACTGGAATCCCTTTGAAATAGTTTTTTCAATTACAAACCTTAATAATATTGTTTTAAAAAATAATTATTTTACCTTAGAAAAAATAGTATCAGAACAGAGACAATACCCTTTATATGAAAAAAATAAGCTTCATCGCTTTCACACTGCTAGTTTTGACAGGCTGTAAAAACGATTCAAAACAGGCAGAAAAGGTAGGTCATGAAAATGAATCCCGTGAAAAAGACAGCCAAGTCGTAAAAGCTACCACAGCAGAAGTGACGACATCCGAAAACAAAGAAATTCCGACCCTGAAAAAATGCACGGAAAAGGTGGTTGAATACGGAAGTGAGCAGGAATGTATCTTTCCGAAAAGTACAATGGAAGATGTTTATCAGAAGACCATCAGGGAAAAAGAAGTGGAAAAAGCGGAACTTCTGATGGCAGAATTACCTAAAAAAAGTGTAGATAAGGAAATCAATCAGGACGGATTAGACTTCATCCATTATAAAGTCTCTGCTAACAAAGTGGAGATCGAATTTCAGTTCGCTGGTGGAGTGACAACATTAGAGTTTGAACAGCAGGGAGAACATGTAAAGAGAACCATCATTCACAGTGCAGATTAAAACAATGAATCAACAAGAAATCATAAAAATTTTTCAACTTAAAAAAAATTTTATACCTTCGCTTTGTGAATTTTAACAACGGAACATATTATTATAGAATTTTTACCTCAGATCTGGGATAGGGATTCTTATGAACATAACTTAAAACCTCGTCCTTGACGGGGTTTTTTATTTTAAAAAAATTAAAAGATGAAAATAGGTATTATAGGAACCGGATTGATCGGAGGTTCGATAGCGTTAAAATTAAGAGAAAAAGGAATCGCCAGCTTCATTTACGGTATTGATAACGATCAGCAGCATATTAACGAGGCATTAGCACTGAAGATCATTGATGAAGGAGCCGACCTTGAGCAGGGGGTGAAAAATTCTGATCTGATCATCATTGCCATTCCGGTAGATGCGGCCCGGAAAATATTGCCGGGAGTTTTGGATCTTATATCAGACCATCAGACCGTTATGGATGCCGGTTCTACAAAGGCAGGAATCGTAGGTGCCGTAAAAGATCATCCGAAACGATCAAGGTTTGTAGCTTTCCACCCAATGTGGGGTACGGAAAACAGCGGTCCGAAATCTGCCATTGCTGACAGCTTCTCCGGAAAAGCGGGCGTGATATGCAATAAAGAAGAATCTGCAGAAGATGCCCTGCAAACAGTCGAAAAGATCGTTGAGGCTCTTGATATGCACATGATCTACATGAATGCAGAAGACCATGACATCCATACGGCTTATATTTCCCATATCTCCCACATTACTTCTTATGCCCTTGCCAATACCGTATTGGAAAAGGAACGGGAAGAGGAAACCATTTTCCAGCTTGCCAGTTCAGGTTTCTCGAGCACCGTGCGTCTCGCCAAATCCCACCCTGAAATGTGGGTTCCTATCTTTAAACAAAACAAAGAAAATGTTCTGGATGTTTTGAATGAACATATCACCCAGCTCAGAAAATTCAAATCTGCTTTGGAAAAAGAAAACTATGAATACCTTGAAGAGCTGATTGCCAATGCCAACAGGATCAGGGGAATTTTAAGGTAAAAAGGCTTATTTAACAGGTGGAAGCCGGAAGAAAGAGGTTGGAAGTCACGATCAGACTCCCTTTTTCTTCCGGTTTTTGTTTTCATACCTGCAAAAGGTATTGCAATGCTCACAAATACTTCAGTTGGAGATATACCTTTCCTTGAAGGTTGGCAAACCGTTAGATTTAACGGAACGTTTTAATACAATTCCTCTTTTCCCATAAATCATTTATCTCTCAGTTACCATTAATCTATTTACTTTTACAAATAAAATTTTAATAAAATTAAAAAATATTTTAACTTTATTAAAAAAATATTACATTTGTAAAAAAATAATCCATGAAACTACCTATAGTCTGCCCGAGTTGTGACCATACTCTTAACGTAAGCCAGATGAGATGCCCGAGCTGCAAAACAGAAGTAAGCGGCGATTATGAGCTTCCGGTCCTTCTTAAGCTGAACCGTGAAGAGCAGGATTTTGTGCTCAACTTCTTCCTGTCCAGTGGAAGTATCAAAGAAATGGCAAAACAAGCCGGACTTTCCTACCCCACTATGAGAAACAAAATGGATGACCTGATCACCAAAGTTGAACAACTGAAAGCTAATCTGTAAATCTCATTGATATGAACTGGAAAACTATTTTTAATCCGTTTGAAAGATTTGATGAGAAATTACTTCTTATTGTCGGAATTCTCACTATAATCGTTTCTATTGCTACAGGATACTGGACCGGAACAGCTTTCAACAGCATCTATAAGATCAGTAATCTGGAACAGGTTTCGTTTCAGACTATAGCCCTGTCAACCTTAGTCAGCTTTACTTTTGCGATCATTATTCTTTTTGTGCTGGGTAAAATATTAAATAATAAAACCAGAATGATAGATATTGTCAACACAGTTCTGGTTTCACAACTTCCGCTCATTGTTTTACAGTGTACAGAAAAAATTCCTTTTATACATGAAGCAAAAGAAAGAATGATCAGTTATTCTAAGCATCCCGATGATTCTATTCCTTTACCGGATACTCTCATTATAGTGGGGATGGCTTTGTTCAGTATCATCATTCTTACATATAGTATTGCCATCTTTTACAACGGCTTCAAAACAGCGACCAACATCAAAAAATGGCAGCATATCACGCTCTTTGCAGTGGTATCATTAATCTCTATTTTGATCTGCCAAATATTAATCTCTAAACTCATTTAATACCATGAAAACCAAATTATTTTTAGTGCTGATCTTTTTAGCACACCTTTGTCATGCCCAAATTGAAGGCACCTGGAACGGTGAACTGGACACTCAGTCCATGAAGCTTCCGGTTATCGTTAGGATATCAAAAAAGTCAAAAGATTACACTGCTGTTCTGATAAGTCCCAAACAAAGTTCAAAGGAAATTCCCGTAGATAAGCTCAGTTTCGATCACAATGAACTCTCTTTTGATATAGAGAATATAAGAGCGGGCTACAAAGGAATTTATAAGACAGATCATTTTGAGGGAAGCTTACTTCAAAATGGAAAAACAATGACTTTAAATCTCTACAGGGATGTTAAACCTGAAGGTTCTGATGTTTCCTACCTCAACGGAAAAGCCATCAACACACAGAAAATTGATGATTTTTTAGCGTACATGACGCAAAATAATCAGGCGATAGGAAGTATTTCCATTTTCAGAAACGGAGCAGAGGTTTATCATAAAGATTTCGGCCAACAGCTTTTACCTAATGCCGTGTATGATAAAAATACAGGATATCAGGTAGGTTCTGTCAGCAAGCTTATTACGGCGGTGATGCTTATGCAGCTCGTGGAAAAAGGAAAACTGAACCTTACCGATCCGCTTTCAAAATTCTATCCTGACATGCCTAATGCCAAAAAGATAACCATCCACCATATGCTGAACCATACCAGCGGATTGGGTGATTATGTCGGAAAAAAAGAAAACAACTGGCTTTTTGAAAAATCTGTAGGTAATGCCGCTATTATGGCAAAGATCAAAAAGCAGGGAGTAAGCTTTAAGCCGGGAGAAAAAATGACCTATTCAAATTCAGCTTACTTCCTTTTGAGCAGAATTCTGGAAAAGACAGAAGGAAAACCTTATCATCAGATCTTAAAGGAAAATATCCTGGCAAAGGTCCCGATGCCCCATACTTTCTCCGCACTTAATAATCCGAAGAATGTTTTTAAATCATATGGATTTAAAAATGACAAATGGAGTGAAATACAGGATTTCAACTTTCAGAACTGTATAGGATTGGGAGATATCACTTCTACTCCGGAAGATCTTAATATTTTCATTAATGCCCTCTTTAATGGTCAGTTCATAAAGAAAGAGACTCTTAATATGATGATTTCCAATAAAAATGAAAAGTTTTTTGGTCCCGGAATCATGAAAATGCCATTTTACAACATCATCTGCTACGGACATGGAGGCGATACGGCAGGGACACACTCTACGTTAGGTTTCGAGCCGACAGATCAATTATCTTATGCAGTGACCATCAATGGTGAAAACTTTAATCATAACAGCTTCTTTGTGGCCCTTTTGAATTTAATCTATGACAGGGAATACAAATATCCGGTGTTTGGTCAGGCTAAAGCTCCGGCACCTGAACTGGAAAAATACACCGGTGATTACACTTCAAAAGATATTGATCTGGGATTAAAAGTATTTGTCAGAGACGAAACATTATATGCCCAGGGCACTAATCAGGCTGAATTTATGCTGGCTCCTGCAGAGAAAGATCAGTTTACATTTGACAAGGCGGGTTTGAAGCTTATGTTTATCCCGGAAAAGAATCAGCTTACCCTTACACAGGGCGGAAGAACTTACCTGTTTGATAAAAAATGACAGTAAAGCTTAATGGCTCGAAATCAATTGTAACTATCAGTTGATCCAATAAAAAATCCTCAGACCATTATAATCTGAGGATTTTTATTTTTTTTAAACAGTTATTTTTATTAACATTCCGGAACGTTCACCGCAATGGCAAGTCCGCCCTCGGAAGTTTCTTTAAAACGGTCACTCATAGATTGGGCTGTTTCCCACATGGTCTGGATCACCTCATCTAAGGTTACTTTTGCTTTGGTGGGATCACTTTCCAGGGCAATATTGGCCGCAGTAATCGCTTTCATAGCACCCATTGTATTTCTTTCGATACATGGGATCTGTACAAGACCTTTGATAGGATCGCAGGTTAGCCCAAGATGATGCTCCATCGCGATTTCTGCCGCCATCAGAACCTGTCCTACACTTCCCCCTAAGATCTCCGTAAGGCCTGCAGCTGCCATCGCTGAAGACACTCCGATTTCAGCCTGACACCCTCCCATCGCCGCAGAGATCGTTGCGTTTTTCTTGAATAAAGTGCCGATTTCTCCCGCAACCAATAGAAAACGTACAATATCATCATCGCTTACCGAATCCGTAAAAGCCTGAGAATACATCAAAACTGCCGGAATTACCCCACTCGCCCCATTCGTTGGCGCAGTAATGATTCTTCCGAAGCTTGCATTTTCTTCATTGACTGCCAATGCAAAGCAGGCGATCCATTTATTGATATTGGTAAAATTCTCTTCCGCATCTACTACAAGCTGGAACCATTCATCCAGATTTTTATAGATCTTATCACCTAAAAGCTTTCTGTTAAGCCCGGCAGCCCTTCTCGTCACATTCAGACCTCCCGGAAGAATACCTTCTTTATTGACTCCTTTATAGATACATTCTTTGATCTGCTGCCAGATATATAAGGCCTCCTGTCTGGTTTCTTCCTTGGATCTCCAGCTTTCCTCATTGATGAAGATCAGATCTGAAATTCTGTTAAATCCCAGCTTATCACAATACTTTACAATATCCGAAGATCTATGACAAGGATATAATGTACGTATGCAGTGTTTTTGAATAGAATTTTTTTCCTGGCTTGCAATAAAGCCGCCTCCCACAGAATAAAAATCCTGAATGAGCTCAGTACCATCTTCAAAGACAGCTCTAAAGATCATTCCGTTAGGATGAAAATCAAGGGATTTCTGCATATTTAAAATCAGATGATATCCATAGATAAAGGGAATTTCTTTTTCCCCTCCAAGATGGATGGTATGATCCTTTTTTATCTTTTCGACTTTTTCATCAATTTTTGTCGTATCAATGGTCTTAAAATCTTCACCGTTCAGCCCAAGCATTCCTGCGATATCCGTACCATGCCCGATTCCTGTTTTGGCTAAGGAACCGAAAAATTCGAGGAAAACTTCCTTCACCTCTTCAATTGACCTTTCCCTTTTTATAATTCTGATAAATGCAGAAGCTGCATTCCAGGGCCCCATTGTATGTGAACTGGAAGGACCTATTCCTACTTTAATAATCTCAAAAACCGATATTGATTCCATAAATATATCTCCATTTTCCTCAAAAGCAAAGATACATGATAAATCTTAATAAAAATCAGGATATGAATGACGTTTAACGGTGAATTAACCTAAACGTTTTATTATTTACTCCGGATTAGGATTAAGAAATTTAAGATTCATGGGTTGGATACTGAAATAATGCTTGTCTTTTCTCCTCCAATATCTTTAGTTTTCTTACCTCATTAAAAATAGATCAGTTCAGGCTTTCTTCATGTTGGGAAAGATCAAGCCCCCTATTTTCAGATTCTTCAGAAACCCGCAGTGTAATGATAGAATCCGTAAGCTTATACAGAAGCAGTGATCCGAAAAAGGTAAAGGCAGAGACCAGAACAAGTGCCATCATATGATGAAGAAATACCTCAATACCTCCATGAAGCAAACTTGCATTTTCACCATGAGCAAAAATAGCCGTCAGGATCATTCCCATAATTCCTCCTATCCCGTGACAGGCAAAAACATCCAGCGTATCGTCAATTTTCTTTAAAGCTTTCCAATTGACCATCAGATTAGAAACAATGGCTGTTATGAATCCAATGAAAAGACTTTCCTGAATGCTGACAAATCCGCATCCCGGAGTAATGGCCACCAGCCCAACAACAGCTCCGATGCAGGCTCCTAATGCGGAAACACTCCGCCCATTGATCCTGTCAAAAAATATCCAGGTTATCATCGCTGACGCGGAGGCAATAGTAGTGGTTCCAAATGCTGTTGCAGCTGAGGCTGACGCACTCAACGCTGATCCCGCATTGAACCCGAACCAGCCAAACCACAGCATACCCGTTCCTAAAATGACATAGGGAATATTAGAAGGCTCATGATGCGGATTTTTTCTGTTGCCAACCACCATAGCTCCTGCAAGTGCGGCAAAACCGGCACTCATATGCACTACTGTTCCTCCTGCGAAGTCTTTCACTCCAAAATATTTGTTCAGAAGTCCATCGGGATGCCATACCATATGACAAAGCGGTGTATAGATGAAAATAGAGAAAAGAACAATGAATAAAAGATAGGAAATAAAACGGACCCTCTCCGCGAAAGATCCCGTAATAATAGCAGGGGTAATCACGGCAAACTTCATCTGAAACAAAGCAAAAAGTATAAAAGGAATAGTTGAGGCCATTGCTTTATGGGGAAAACCTCCCACTCTATTAAAAAACGCATAGCTCAACGGATTTCCAATGATTCCGTAATGATTTCCATGGACACTGAATCCCAATGAATCCCCGAAAGACAGAGAGAAACCTATAGCTACCCACAGAATAGAAATAACTCCCAAAGCAATAAAGCTTTGCAGCATTGTAGAAATTACGTTTTTCTTTCCTACCATTCCTCCATAGAAAAAAGAAAGCCCCGGTGTCATCAGCAATACCAAACCAGCAGCAGCAAGTATCCAGGCTACATCCGCCCCAACAATCTTATCTTCGCTCAAAAATTCTCCTGTATTGGTAATATCTATAGTTGGTTTATAAAACAAACTACCCACCGCAACCAAAGTAATAAGGGAGAATGAAACAATCCACTTTAATCCTATTTTCATAAAATTTATATTTAACCCTATCAAATTTAAACATAAATTATAAAAAAATACAATTTTTCACAGATTACCCCTATAAAAAACTATACACAAAATAACAATCGATATAAATTCAGGTTAAAAGAAAGCAGGATTACATGAGTGCGCTATTCGGATTCAGATTATTTTGCTGCTACTTATGAAATATTTCTGCCAGTATTTTGGAAACCTCTTTGTGCTTGGTAGCAGGGAAAAGATGAGTTCCCCCCTTAATCACATAATTCGGCTTTGAATAACGGACCGGGAAAACGATATCCTTATCTCCAAGAATCTGGATCACATTGGGATTTTCTTCGAATTTCCATTCAGATACCTTTTCTACGGACCATTTCAGGTAATAAGGATCCCTTACTTTGAAATATTGAAGAATTTTAGGGTTTTTAGGATCAAACAACTTTCTGACCACACCATATACATTCGCCGCTTTATCGTTGAACAATCCTACCGGAAGCATTCTTGGGATCTTTGTAACTTCTCCTGTCTTGATGAATCTGGATTTTTCCTTGTCTGATTTTATGCTTCCCATGATCACGACTTTCTCAGCAGGTTTCAGCTGATTCATCTCCTGCACCATAATTCCGCCAAAAGAATACCCCAACAGGCAAAACGGCTCCGAATCATCTACTTTTTCAGCCATTCTTTCAACATATGTATGAAAAGACTCATTTTTTTCCGGGATGAGCCAATCTATAAAGACTATTTCACAGTGCTTGGGAAACTCGATTCTTTCAAGTACTTTAAAGTCTGCCCCAAGTCCGCTTACAATATAAATTTTCATAGGACTAATTTATAAAAAATACAGACAGGATAACAGTTTACGCTGAAAAAGAATCGGAGAAACCTATCAATTTTTACCACAAAATATCTTATCCTTGACGTACATAGATCTGTCCCGGTGGTTCAGAAACAAAAAAAGAGCGGCCTTCAGAGCTGCTCTTTTATATCAATGGAATTTAATCTTATTTCTTTTTCACAGGAACTCTGTTCTCGTTATCCAACTTTTCGGTAGAAACCTTGAACTGGATATCCATTTCGTTCTTGATGAAATAATCTTTCAGTGAAGACTGGTAGAATACCTTAAAGTCTCTTCTGTTCAGAGAGAATTTAGCAGATTCTATCACTACCGTAAACTGGGTAACATATACATTCGCAGGGAAAGAGATCGTCTTTCTTACTCCTTTAATGGTAAGGTCCCCGTATACTGTAGAGTTATACTCACTGTTTGCTAAAGGAATAATTTTAGTCAGATGGAATTTGGCAACCGGGAATTTCTTTACTTCAAAGAAATTGGTACTCTTCAGGTCATTGGTAAGCTTGATCTGATCTTCATCAGAAACATCTCCTGCCATCATACTTCTCATATCTATCACAAACTCACCATCTACCAAAACAGTATGATCAAAGTTGAATTTTCCGCTTTTCAGCTTTACCGTTCCTGAATGGGAGGAAGCTTCAGTTTTTACAACCTTATATCCCCACCACCTGATCTCTGATGAAGTCACTTTTGAAACTTTATCAAATTTCTTTTGGGCAGAAACAAATGATATGCTTGCGCACACCATAGCAAACAATAGTAATCTTTTCATTCTTTTTTATTTACAATTCAACAAAAATAAAAAAAAGTGTAGAACTTCTACACTTTTAACAATCTTTTTTTGATTAATTTATTGAGCAGTCACCTTTACAAGCATATCAATATCATCTTTCACAAAAACATCCTGCATCGTAGACTTGTAAGCTACATCAAACTTCTGTCTGTCAAAAGAGAATTTGTTTGATACCAGACTTACTACTCCTTTGCTGTAAGAAATTTTAGCTGGGAAAGTCACCGGGCTTGTTTTTCCTTTCAAAGTAAGGTTACCTGTTACTAAAGAGTTGTAGATCTTGTCATTGTTTTTCTTTACAGATGTAATCTTGAAAGTTGCCGTAGGGAATTTTTCCACTTCAAAGAAGTCACCGTTTTTAAGGTGCCCGTTTAGTTTCTGCTGATATTCTCCTGTAAGGTCCGTTGCATTAATAGAGGTCATATCCAGAACGAAGCTCCCTCCTACCAATTGGTCTCCTTTCATTACCATATCTCCCGATTTTACCTTTACCGTACCATCGTGAGAGCTTGCTTCAGACTTTGCTACTTTATATCCCCACCAGTGAACATCAGAAGCTACAACTTTTTTTGACTGTCCGAAAGCCAGACCACCGGCTAAAACCGCTAATAAAAATATTTTTTTCATTGAATAGAATTTTTACTTATTTAATACTGCAAATGTAGCCATCTTATTCAATAGATACCGTTGATGTACATCAAGAAATCCAATTATTTTTATGAATAATATCATCCCACAAAAAAACTCCGGATTGCTCCGGAGTTTGTATTTTATTCTTGATAGTAGGCTGTATAAAGTGCCATCCCTTTCAATGCCGTATGATTTTGCTTGATCAGGTAGATCGGGATATTTCTAAGCATTTCCTCCATCTTATCACTGATCTTGAACTTTTCATAGAATTTGGCCTTATCGATATATTCCCTCACGATCTGCGGGATATCTCCGGCAATCAGCAATCCTCCGGTAGCCTTTACTTTTAATGTTAAATTATTCGCTTCACGTGCCAGGAACTCAAGGAACGTATCCAAAGCAATCCTGCAGATCAGTACATTGTCTTCCACAGCGGCTCTGTAAAGCTCTTCTACAAAATTACCCTGGGCAAGACGTTCTCCCAGCCACTCCGGTTCAGGATGTCTTTTTACATCTCTCAGGAATCGGTAGATATTGAATAAACCTGTTTTGGAAAGTACATTTTCCCAGCTTACAATTCCATAGATATTATTTAAGAACTGGTAAAACTCGACTTCCACATTGGTCCTTGGTGAAAATTCAGAATGTCCTCCTTCCGTAGCAAAGGGTCTCAGGTATTTTCCGTCAAAGAAATATCCTGCTTCTCCTAACCCGTTTCCAGGGGCAAGGATGGCAACATTCCCTTTTTCAAGATGCCCGCTTGTATAGATGGCTTCAAGATCATCATCTTCAAGAAGGGCCATTCCATAGGCTGATGCTTCCAGGTCGTTCAGCATTTCTACTTTTTCAAACCCGAAATCTCTGGCATATTCTTCAATATCTAAGCTCCACCCCAACCTTGCCGGGCTGCTTTTCCCGTTCAGTACAGGACCTGGCACTGCCATTCCCAGACGTTTTACATTTTCCAGCTGATTATCCTGAATAAACTTCTTCAGAATATCTGAAAAAGAAGCATATTCTTTTGTGGGATATTCATTCTGGAGTTTCATCTCAAGACCTCCGTTACCGGAAACAAAATAGCCTAAGATTGTTATATCTTCACGAAGACTTGCTCCAATGATAGAAACGCTATCATTATTACTGCTTCCTACTCCTGGTAAATAAAGCGGAAATTTTGGATTCAGAATCATAACCTCAAATTTTACCAAATATAATAATTGTTTTCGTAAATCCTGCACAGAACAAAAAAACCTTTCCACTTTCGTGAAAAGGTTTTGGTTAATAATTGTTTATATTTAAATCTAACTACTTTCCTAATGGAATATTATAACCGAATCCTACTCCGATATTTCCCACATTATAATCCTGACCAGCTAAATCTCCTTTTGTTCCTACAAAAACCTTCTGGTATTGTACAAAGAAATTCCAGTCTTTGTTGTGGTATCCGATCTCCGGTTTAAGGTAAAAACCTCCGCCTGCTCTTTCTACACTCGTATTGGAAGCTACCTGCTTATCTCCAACCAGGAATCCGTAACCTAAGTCTGTTCCGAAATAAAATCCGGTTTGTTTAGGATAAATTCTTACTAAAGCTGCTACAGGAACTACTCCTACATCATTATTTTTATAACCGTTGTTATCTTTTCCGAAATAGTGAGTATATCCTGATGCAATACCTAATCCAAATCCAGGTGTGATCAGGTTCTGATAAGCAACATCTACGCCTACGGCAGCAGATAAATTATCTGCAGGAACTGCTAAACCAACATTTGCGCCCACTTTGATCATATTATTCATCTTAGAATCCTGTGCGCTTGCCACTCCTGCTGTTAAAATTCCAGCCAGCAATATTGCTTGTTTAAACATTTTCATAACTCTAATTTTTAAATTTTACTAAACAATAGGATGTAAAAATCGTGCCAAGCAAAGCTCTTCCATTTATTTTAACACTCCACAAAAACATAAAACAATGAATATCAACATCTTATTTTTAACAAAATTTAAATGTTTGTTTAACAAAAATTATCAAAAAAAGGGTTAAAAAAGTGGAATTAAAGAAAAAACGGAGAAGCTTAAATGGATGACAGACCAGACAATATATTATATGGAAAAATTATAACCCTTTTTTGACGTAGTGGTTCAAAAGTTTCCCTATCTATAAAAAAGAGACTGTACAAATAGGACAGTCTCTTTTCAATAATTTTAAATTTAACTACTCTTACATTTAAGCAGTAATCTGCTTTGGTTCTTTTTCTGTCTGATCTTCTTTTTTATCAAGTTTCTCAGATATTTTTTTAACAATATATTCTATTGCTATAGGGGCTATGATTGCAATTAATGCTTTAAATATTCTTGATTTCATAATTTGTATGGTGTTATTATGTGAAATGTGATATTTTTTGTTATGTCTATGCAATTTCCAAGCCAAGATAAAATCAGCCACCGATTAATGAGCAATTCCCTCCTGCATATGATATAAGTTAACTTTATTCAGGAACGATCAGATTCTGATAGTTTTTAATTCCTGCTTTGAACTTTTCTTCCATTTTCACCCTTAATTTTCTGGGCTTATGGACGATCAGGGAATCACCGAATCCAAGCAGCAGTCTTTCCAGCTCGAAATTGATCTGAACACAAATTTTAAATAGCGTTCCGTCATTATCTTCACTTACGATTTCCTGGCTTTTATGCAGCGGTTTGGTTTTCACATAAGGAGCATTGGCTGAATCTACCCAAAACACCACATCTTTAGGCATAATTCCCTCTGAAACCGTAACGCCTACAATATCCTTGAAGTATTCATCACCGTCCATATTTTTGTCAATATACTGAAGCCTTTCATCAGCTTCTATATTTTCCATCCTGTCCAAAGCCAGATTGTACATTTTCTGTTTGTAGAGACAGATCAGGAACCAACGGTTATTGAACTCCTTCAACAGTTGCGGATGGACGGTATAAATATTGGATTCTCTTGCGGTAAAGCTTTTATAAAGGATCTTCAGCACTTTCTTATTGGCAATACTTTCATACAGAATATCAATATGTTCCAGCCCCTTCAACTGTTCATTTTTATCCAGGTGAATAATGGATTTCTGGTTGGTCGCATGAATGGAGTCTTCCAGCTTCTGAATAACCCCGTTCATTTCTTTAAACATTGAGAAATCTTTAAACTGCTTTAAGATCTGGACCGCATTATTCATCGCTTTCAGATCACTTTCGTTCACAGAAATATTATGAATGCTGTAATCCGGATCGCTATAACGGTAATATTTCCTCTCATAGACTTCAATGGGAGCTTCATACCCGAATTTTTCACTCCGCATATTCTGCAGATCAAGCTGTACCGTCCGTTTGCTCACATAAGATTCCTTACCTTCAAATTCAAATAATGCTTCGGAACATTCATCAATAAGATCTTCAAGGGTGTATTTCCGGTATTTGTTTTTAAGGCATTTATCCAGTGTTTTATAGCGGATCAGAGCGTTTTTATTGGATGACATGATTTTATTTTTGTAAAAAAGCAAAAAAAGCGAAAAGGAAGATCTGCTTTCTGTTGGTCGTTATTATATACTTATCATTTACTTACAATTGATAAAAAGCGCTTTAATAGCCATTTTGCTATTTCACCTTTCTGCCTTTTTACCTAAAAATTATTTTTTCACCAAAGCATCTCCATCAAAAGTAATCCCGTCCCAGCCATATATCATAAAGTTTCTGATATTCTGGTGATCACTTCCTTTCGGATTTTTCAAAACATCATGCCTGTAAAATTCTCCAAAAAGCAGAAGAGTCTCATCCTTTGTCAGTTCCTGAAGCTTAGCAAAGCTGAAAACTTTGCATGAACCGTTATTCTGTCCTGCCTGATTTGTTGTGTCACCATTTTTAAAGGCTGTAGGAGTAAAATTGTAGTTTTCATCGATATAGGCAATGACCTCACTAAACTGAATAGTCTCAGGGAAATGTTTTAGCTGTTCTAATAATACCATAAATGCAGGTTTTAATAAATAATACAATCAGACAATAAGCAAATTCGTCCTTTCGCTTTTGCTTTTTTGCCCTATTTTTTAATTTTTTGTAAAAATAATTAAATTTTTCATATCTACGCAAAACTATTGCGCAACAACAACCTTACTTTGCATCATCAAAATGAAAAAAAGATGGAATTTAATGGAAATCATTTAATCGAATTAGGATATAGACCCGCAAAATGGTTTAAAGATGCCATTGCTTATATCAATGAGAATAATCTGGATGAAAACCAGATCGCAGAATATCTGGTACAGTTCAGACAGCCGGACCTTATTCCGCTTCATGATACGGCTAAAGATTTTGCCATCAACATCAGAGCAGAGCACGAAAGTGAAAATGATAATGTAGAAAAGGTGATCAGAACCATGAAAGTCCTGATGAGAACACCAACGCTTACAGCCGGAGCTTTAATGCCGGATGCCTGTCCCACAGGCCCTGAAGGCCAGATTCCTGTAGGAGGTGTGGTGGTTGCGCAAAATGCGATTCACCCGGGATTCCATAGTGCAGATATCTGCTGTTCCGTAATGCTGACCGATTTTGGAAAAATGAATCCCAAAGACGTGTTGGATGCTGCCCATGCAGTCACTCACTTCGGATACGGAGGAAGACCAAGAGGAGAGCAGATGCCGATGTCCCAGGAACTGATGGATGCTTTCAGAGAAAATGATTTTTTAAATGATGAAAAGCTGATCAGCATTGCCCGTTCTCATATGGGAACACAGGGAGACGGAAATCATTTCCTTTTTGTAGGGACTTCCAAAAATACCGGAAATACCATGATGGTTACTCATCACGGATCAAGAGCTCCGGGAGCAGCCTTATATGATAAAGGAATGAAAGCAGCCAACCGTTTCAGACAGGAAATTTCTCCGGAAACATTAAGGGAAAATGCATGGATCCCATATGATACTGAAGAAGGGAAGTCTTATTGGGAAGCGCTGCAGCTGATCAGACAATGGACCAAAGAAAACCATACTTCTCTACACGATGCCGTACTGAATAAATTGGAAGCGGAGAAAAAAAACAGATATTGGAATGAGCATAATTTCGTTTTCAAAGATGGTGATCTGTTCTATCATGCTAAAGGAGCCACTCCGCTGGATGATAAGTTCATGCCTGATATTACAGGACCAAGACTGATCCCATTAAATATGGCAGAACCGGTATTGATCGTACAGGGAAAAACCAATGAAAGAAACTTAGGTTTTGCACCGCACGGAGCCGGAAGAAATTTCAGCAGAAGCCAGCATAAAAAATCACTGGCCCATAAGACAGCTGAAGAGATCTTCAACGAGGAAACGAAAGGATTGGATATCCGTTTCTACTCCAATGAAATTGATATCTCCGAGCTTCCAACCGCCTATAAAAGCGCTAAAAATGTGAGAGCACAGATTGAAGAGTACGGACTTTGTGAAGTTCTGGATGAAGTAATGCCTTACGGATGTATTATGGCCGGAGACGTGGGTAAAAATGCGCCATGGAAGAAAAAGAAAAAATACAGAAAAGCATAATTTGTAATTTTTAATTTTTATCTGAACCTTACAGGTTTTGAAAGCCTGTAAGGTTATCAAAAAACTAATAACCAAACCTTATCAGTGTAAAAGCCTGTAAGGTATATGAAAACTTTTCATAATGGCAGGAGCAGTAGCTCAGATGGTAGAGCAGCAACATTACTTTTCGCTACCGGCAAATAAAGTTCCTATGAATCACAATTGTGCGTCACAGGTTCGAATCCTGTCTGCTCCTCAATACACTGAAAATGCCTATATTAACCTATCAGTCATTTTCATTAGTTAAAAAAAATTTAAGGCAAAGAAAGTTCCTATATTTCCAGACCATACTTTCCGCCTTTTTACAAATTATAAGGCAAAGGGAGTTCCTATATTATTTGGATACACTACTCCCCGCTTTTTATAAACTATAGGTAAAAGGAGTTCCTATACACTTCACTTTTAATGAACATACTCCTCACTTATTTTTAAACTAAAAAACAATGAAAACCCTAAAATTATTCAATGCCGTATTGGCCAGAAAATCAGATGAAAAGCCATTTATTTCCAACGACGGTTTTATCATTGAACCTGATGCGCTTTGGGCAAAACATGAAATCACTACCTATTATGCAAAGGAAAAACTGAATGGAAATGATTTGAATAAGACCTTTCATAAATCCTGGGAAAAAATAAAAAATACTTCCAGAGCAGAATTGTTTTTTGAACAGATCAACCATTATTTATCAACATACGGAAGCGATTTTCAAAGTGACATTTATATTCCAAAAGAAATATTGAATATTCCCGGTCTGAATCTTGTTTTCAAAGTAATCAAAGCTTACACCGTAGAAGAAATGCAGGAAAAATGTCTTTCTCTTTTAAGATCCGGAATTGCTTTGAAAGAGGAAACAATTGATGATCTGCTTTATATTTTGCATACGGAACTGGAATATGATTTTACAGGAAAAGAAAATATCAGAAATAAGGAAGCTGTTATAAAAATAGCCGATCTGTACGATATCTATCCCGAAAATCCTGTTGAGTTTTTCCGTTATGTGATTTATAAAACAACCACGACAACGCTTTTAATAAAAAACGATGAGCTGATAGATCTGATCAAACAAAGCAGGTTCAATCCCACGTACCTGTTCGAAAGCTTTGGACTGGAAAAACTGGCAGAGATTTTTAACAGATTTAAACCGTTATTTCTGGCTTATAAAAACAAAGCGCCGAAAACGATTAATAAGATTTCGAAGCTATCTAAACTTCACCATAAGCCATTAATTTCAAATCCGCTGAACGATGCCACCAATACATTGCTGGAAAGCAGCGACTGGCATTGGATGGAAAATGCGACTCCGTTCGCGTTATTTAAAGCTTTGTCTGCCTGCTATTCAAGAATATACGGTCAGGATACTTTTGTTTACAGGATCAGAAACGGAAAATCATGGGTTAAAAAAGGTAAGGAAACGTATGTGAACCAATTAAATTATGATTTCATTCTGGATTATCTGAAACTGAAATATGAAAATCTTTCCGGAAAGAAATTCTATTTTCCAGAAAATGTAGAGTTTGCATTGCCAACTTCTGAAAAAATGTTTGTCGGAAATATTCCTACCGGAACCCGTTTTTATGGTGACAGACTGGCTGTCGGAATTTATTGGGAAAACAAATGGGGGGCTTTTGACCTTGACCTTTCAGGATTGAACATCACCGGAAAAATAGGTTGGAATGCTGCTTATAACCATGGTGAAGGACAATTGATGTATTCAGGTGATATGACTTCCGCGCCTAATGGTGCCGTTGAATATCTTTATGCCAATAAAGGACTGAGTACGCCTACACTTGTTATGAATAACGTTTTCTACGGTGATGCAAATTGTGGGTATAAAATCATCATCGGAAAAGGAGATAACATTTCCTACGACTATATGATGAATCCCAACAATCTTTTTGCTGAAGCTCAATGTAACTCGGTTCAGAAACAAACGATTCTGGGAATGCTGCTCCCAAAAGACCAAAAGCAATGTTTTGTATTGCTGAATTTTGGTGCGGGACATTCTCATGTTTCAGGAAATACTGAAATCTCCATGATGGCGACAAGTGCGCTGTATCAGCAATGGTATGAGGCAATATCTTTCAATGACCTTATAAAAGAACTGGGAGCAGAGATTACCACGGAAAAAGCTGAAGCTGATTTTGACTTTTCACTGGAAACTCTGGAAAAAGATAGTTTTATCAGGGTCTTTAAATAATTCCCAAACGTCATCTGATTATACTATATCGGATGGCGTTTTTTCAACGGATGATTCTGAATGATACAACACATTCAGTAACAAGTATATTACTTTTTTAAAATATTTATAAATATAAAAACCGCTAAAAGAATAGCGGTTTTTATTTTAAAGAGTATTTTGAAACGAGCTTATACATTTACATTCTTAATTGAAAATAATTGGTGCTCATTTTTCACAATTACCTTTTTGCCATAGTCGATCTGAATATTGAACATATTTTCCAGTGGAAACTGAAGCACAGCCTGAAGAATCAGACGAATCACCCCGGCATGGGTTATAATAAGCACTTTATCAGCATCTTTTTTCTGAATCAGTTCATTCCAGAAGCTAAGTACCCTTGTTTGCATTTCAAGAAGGTTTTCGCCGCCTGAAGCTTTTACCCTGATAAAATCTTTATACCAGGGATTGATTTCTTCCTCCGGAATCTCGGTCCATTTTTTCAGCTCCCAATTCCCGAAATTCATCTCCCGAAGCCTTTCATCCGTTTTATAGTCAAATTTAAAATAATCAGCTAAAAGACAGCAGCGCTGAGAAGGGCTTGAAACAATAAAATCATAGTCTTTGCTTACTTGCACCTCGTTAAAATCCTGCAGATAATTCTTACGCAGGAGCATTTCAGCAAAACCGTAACACAGGTTTTCAGGATTTTCCACAGCAGTATGACGGATCAGATGAATTTCCATACGATCAGTGTTCCTAAATAAAACAAGACTTCACAAACCTGCTGTACAGCTCCCAGACAATCTCCTGTATAGCCTCCGATATGCTTTTTAAAATACCATCCCATATAGATCTTACCCGAATATGCCAGAGCAAATACAAAAATCAGCCTCCAGTCCGGAATAAGGGCAAAAGCAATTAAAACACTGATAAATCCTACCAATAAAGACATTCCATCCAATGGTTTATTGGCCAGAGGCTTCGATTTGCTGACATCAATATCAGTAACATACTGATGCGTATAAATCATTGTTCCTGAAATAAACCGGCTTACTGTATGAGCTAAAATAATAACGGCTAAAACTCTTATCGGAGCGACAGCTCCCAAAGCCTGGATACTGTAGAATTTTAAGGCAAAAAGCAGTATAATCCCAATAGTACCGTATGCCCCTACCCGGCTGTCTTTCATAATGGTAAGGATCTTCTCTTTTCCATATCCGCCTCCGAAACTGTCACACATATCTGTAAAACCGTCTTCATGAAACGCTCCGGTCAGCAGAACACTGGAAATCATCATCAAAACGATCCCGATTTCCAGATTAAAAAGCTGAGCAGACAGATAAAGAACCACAGCATTAATCAACCCGATTACCAACCCGGCCCAGGCAAAATATTTCTGAGATTTATTCATGATCTCACCGGAATATGGAATCGTAAATGGAACCGGAATTCTTGTGAAGAACATCAGTGCCGTTGCAAAGTAGATCAGTTCATTTTTAAGGACTTTCATCTGTTGTCTTATGTATAATAACTTGTCTTAATCAATTCCCGTAAAATTATAAAAGCTTTTAAAAATGGGGAAGGTATCGATTAAAAAAATAAAAAACATGAATCTTATCATCTGGAATTTACACTTTTTATTTCCGGAGTATTTTTAGTTTTGCACCGTAATAACCATGAAAAAAAAATCAAATGAAAAAATCTTATTTCATTGCATTATGTCTTATATCCCTGGTTAGCTGTTCAGCTCCGGGTGATGAATTACAAAACTTTAATGAATCCGAAAAATTAGAAAGCCTTACTAAAACTGACAACAGCATGTTAGCGAGAGGAGGTTTCAGAGGCGATCCAAGTACTGAGGCTCCTCCTGAGGGAATATGGTCTACCTCTATTTACCTGACTAAGCCTATTTACGTTTTTTACAGTCCTTATACCAAAAAGTATTTATATGGAAACTCTCCTTTAGCATCTGAACTTCCTAAATCATACCCAGGTCTGGGGTTTTATGGTATGGATAGATTTTTAGGATCTGCAGATGGAAATGGTCCGGTTATTTCAAGCTGGTTTAATACAGTTACCAATGATTTAATATTAACGACCAATCCTAATGAATTTACCGGACAAAGTAACTGGGAGAAAAGAGAGGTTGGGACAAGCTATAATGGAGATGAGCCGGGAAGTTATCCAATTTACAGCTATTTCAATTCTGACAACAGAACTCACTTTTACACCAGAGACAAGAATGAACTGGGGGATGGAAAAAATGGGTTTGTTTATCAGGGAATTTCCTTCTACCTGAAAGAATCAGGACCTAAACCTTTCAGAGTTCGTGACGGAATTTTTTTCCAGGATAACAAAACCGGAGCCGTATATATTGTATTTGAAAGTACATTAAGACGTATTGATTCCTGGTCTGTTGTTAATGGACTGTTTGATTTTAAGCCAGATCCACGAACCGGAAAGCCTAAAGACTGGAAGATTCTGAAAGTGAACATCGAAGAATATACCGGAGAAAGAGGAGCTGATATCAATTCAGAAACGAAATTGGTACAAAATACAAATGATGGTAAAATATATATGGTTGATGGAGGTTTTTTCAGATACATTCCTACTATGCAGATATTTAATATCTACAATTTTAATGAAGATGCTATTCAAAAGAAACCTATACGAATGATGGCTACGGATAAAGATATCGCCCATACCTACTAATATATTTAATTTCAACAGATAAAAGGGGCTTCATGCCCCTTTATTATTTTATAAAAGCTTCAGGTGATTTGTTTGAAACATGGGCCTCTTCAAAGCTTGACATTTCATTCAAAAAGCTGACAGCACTTTGGATCAACGGATATGCCAAAGCACAGCCTGTCCCCTCTCCAAGACGTAAATTAAGATTAAGGAGAGCCTTCTGTCCCAGCAGTTCAAGAAGCTGTAGATGGGCGTTCTCGTCACTTACATGACAGAAAATACAATTATTAAGAATTTGAGGATTTTTTTTCCAGACAATGGCTACAGCAATAGTAGCAATAAATCCATCCACCATGATCAGCATATTCTGACGGAATGCCTCTTCCATCGCCCCGGTCATCTGGGCGATTTCCAATCCGCCAAATGTTTGAGCAATGCCAACAGCATCTTTGATACCCGGATATCTTTCTATTGCCTGGGTTAAAATATTGATCTTATTCTGCAGCTGGTCGTCATTCAATCCTGTACCGCGACCTATACAGCTTACAATAGGCAGATTAAACAGCTTACTCATCACCAGTGAAGAAGCCGAAGTGTTCCCTATTCCCATTTCACCAAAACCAATAATATTACAGCCTTGTTGAGCTATCTCATAAACCACTGACTTCCCATTTTCCAAGGCCTGCTGATATTCTTCAGAAGTCATTGCAGGTTCTTCCAGAATATTACGGCTGGATTTTCTGATTTTTTTATCTACCAGGTTTAAGCCTGTCGGAAAGTCAAAATTTACTCCGGCATCTACAATTTTGATCTCAATACCGTTCTGCCTGCAAAAAACATTGATGGCCGCTCCTCCGCCCAGGAAATTCATCACCATCTGATAGGTTACCTCCTGCGGATAAGCGCTTACGCCTGCTGTGGCAATACCATGATCAGCAGCAAAAACTACCATATGAGGATTCAATAACCGGGGCGAAATCGTCTTCTGAACCATTCCGATTTTGTGGGCAAGATGTTCCAGATATCCTAATGCGCCTAAAGGTTTTGTTTTAAAATCAATTTTATGCTGTAATTCGTTCGATAACATCGTTGTAGATATGATTATGTTAAATAGAGAAAGTGCAATATTAGGGAAATGAGGGGTATTTTGTATAATGTATTCATGTATTTGTGTAAAATGTATTGATGATGGAGGATTTGAGCTAAGAGCCAAGCCAGAAGCCAGAATCAAGAGCCAAGAGCCAAGAGCCAAGAATCAAGAATCAAGAGTCAAGAGTCAAGAGTCAAGAGTCAAGATAAGAGACTTAAAAGATAGACTTTAGACAAGAGCTGAACAACAAGAAACAAGTAACTTTAATCTTTAAATTTTAATTTCTCAAAAATCTGCGCAAGATCACTGCGTACCTGTTTCGTTACTTTGCAGCATACATTGAAAACAATGACACCAAAAATATTAGAAAAAATAAAAGAAGTTGAGGCAAAGCGGGGCGTAGAAGTCCTTCTTGCAGTAGAATCAGGAAGCAGAGCCTGGGGTTTTGCATCGCCTGACAGCGATTATGATATACGTTTTATATACCGTCATGAAAAAGACTGGTATCTTTCCCCCTGGGATAATGATGAAACGATAGAATTTATGACAGAAGACGATCTGGACGGCTCCGGGTGGGACCTTCGAAAAACATTTCATCTTTTGCTGAAATCGAACGCTGCCCTGCTGAGCTGGTTCTATTCTCCTATCGTTTATAAAGAAGATGAAAAGTTTACAGAACTGTTTAAACCTTTGGCAGACACCTGTTTTTCACCAATAGCAGTTTCTTATCACTATCTGAGTATGAGTAAAAAGTACCTGGAAGCCTGCAGAAGCGATGAAGTAAAATTAAAAAGTTATTTTTATTGCCTTCGGACTGCATTGACTGGAAAATGGATCATAGAAAAAGGAACGGTTCCTCCTGTATTGTTCAGTGAGCTGTTGGTATTAGTGGATGATAAAACCGGAAAAAAAATAGACGATCTGATCACCTTAAAAGCGACCAAAGGAGAAGCATATTACCATCCGAACGACTGGGATTTGTTTGAGCTTTTAGAAAAAATAATAGCTAATAATGAAGAGAGATCAAAGGCTCTACCCGGAAGCAAAGCAGATAAGGCTGAAATGGAAAGGGTTTTTAAGAAAATATTGTATCTATAAAACCAGAATTTAAAGAAAAATAAAAAAATAATCTCATGAAAAACATCATCGCACTCTCTCCTATGTACACGGAAGACAGTAACAATCTGAAAAAGGCATCGCTCAATTCACCTTACGAACTGAGCCGTTTTAATGCAAAATGGAATGTTCCGGAGGAATTTCGTGCAGATGTGATTGCAGTGTATGGTGAAGATATTTACGCGGAAATTGTTTCTGAACAGTGTAACTTAACATTAATGAAACCTGAAGACAATTGGCTTGCCGACATCTCAGAAGAATTTACAAAACGTAAAATTTCCTATGGCCAGCTAAAAGGTTTTATTCATGAAGAAAATATTTTCATCAAATGTTCAGATTTTAAAAGCTTTAAAGCAGGCGTTTATCAAAAGGTAACGGATATCAAAGGTTTTGATTCTCTCGATCCGGAGATCACCGTCTTCACATCAGAAGTTGTGGAATGGGAACTTGAAGTAAGATGTTTTGTGCTCAATAATGAAATAAAAACCTGTTCTTCTTATTGGCGAAATGATACCTTTGACACCAACCCGCTTTCGGAAAAAGAGCAGAAAGACATGTTTGCTTTTTTTGATTCATTTATCCAAAAATACACTTCCTCCCTGCCAACAGCTATTGTGCTTGATTTTGGGATTATCAAAGGAAAAGGCTGGGCATTGATCGAAGCTAATCCTGCATGGTGCTCCGGGTTGTATGCGTGTGATGCGGAAAAAGCCTTGGAGGTGATTGTGAAAAGCTGTATTAAAAGTTAGAATCATGGAAATGCTCATTTTTACAGGAATCCCTGCCAGTGGAAAAAGTTCTTTATATAAAGAGTTTTTTTTTAATTCCCACATCAGAATAAGTATGGATCTTCTCAATACCCGGAACAAAGAAAGTAAATTGCTTCAGTATTGTTTTGATACTCAATCCAGGATGGTTATAGATAATACCAATGTATCTAAAAAAGAAAGGAAAAAATATATTGATCTTGCCCGGCAAAATCAATATATGGTCATCTGTTATTACTTTGAGTCCAATATTCAGGAGTGCCTTGAAAGAAATAAAAACCGTAAGGATTCTATTAATGAAATTGGAGTAAAAGCAAAATATAAAGAACTTGAAATTCCCTCATTAGAGGAAGATTTTGACAAAATAGTAAAGGTAAAGATCGTTAATACCCAATTTGAAATCTACGATTATGAAATTTGAAGAAATAGAAATCTTAATGCGAAAAAATGAAGCTCTTTCTGAACAGTATATACTGCCTGAAAACTTCATTATCGTGAGGTTGGATGGAAAAGGTTTTACAAAACTGACCAAAGAAAAGCTTTCATTAGAAAAGCCTTTTGATAAAGGTTTTAGCCAGGCGATGATTGACACTGTAAAACACCTTTTCAATGCAGGCTTCAGAGTTCTGTATGGCTATACACAAAGTGATGAAATCTCATTGCTTATCCATAAGGATGATAATACATTCAGCAGAAAAACAAGAAAGATCAATTCTGTCCTGGCAGGAGAAGCCAGCGCTTTTTTCAGCCTTCAGTTCAGTCAGGTCTGTGTATTTGACTGCAGGGTTATTTCTGTTCCGAACCGGGATATGATTTTGGATTATTTCTGCTGGAGACAAGAAGATTCACACAGAAACGCTCTTTCAGCATACTGTTACTGGACTTTAAGAAATAATGGTTCTAATGCAAAACAGACTACAGAAAAAATTGAAAAAATGTCTATGTCTGATAAAAACGAACTGCTTTTTCAATATGAAATTAATTATAATGATGTTCCTCTCTGGCAAAAAAGAGGGGTAGGAATCTTTATAAGAGAAAAGAATAAAACAGGATATAATCCTCTCACAAAGCAGAATACTGATTCTATAAGAAAAATTCTGTATGTTGAACAGGAATTACCAATTAGAGAAGACTACAGATTATTTATAAATAATATTGTGAAGAATTCATTAAAGCGAAGGTGAAGTTAAAATTATATACAAAACACTGTGAAATTTTTTTACCATCAAAAAATAGCTAAAATGACCATATCCGATCTCAAAAATAAAAACCTCATCCTCTTCGAAGCCGTTTCCGGAAGCCGTGCCTTTGGATTGGCTACAAAAAACTCAGATACCGATATCCGGGGAATCTATTACCTGCCTAAAAAAGATTTCTTCGGACTAAACTATATTCCACAGATCTCTAATGAAACGAATGATATTACGTACTATGAAATCGGAAGATTCGTCGAGTTATTGCAGAAAAATAATCCTAACATTCTGGAGATTCTGGCAAGTCCTGAAGATACTGTTTTGCACAAAGACCCATTGATGGATCTTTTAAAACCGGAAGATTTTCTATCCCAACTCTGTAAAGATACCTTTGCAGGATATGCGATTTCACAGATCAAAAAAGCAAAAGGTCTCAACAAAAAGATATTAAATCCTGTCGGGAAGGAAAGAAAATCGATGCTGGACTTCTGCTTTATTCTTGAAGGCCAGGGTTCCGCTCCATTGAAAAAGTGGCTCACAGAAAATGAAAAAAGTCAGGAAAACTGCGGTTTGGTCAGTATTGATCATACAAAAGGAATGTTTGCTTTATTTTATGATGAAACCAAAACTTTAGGATATAAAGGAATTATTCATCATGAAGAAGCCAACCAGGTTTCTGTATCCTCTATTCCCAAAGATGAAGCTCCGGTCGCTTACCTTTACTGCAACTTAGATTCTTATTCCACTTACTGTAAAGACTACAGGGAATACTGGAAATGGGTTGCCGAGCGCAATGAAGACCGTTACAATGTCAACCAGACCCATGGGCAAAATTATGACAGTAAAAATATGATGCATACCATCCGGCTGCTGCAGTCCTGTGAGCATATCTTCAAAACCGGTTCACTGGAGATCCGTGTTACAAACCGGGACGAACTGCTGGATATCAAAGCAGGAAATCAATCCTATGAAAACGTAATGCAGAAGGCAGAAGACCTGATCACATCTATTGAACATCATCATTCAACGTCCAGTCTTCCGGAATTGCCTGATCTGGAAAGAACAACCGGAATTTTAGTAAACATCAGAGAGAAGCTATATGGTAGAGAGTAAAGAACCAAGAGCCAAGAATCAAGAGACAAGACAGGAGACTTAAAGATATGAGACAAAGTTGAGCAACGAGCAAAACTAAAACATTCACAATATCATTCTTTCGCTGTTCACTTTTTCTTCGAAGCTTTCGCCATCGGATTATACTCAAGGCAAATCTTCATCCAATACTCAAAATCATCAGGCTTTTGAAAGCCGGCAGGCTCTACATAGCAATAATCTTTAAGCTATTTTCCTCTCATCATCATGGGAAGAAAGCCTGTTTTTTCTGAAACCTCATCCTGTAATTCGGGGTTATAGCGGCACATCAGGTTATCATGACTGATATTGATGCACATCTTCCCATTCACCAGAAATGCTAAACCACTGAACATTTTCTTCTCTTCGACCTCAATATCGTCTATAGTGGAAAGCCATTCCCGTACCCTGTCTGCGAGTTCAATATTATAAGCCATAATCTTATCCTTTTTATCATCTAAAATTAATTAAAAACAGGGGTCAATACAATATTTTATCTGACATTTAATGACTATCAATTTTAGAAAAATAAAATTTTATTTAAATTAATTATTGTTTTACGATAATTAATTATACATTTGCAATATCAATTAATGATCGTGACATGAACCAAACCAAAATTATTTCAAGAATATTATTTTATATCTGCTCTTTGCTTTCAGCCGGATATTTAATTACTCTGCTGTATTCCCTCCTTTGTCTTCTAACAGGATTTTCTGTTACTCCATACAAAGAGAACCGATATCTCCATATCAATTATCCGTTTACGGAGCAGCCCTTTCTGAATATTGAAAATAACTATCCGTATATGATCTTTTCATTTCTGCTGGTATTAATTTCCTATGGAATCTTTTTCTGGCTTTCTGCAAAAGTTTTCAGAGTATTCTTCCAGCAGAAACTTTTCACCAAAGAAAATATACGGGAACTTAAGAAATTTTACCTGTACAATATTTTTGTCCCGCTTCCACTGGTGATTATTGCCAGCTTCTTTGTGGAAGTGGAAAGTATAATATGGGGACTGGTGTTTATTCACTTTATGCTTGGAATTTTCTGTCTGTTTCTTGCGAATATCTTTAAGCAAGGACTACATTTGCAAAACGAACAAGACCTATTTATATAAAATGCCAATTATAGTCAACCTAGATGTGATGCTTGCCAAACGAAAAATGCAGAGTAAAGAATTGGCAGAAAAACTCGGAATCACTCCTGTAAACCTTTCTATCCTGAAAACCGGAAAAGCTAAAGGCGTTCGGTTTGATACGCTGGAAGCCATCTGTAAGATCCTGGAGTGCCAGCCGGGAGATATTCTTGAGTATCAGGAGTAGGTTCTCTAGGATTAGAGATTCGGAAAGGATACACAGTTGCTGATTTCTGGTTGTTCAGCTCTTGTCTAAAATCTATCTTTTAAGTCCATTGTCTTGACTCTTGGCTCTTGGCTCTTGGCTCTTGATTCTTGGCTCTCTGCCATCCAAATAGTCCTCATCACATATCACTTTAGCAGTAGTCCAAAAAAGGCTGCCTGTCATTCTATTACCCAAACACAGCATTATGAATACACTATCAATCAACCATCTGAGTCTCACTTACAAAAATGGCTTTCAGGCGATTAAGGATATTTCTTTAGACATTAAAAATGGAATGTTCGGCTTATTGGGGCCAAACGGAGCCGGGAAATCGTCTTTGATGAAAACCATCGTCGGGCTTCAGAAACCGACTTCAGGAAGTATCCTTTTCAATGAAGCGGATATTGTCAAAGATCCTGATCACATTAAAAAGAATCTGGGATTTCTCCCCCAGGATTTCGGGGTTTATCCGAAAGTTTCCGCTTATGACCTGCTGGAGCATATTGCAGTGCTGAAAGGCATTACAGATAAACATCAGCGGAGAAACCAGATCCTGAACCTGCTTGAAAAAGTCAACCTTTCAGATTTTGCAAAAAAAGAGGTTCATACTTTTTCAGGAGGGATGAAACAGCGTTTCGGTGTAGCCCAGGCTTTATTGGGAAACCCGAAGATCATGATCGTAGATGAACCTACTGCGGGCCTGGATCCGGAAGAGCGCAACCGTTTCAATACCCTGCTGAACGATATCAGCCAGGATGTTATCGTCATTCTTTCAACCCATTTGGTGGAAGATGTGAGAAATCTCTGTTCAGAAATGGCTGTTATGAATTCCGGACAAATCCTTAGAAAAGGCAACCCCGGAATATTAATCGCTGAGCTTGAAAATAAGATCTGGTCCAAACCCATCGACAAAAGTCAACTGGAACAGTATGCCTCCAGCTACGAGATCATCAGCAGACAGCTGATAGAAAGAGAACTTCATATTACTGTGTTTTCTCAAGAGTCCCTCAACGACTTCATACCAGTGAGCCCTTTACTGGAACACGTTTATTTTCATTCTTTAACTCAAAAACCTTAGACATGAACGCCATATTCTTATTCGAAGCCGGACGCAGCATACAGCACCGGCTCAGCTATCTTATTGCTTTAATTTTAGTATTCATAGGCATTTTCTGTGGCAGCCAGTTTAATCTTTCCGTAGGAGAAGGGATCTATTTAAACTCACCTTATACCATTGGATATATGACGGGAATGCTAAGCCTTGCAGTCATTTTTTTTGCAACTGTTTATGCATTACAGCTGCTTTTTAAAGATCAGGATTCAAAATTTGATACCATTCTGTTTTCATTTCCGTTTTCAAAGCAAACCTATCTGAAGGATAAATTCAGCATGTACTTTCTCCAGACCTTTGTAAGCTTTTTCTTTTTAATAGCAGGATTTATCATAGGCCAGACTATGCGCAGCGGAAGTGAAATGCAGGACAGCTTCAATATCATATATTATTTATATCCGCTGCTGATCTTCGGGCTTATCAATACTTTTCTTGTCTGCAGCTTTCTGTTTCTGCTCTCTTTAACGGTCAGTAAAAAGCTCTTAGTGGTAGTCGGCGGACTGTTTCTCTACATCTTTTATATGATCGTTCTGCTGTTCTCCAACTCACCGTTTATGGCGGGAAGCATCCCTCAGTCACTGGAAGCTCAACAGATTTCCGCATTGCTCGACCCTTTCGGGCTGTCGGCCTATTTTCTGGAATCCCGTATGCTTAGCGCCCAACAGAAAAACTTACAACGGGTTCCTTTTACAGGATATTTATTATTGAACAGAATATTATTTACCCTGGTATCCGGAGGTTTTCTGCTGCTTTCTGTAAGATTATTTTCTTTCTCAAATACTTCCGGACAAAAAAACAAAAAATCAGCTGTGAAGTTTCAATCATTGCCTGAAACCAGGATATCAGAATATATGATTACCACAACAGATTTTGGTCCGGCAGCTTCTTTTCGCTCACTGCTGTCTTTTGCAAAAATTGACCTGATCTATCTGTTTAAAGGCATTACCCTGCCTGCTCTTTCCGTTCTGCTGCTATTTTGTGTGGGAATGGAAATGTATGCAGAAATTGAAAAGGGCATCCGTCTTCCGCAGAAATATGCAGGCTCAGGGCTTATGGCAACTACAATATCTGAGAACTTCCATCTGCTTGGATTGCTGATCTCTGTCTATTTTCTGAATGACCTGTACTGGAGAAGCCGCTCATCAGGATTCTTTCTGATCGAAAACAGTACGTTTCTGTCGAAAAACCGCTTAACCGGACATTTCATTTCTATCAGTATTTTGCTGTTCCTCTTCACCGGAATCTTAATTTTTCAGGGAATTATCTTCCAGGCTGCCTATAAGTATCTTCATATTGACTGGAATGCTTATCTCGGAGTTTTCCTTTTCAATACTTTTCCTCTGATCCTGTTTTCCGGATGTATTCTGCTGATCAATGACCAGGTTCCCAATAAATTTATTGCCCTGGGGATTTCTATCCTTGCCGTATTTGTACTGGCAGGTCCGGTTTCCGGCAAGGTTATCACCTATCCGCTTTTGAGAGTATTCTCCAATTTTAAAGGCAGCTACAGCGATTTCAACGGATATGGAATTTATACAACGGCTTTTGCACAAAGGCTGTTATTCGGTGCCGGTGTAATAGCTGTTTTATGGATGCTGAACAGTTTTATCAGAACCAAAAGATTCTCCCTCATCCAAGCTGTTTTAAGTCTTATTCTGTTCTTTTCGGGGATTTGGACAGGTACCTTGTATATGAACGGATATATTCCCAAAGATCAGGCAAAAGCAGTTTTAAATTCAGTACAGTATGAAAAGCAGTTCAAAAAATATGAAAGCCTTCCCCAGCCGGAAGTCACTGATATCACTACAGAAATTCAATTGTATCCTTCTAAAGGTTCTTATCGGATCATCGGAAAATATATCCTTAAGAACCAGACCAACCAGCCGGTCACTACAGTCCTCATCAATTTTAATGAAGATTTAAAACTGGAATCCGCAGTATTGAAGGCTGGAGCTGAAACCATAAAAGTGAATGAGAATACAACCGAGATCACATTAAAACAACCTATGCAGCCTGGTGACACAGCCTCTTTGAATTTCCTGATATCTTATCAATGGTATGCCGTAAACGGTCACCAGTCCTTTAATGCCATCATTGAGAACGGTTCTTTTATGAGGATCAGCAGATATTATCCGGCCATCGGTTATCAAAAGGCTTATGAAATTCAGGATGAAAAGCAGCGGGGCCAGTATCATCTCGGAAAACTTACAGGATTGAAAAAACCTGAAGCGCCTGAAGTCTTTAAAAGGGATTTTATCAATTTAAATATGACCGTTTCCACTGAAAAAGGACAAACAGCCGTAGGAACCGGAGATCTGGTAAAAAAATGGACAAAAGGAGAAAGAAACTATTTCCAGTATATGGCCGGTCAGATCCCTTTCCGCTTTGCAGTCTCCTCTGCCGAATATAAAATGAAAAGCATGAATTATAAAGGCATTACAGTCAACATTCTGTATCATCAAAAGCACTTTGAAAATGTGGACCATCTCTTTCAAAATGCAAAGCTTACCTTAGATTACTGTCAGCAGAACTTTGGTGCATATCCTTTTAGGAGCATCACCTTTGCAGAGATTTCCTCCTTTACCAGAGGTTTCGCAGCTACCGCTTATCCATCTACGGTTTTTATGCCTGAAGATATGGTATTTCACTCCAATATCCATGCTGATCAGAAGCAGGATGTCATCAATGAACTTGCAGGGCATGAGCTCTCCCATCTTTGGTGGGGCAACAGTCAGATCGATCCCGATGACAGAGAGGGTTCCGTCATGCTTACGGAAACCCTGGCCATGTATACCGAAATGATGCTGTATAAAAAGATGCATGGGAAAGAAAAAATGATGGAAAGAATACAGATGCATCAGCAGATCTATGATAATGAAAAAGGTCTGTCTGAAGATCTCCCGATCTATAGAGCTACCGGTGATGTACCCCATATTTCTTATTCGAAAGGAGCTATGGCAATGGTAAAATTGAGTGACCTGATCGGCGAAGAGAAAGTGAATACCGCTTTGAAGAATTTCCTCAGAAACAATCAATATCCGAAAAAACCAGTTTCATTGGATCTTATTAATGAGTTTTATAAAGTTTCCCCTGATCTCAATACCAGGAAACAAATTGACAGGTTATTCAAAACAACTGAGCATTAGTCCCTTCTGCAAGACTCTTTATTATGATAAAAATAAGTGGTCTTACCGACAGTTTTTTAATTTTTATGAAAATATTTTCAGGAAGCTGTAACAAAGTAAAAATGTAACCAACTAATTAATTGATATATCAATAATTGATACATCATTTTAAATCTAAAAATATGGAAAAGTTAAATTCAATTATATTCTACAATATAGACAAAGCGATCAGGGCTTATAGAAACTATGCACAACGTCAGCTGAAGGCCAATGGCTTCACTATTACCATCGACCAGTGGCTCATCATCAAAGCGGTTCTGGAAAACCCGGGAATTACCCAGAATGAAATTGGTGACCTTGTTTTTAAAGACAACGCATCTGTAACGAGAATAATTGATTTAATGGTAAAGTCCGAGTATATCACACGGCACATTCATCCTCAAGACCGCAGAAAGACTAATCTGGAAGTGACAGATTCCGGAAAGAAAGTCATCAAAGAGGTTCAGGATATTGTTGAAAAGAACCGGAAAACGGCTTTGAAAGGCATTACACAAGATGAGCTTGAAGTGATGTATTCCTCTTTACTGAAAATTTCAGAAAACTGTCTTACCCCTAAAAAATAAACACTATGGTCAGAATATTTACTCTTATTTTTATCTGGCTGCTGATCTTTTTCAGCAGTATGCTCTCTGCCCAGACCACTCTACAGAACTTTACCCTGTCCGGGAATATCAGATCCGATAAAGCGGAACAGATGGAGATCAGCCTCCTTGATGCTGATAATAAGCTAATCAAAACCGAAATTGCCGATTCCGGTGGTAGGTTCAGTTTTAACAATGTAAAAGAAGGAACTTATCATTTAAAGATTAGCAGGAACGGTTCTGAAGTGTATCATGCGGAAAATATTTCGTTAGCGGAAAATACGGTTCTCCCTTCTATCGACCTGAACGTAAAATCAATTGAAGGGGTAACGATCACCAAAACCAAACCTCTGATAGAAAGACAGGAAGGGAAAATGATCATGAATGTGGAGAACAGTATAGCCAGCACCGGAAGCTCAGCTTTTGAAGTCCTGGAGAAGGCTCCGGGAGTCAATATTGACAGCAATGACAATATCATCCTGCGTGGTAAAGGCAATCTCCTGGTACAGATCGACGGTAAAAATACGCCGATGACCGGAAGTGATCTTGCCAACTACCTGAAAGGAATTCCATCCTCTACCATTGAAAAAATAGAGTTCATCACCAATCCTTCTTCCAAATATGATGCGGCAGGATCTGCCATCATCAATATCAGGCTTAAAAAGGAACAGAGAAAAGGAACCAACGGCAGCATTTCCACTTCTTTGGGAACAGGGAAATATGTAAAGAACAACAACAGCTTCAGCATCAATCACAGAAATAAAAAGGTCAATATCTTTGGTAACTACAGCTTTGCTTACAGGGAAGCATATAACGGACTGGTACTGGACAGAAATTTCTACGAAGCCAACAATTTCCAAAAAGCCTATATACAGGATAATTATATGGAATTCAGATTCAACAATCACGTTGCCAAAACCGGTATGGATTATTACCTGAATGATAAGAATGTTCTTGGGTTTTCCGTAGGTTTTGTGTCTAATAAGTTCAATGTCAATGGTGATAATTCAAACCTGACGCTGGGCAGTGACCGCCTTCCTCTAAGTTCATTCATCACAGAAAACAGATCGAATGACCGCTGGACCAATATTTCTCTCAATCTGAATCATAAATACACGATCGATTCCCTTGGGTCTGAAATATCAACTGATTTTGACTACATCAATTATTCAAATTCTTCTTTACAGAGCTTTGATACAAGAACTCATGAAATAGCCAGCGGTATGGACAATCTCGAGATCATTAAAGGTGATATGGACGGAAAACTGAATATCTATTCCTTAAAATCGAATCTTACCAAAAATTTCAAGAACGACTGGAAGCTGGAAAGCGGTATTAAGACCAGCTTTGTAAAGACTGACAATGACCTGAAATTTTTCAATGCCAGCACAGGTATCTCTATTCCTGATCTTTCGAAGACCAACCATTTTATTTACGAGGAAAACATCAATGCCATCTATGGAAATGCCTCTAAAAAATGGCAAAAATTTAAGGTGACCGGTGGCGTTAGACTGGAAAATACCAATGTAAAAGGAACACAGCTGGCCACCAGTCAGATCAACAAACGAAATTACACCCAGCTGTTTCCAAGTGCCGTTGTTTCCTACGATCTGACAGAGAAAAGCAACCTTGAAGCCAATTTCAGCAGAAGAATTACCAGGCCAAGCTACAACCAGCTGAATCCTTTTAAGTTTTATCTTGATCCTACCACCCTGAAAGCAGGAAACCCGGATCTGAACCCACAGATCACAATGAACTATGAGTTGACATACGGGCTGAGCAATAAGTATTTCGCAACATTAAGCTATAGTAAAAATTCTGATAATATTACAGATATTTTAAAGCCTGTAGTGGAAAACGGACAAAATATAACGGTACAGACTATTGAGAATCTCAACTCAGCTTCTTATTTCGGACTGTACCTGATCGCTCCGGTAAAGGTGGCCCAATGGTGGGATATGAACAACAGCGCCAATTTCTATTATGGTTCGTACACAGGAAATGTCTCCAATACAGAGATCAACAACAAAGGGAATTTTACTTTTAACATCAACAGCATCCATTCATTCAAGCTGGGTAATGGCTTTACAGCTGAAGTTACCGGAAATTATAGGGCAAGGGAAATCTATGCCTTCCTCAATGTAAGTCCTAACTGGTACCTGAATATAGGGGCCCAAAAGAAATTTAAGAATAACAGCATTCTGAAGTTTTCCTTCAATGATGTATTCTTTACGAGCAATATTAAAGGGCAAACCGTTTACAACGGCTATATAGAGAACTTTGCGGTAAAAAGAGATTCCCGTGTGGTGACGCTTGCTTACACTTATAATTTTGGTTCTTCCAAAAACGGACAGCCGAGAAAGACTGGTGGTGCTGAGGACCTTAAGCGGAGAGTCGGAAATTCCTGATAGAATAATTTTTATCTGATCTCCCGCTGATTTCACAGATCATACAGATGACTATAAAAAATCTGCATAATCGCCTGGACTTGAGAGAATACAAAGATCAATTGCTTTAAGACACAAAATTATCTTTTTATTGCCACTAATGCACGAATAAATCCATTCGCATTAGTGACTAAAAACAAAAGATTCTGCATCTTAAAAACAATATCTGTTAAAGCCTCTTGTTGTTATTGTGCTAAAAACAAAAATCCCTCATAAAACTGAGGGATTTTCTATATCTAAGAATGAATCTTAATTATGCTTCATTAGAAGGCGCCGGATTTTCAGCAGGTTTCTCTCCCTGTGGCTTTCCTTGTCCTTCCGGTCTTGGTTTTCCTTCCGGTTTTGGAGGTCTTGGTAAAAGAACTTTACGGGAAAGCTTCATTTTCTTACGGTCATCATACCCCATGAACTTCACTTCTACTTCATCACCTTCCGTATATGGAACCTTATCTAAACGCTTCCACTCAATTTCTGAGATATGAAGAAGTCCTTCAGTACCTTTAGCGATAGCAACAAAAGCTCCGAAATCCATTACTTTCACTACTTTACCTTTGTAAACTTCACCTACAACCGGTACAAAAGTAATTTCATTGATCTTAGCAATCGCTGAATTGATCTTTTCTCTGTCTGTTCCTGCGATTTCGATACGTCCGATCTCTCCGATCTCTTCGATAGCGATAACAGTATCCGTATCTTTCTGTAATTGCTGGATAATTTTTCCACCAGGTCCGATTACTGCGCCAATGAAATCTTTCGGGATCTCCATTACCACCATTTTCGGAGCGTGAGGCTTCACGTCTGCTCTTGGCTGGGAAATGGTTTCTGTGATTTTATTTAAGATGTGTAATCTTCCGTCTTTAGCCTGCATCAAAGCTTTCTCCATGATATCCATGGAAAGTCCCTGGATCTTGATGTCCATCTGACAAGCTGTGATACCGTCTGCAGTACCTGTTACTTTGAAGTCCATATCTCCAAGGTGATCTTCATCTCCTAAGATATCAGAAAGTACAGTCCATTTTCCTGATTTTTTATCAGTGATCAGCCCCATTGCAATACCGGAAACAGGTTTTGTAATCTGCACCCCTGCATCCATTAGCGCTAATGTTCCTGCGCACACTGTTGCCATTGAAGAAGAACCGTTTGATTCTAGGATATCGGAAACAATTCTGATCGTGTATGGATTTTCTGCCGGAATAACGGCTGTTAAAGCTCTTTGAGCCAGGTTTCCGTGTCCTACTTCTCTTCTTGAAGTCCCTCTTAAAGGTCTTGCTTCACCTGTAGAGAACGGAGGGAAGTTGTAGTGCAGGAAGAATCTTTCATCGTGCTGCGTCATTACGCTGTCGATCATGTTCGCATCTTTTACAGAACCTAGTGTTACGGCAGTCAGTGACTGGGTTTCACCTCTTGTAAAGATCGCTGAACCGTGAGCTCCAGGAAGATAGTCGATTTCTGACCAGATCGGACGGATTGTCTGTGGATCACGGCCATCAAGACGGATATTGTCTTCAAGGATCATCTGACGCATCGCTTCTTTCTCCACGTCATGGTAATATACTTTAACGAAAGGAGTTACTCTTGCCAATTCCTCTTCATCTTCAGCATACTGTGCCAAAAATTCTTCAAGAACCGCTTTGAATTTTTCTCCTCTTTCTTCTTTATTGGATGGAGTTCTTGCTACTTCATATACTTTGTCATAGCACTCTTTCCATACTTTTTCACGAATTTCTTCATCGTGCTCTTCATGGCTGTATTCTCTTTTAGGGAAAGACTTTCCTACTTTCGCAGCTAATCTTTCCTGAGCTTCGATCTGCTTTTTGATCTCCACGTGAGCGAAGTTGATTGCTTCAAGCATTTCCTGTTCAGAGATCTCCTTCATTTCTCCTTCTACCATTACGATGGAGTCTTTAGTCGCTCCAACCATGATATCGATATCAGCTTTTAACAGGTTTTCATAGCTTGGGTTAACAGACAATTCTCCGTCGATTCTTACTACTCTTGCTTCAGACATTGGTCCGTTGAAAGGAATATCTGTAATAGCGATCGCTGCAGAAGCTGCCAGACCTGCTAATGCTTCAGGCATTGTTTCTTTATCATAAGAGATCAATGAGATCATCACCTGTACTTCCGCATGGAAATCTTCAGGGAAAAGCGGACGCAATACTCTGTCCACCAATCTCATGGTAAGCACTTCATCATCAGATGGTTTTGCTTCTCTACGGAAGAAATTTCCAGGAATTCTTCCACCTGCGTAGAACTTTTCTCTGTAATCTACCGTTAAAGGTAAAAAGTCTACACCAGGATTTGCTTCTTTATTGGCTACAACAGTTGCTAAAAGCATTGTTCCGCCACATTTTACCACTACAGATCCGTCAGCCTGCTTAGCAAGCTTCCCAGTTTCGATAGTGATTTCCCTGCCGTCTGCAAGGGTAATCGTTTCTGTAAACGCTTGAGGTATACTCATAAATTTGCTTCTTTATACTCCGTATTGAGTATGATTAATATTTAAACTCTTTAAATTTTCGTTTGCAAAGGTACTATATAATAATGATATATTAAATTTTCGTTTGCATAAATCAGGCATCAAAATACAAAATTTTGGCTATCCGTTTTGTGAAAGATTCAAAAGTTTCTACCTGTATTCGCCACTTATTTATTATCCGGAAAAATAAAAAACTGTTTTTCTGAAGATATTATATTGAAAAATCCTGCTGTTTTTGTATTATTGTCTCAAAAAGTGAAAATAACATTTAAGACCGATAAAAAGTATATATTTTCGTATAAAAGAAGTCAAAATAATTGCAAAACCATAGGCTGATCCCTATATTTGCCCTACTTCACCCAATACCATGCTGTAGGCAAAAAAAGTTAAGGTCTTGTCCTTACCACAGATAAATAAATGTTTATGATTAATAAAGAAGTACAACCACAAAGCAGGAATTACACGGTTCCGTTGATCACCATCACCCTGCTGTTTTTTATGTGGGGATTCATTACGTGTATGAATGACATCCTGATCCCCTATCTGAAGCAACTCTTTAAGCTCACCTTTTTTGAATCCATGCTGGTACAGTTCTGTTTCTTCGGAGCTTACTTCATCGGGTCACTGATCTATTTCCTGATCTCTATCTCCAAAGGGGATCCTATCAACAAATTAGGGTATAAGAAAGGAATTTTATTCGGGATCTTTCTGGCTGCCTTAGGCTGCATCCTGTTTTATCCGGCGGCTACATTTTCTTACTATCCCCTGTTTTTAGGAGCTTTGTTTATTCTGGGACTGGGCTTCACGGTATTGCAGATTACGGCCAATGCTTATGTTTCTTTATTAGGGAGTGAAGAATCCGCTTCCAGCCGTTTGAATATGACACAGGCATTCAATGCATTCGGAACCACCATTGCCCCGGTACTTGGAGGCCATCTTATTTTTGAGTTTTTCTCATCACCGGACGGATCTTTCAGTGCTGTAGCGACCAGGATTCCTTACCTGATCTTTGCCGGAATCCTATTATTGGTAGCCCTATTGATTTCCAGGGTAAAGCTTCCGTCATTCCGGATGGGAGAAGAGGAAATCGTAAAAGGCTGGGGAGCTCTTGAATTCAGTCATCTGAAATTTGGAGTATTTGCCATGTTCTGTTATGTAGGGGGAGAAGTTGCGGTAGGAAGTTTTATCATCAGTTTCCTGGAGCAGCCACAGATTATGGGTTTTAATGAGATCATCAGTAAAAATTACCTTTCACTGTATTGGGGAGGAGCCATGATCGGCCGTTTCCTTGGGGCTATCTCTTTAAACCAGTCGTTGAGTCAGGAAAAAAAGGCTATTTATATGCTGGGAGCAGCAGCAGCCGTTTTTCTTGTGATCTTCAGTATCGTTAACCTTAGCTTTGCCCAGATCAGCTTTTTCCTTGTTTTTATTGCTCTTAACTTCATTGCCTTTTTCGTTGGTAAAGCTGCCCCGGCAAGAACTTTATCGATCTTTGCAGCAATCAATGTTGTACTATTGATCTCCGCCATGGTAAATCACGGAGAGCTGGCGATGTACAGTATTCTGGGTATCGGAATTTTTAACTCCATCATGTTCTCCAATATTTATACCCTGGCGATCTCAGGATTGGGAAAATATACCAGTCAGGGATCTTCTCTGGTCGTCATGGCTATTCTGGGAGGAGCAATCGTCCCTATTATCCAGGGTTATCTTGCTGACCAGTTTGGGGTACAGCATTCTTTTATCATTCCTGTGTTCTGCTATCTTGTCATTCTGATCTTTGGGGCTTATTGTACCAAATATCTTGGACATGTAGAAAATACGGAAGCAAAATCAGGTCATTAAAATATATGATCTAAAATAAAAATAACAGAAGGCTTTCTCAAATTGAGAAAGCCTTTTTTTTGCCACGAATGCACGAATAAAAGAAAAATTTGTGCATTCGTGGCAAAAATATAAAATAAAGAAAAACGTCTCTTTTTTTCATTGGCATCAAAGTGTAACTTTACTCCGAAAAATCCTACTTATCCAATATCACTTAAGCCTATCCTATGAAAATCCAGCTAAAACTTGAATATGCAGCATTCTTAATTTTAGGAATCCTTGCTTTTGCCCAAACGGAATATTCCTGGTGGTGGTTTGCAGGTCTTTTCCTCGCACCTGATATTTCCATGCTGGGATATACGGTCAATACTAAAGTGGGAGCATTTTTTTACAACCTTTTTCACCACCTTGGAGTGGCTATCATTGTTTATCTTGCCGGTACAGCTTTATCTCTACCCTATTTACAGATGATTGGGGCCATCCTATTTTCTCATTCCGCTTTTGACAGAATTTTAGGCTATGGTTTAAAATATCCGGATAGTTTTCAGAGTACGCATTTGGGGAAAATTGGTAAGAAACATCCTTAAATTATGATAACGTATAACTTTAAATAGTAAAAACCAGAAAGAGTTCAAATATCATACGCCAGCTCTTATTGATGAGAGTTATTTAAACTTGATTATTTTATTTTCTTCCTGATAAAGGTATAACCAAGCTTCCACTCAAGATAATTGGCCACATGCATGTCATATGCATTAATTCCAAATGAAGCAAACAACCTGTCCGTAATCTGGTACTGTAAGGCTATTCTCTGGAAAAAAATGGAATTATCATATTTTCTCTGCTTTTTGGCAAGATAATATCCTGCTCCGAAATTCACATATAATCTTCCCATGATCAAACGGTAAGAAGGCATTATACTCAATAAAGGCTGATCAGCTGAAAACCGTTTTTTTTGATAGAGTGTACTATCCGATACATACATCTCATGATTATAATGATCATCCATCGTAATTCCCACCCCGATTCCATATGCTGATTTCCGGGAATACTGCCGCATGTACAATACTTCTGTTCCATACACAGAATAATTAAATCCTGAATAGTAATTCTTCAGATCTCCATGACTCTCCCCTCTGTAAAAAGCATTCTTACGGCCTCCGAAGACAGAAACTTCAAGAGAGGTATATTTTTTATTATCAACAGCAGCGGTATCTGATTTTTGAGGCGTTATCCGTTCAGGATAATAGGTAAGGCTAAGCTGTGGTGCTATTGTATTCAGTCCTTTATTAGGTATCTTTAAGCCTCCGTTGGAAAGATGATTGAATTTGAAATTCAATCCAATATCAAAGTGTTTTCCCAGCTCATAATAAATTCCGGTTCCCAGGCTGATAAACATATTGGTTCTCGATCCCAATGAAATATTATAGTACTTTTCATCTTCATCAAAAGGCCTGGCATTGAATGAAATTCCAAAATTCACCGTATGAAACCATTTGAGCTTTCCCCATTGCTTTATTTTGGCATTATAAATTCCATATATGGCAAAAGGACTTTTCATTTCACGGTTTTTCATAAAATCAAAAGCAAAAAAACCGATCCCATACTGTGGATAGCTGAAGTCTTTTTCCCACTCATTTTTTCCTGTCGGCTGCTTCATTAACTGAAAGGAATACCCCCTGTAATTCCTGTTCTCATAATCCTGCAATGCAATATTAGTGGGCAGGATCGTTCCATATTCGACTCCTGCAGAATAGATAAGGGTTCTTTTGGGAAGTGAGTCATTTTTTTGGGCTTTGCAGAAAAATACCGCTACAAGGAAAAATAAATAAAAGTGCTTCAAAACAGTAAAATAATTTAAAAGCGGTAAATCTAGGAATCTATCGAATAAAAATCAAAAAAAACGTCATAAAAATAATGATTATGTTTATTTTAAATAGTATTACAACACATAAACGTAAACTAAAGCTCTATTTTATAAAAAGAATTAAAAAAATAAATACAATGACAGGCGGTCTCTGGCATTATCTGCGGCTCGTGAAACTTCATAAAAAAAGCAACCTCTTTCGAAGTTGCTTTTTGTTTTTGAAAATCTTTATAGATTATTTTCTTAAACCTAGTTCAGCGATGATCGCTCTATATCTTTCGATATTTTTATTTTTAAGGTAATCTAGTAATCTTTTTCTTTTACCTACCAATTTAACCAGAGATTTTTCAGTGTTGAAATCTTTGTGGTTGCTCTTTAAGTGAGCAGAAAGGTGGTTGATTCTGAAAGTGAAAAGTGCGATTTGTCCTTCAGCACTTCCTGTGTCCTGTGCAGATTTTCCGTGTTTTGCGAAAATTTCCTGCTTTTTTTCTGTTGTTAAGTACATTCCAATATTGTTTAATGATTATTATGTAACGGCTGCAAAATTACGACTATTTTTTGATTCTGCAAACATTATTGATTTCATAAATCAAAATTGATAGAAAAAAATGTTAAAAAAATCTTAATAAATTTGATGTAATCCAACGAAAAGGCAGTAATTTTGCATTCGAATTACAAATGAGAAAAATTATATTCTTTACAGCAGTGATCACTTTTTTATTCATCGGTTTTACTTCGGTAAAAGCACAGAAAAGTGCTGATGATAAGATAAAAAAAGTTCTCTACTTCAATCCCGAGGTAGAGCCCGATATTGATGAAATAAAAGATCCTACCAATACTGCTTTTTTCGATGCCGTTTCTGACAATTTCAGCGGAAGAAAAAACAAAATGCTCCGGGCTGAAGTTCAGGTTCCCTTTGACAGTATAGATAAGCAGACCATCATGGATTACTGTGTCAACAACGATGCTGATTTTGCCATTGTTTCCAAAGTAAGGTATTTCAAAGTAGGTCTGGGTAAATATGTTTTCTCCAATCAGGTTGTGGTAAGCATGAAGCTTTTCGGGGCTGATGGTAACCTAGTCACTGAAACCGACTATGATACCTACAGAAAAAACATGCGTTTGCTGGGCTCTACGGTCAATTCCATTAAAATAGGAACGGACGGTGCTATCAAAGGAATCATTAAACAACTGAGAAAACTGAAGCCTACGGAAACAGAGCTTTGAAGTTCAGGGTTTAAAGTTTTGTGGTTCAGAATTTAAAATTTCAACGGTTTTACTGTTATTGGCGATTTGCTCGAATTATGGAGCTCATTTCTATCTGCTTGATCTATCCGGTACCTGAAATCTCATTTACTCTTGATTGCTGCCTCCCATTGATGTCTTTGTACCAAAACTAATTCATAATTCTATTCCCGTCATTCATAGACTCTTCCCTTCCGAACATCTTCAATTTGCAGATGATGCTCAGGTCTTTCATTACTTTAGTTTTACATTACATCCAAACCGCTATGAAAAGTTCAAATTTAAAAAGACTGAGCAGGAACGGTCAGAAAGAGATTCCGGGAGGAGGCAAAGGACTTCAGAAATGTAATTATTCATTCGAATGTCCGGGTGGATCATGCTGTGGAAAAGTCTGTGTTTATTACGTATCTCCTGAGCTGTAGTATTTTTTTCGTAAAATACAAAGTCTTTGCTATTATTTTACACAGGCGCTTTTTCCATTACAATTCCAACAAAATATATCACAAACTCCTGAATACCATATAAATAAAATCACCAAATGATGAATAATTGAAAAATATTCATTACTTTAGTATTTACATTAAAATCTAAATCATATGAAAAATTTAAAGAAACTCAGTAGAGAAGCTGCAAAACAAATTAATGGAGGTATCGGACCTACCAAATGCAGCGAAACCAGACCATGTTTTATAGGATTTTGCTGCAGAGGAGCCTGTATGGAATACGCCTGCATTGAAGAGTAAATCCGGCATCTTGTCTCCTAACATCAAAACTCATCGGTATGAAAAACTCAAACTTCAAAAAGCTCAACAGAAACGAGCAAAAGGAGATCAAGGGCAGCGGTCCGATCAAAAAATGCAGTACCAGCGCACAATGCGATCCTGGTCAGTGCTGTGAAGGAGGAATGTGTATCTACTCTCCTGTTATACAATGCGAACCTATTTTTTGATTAACGCAGGCCATTTATGATTTTTTAAAATTTAATTTTTAAACATCCGCTCCGGCGGGTGTTTTTTTATGCTTATTCTGAAGCGTTACATTTTAATTAATCCTTAATTTTCCCAGTTTATTACTCAGTCTTAAAAATTTGAATTATTTTTGCATATCCAAAAATTTCACGTTTTGAATTCTAGAGACGAACTTATCTTCAACCCTGCCGATATTGCCGAAACTCTTAGCAACCTTCCTGCTGATGAGAGGCTACTCGCGTTTTTGAAAGTTCCGAAAGAATACAAAGCAGAAGTTTTTTCGCACCTTGACCCTGACTTTCAGGAAGATACCATCAGAAGTATCGGAAGCGATGAAGTTTCTGAAATTCTGAATGCCATGACTCCCGATGACAGGACAGCTCTTTTCGAAGACTTTCCGGATGAGCTTATCAAGTATTCTATCAATCATCTTAATCCACAGGAAAGAAGGATCGCTTTAAAGCTCTTGGGATATAATTCAGATTCTATTGCCCGTCTGATGACCCCTTATTACATCCAGATCCGTAAGGAATGGACGGTAAAGCGATGCCTTCAGCAAATAAAAAAGGTAGGAAAAAGAGTGGAAACCATGAACTACCTGTATGTAGTGGATGAAAGAAACCGCCTGATCGATGACCTTGCCATCGGAACGTTACTGCTGGAAGAAGAAGATACGCTGGTTTCTGATATTACGGATAATCATTTTGTAGCGATCACCACAACCACTTCCAAAGAAGACGCGGTCACCTACTTTGAAAAGTATGACCGTGGCGCCCTTCCTATCATTACGGAAGCCGGTGTTTTGGTAGGAATTGTGACCATTGATGACATTCTCGATCAAATTGAACAGCAGAATACGGAGGACATCCAGAAATTCGGGGGATTGGAAGCCCTTGATCTTCCCTACACCCAAACTTCCTGGACCGAAATGATCAAAAAAAGAGCGACATGGCTGATCATTTTATTTATTTCAGAAATGCTTACCGCTTCGGCAATGGGATATTTTGATAAGGAAATTGAAAAAGCTGTTGTATTGGCTCTATTTGTACCGTTGATCATTTCCAGTGGAGGAAATTCCGGTTCTCAGGCCGCAACCCTTATTATCCGGGCCATGGCCCTTCAGGAAATCGGGCTGAAAGACTGGTGGTACGTCATGAGAAAAGAAATTATTTCAGGAATATGCCTGGGAGTCATCCTGGGAGCCATCGGATTTATCAGAATTATGCTATGGCAGCAGGTAGGGCTTTTTGATTATGGTCAGTACTGGGTATATGTTGCATTAAGTGTATCTGTTTCCCTGATCGCCATCGTATTATGGGGAACTTTATCCGGTTCTATGATCCCGTTTGTTTTAAAGAAATTAAAGCTTGACCCTGCCACTTCTTCGGCTCCCTTTGTAGCAACATTAGTGGACGTTACGGGGCTGATCATCTATTTTACGGTAGCCGGACTTTTCTTAACCGGAAAACTTTTGTAATTTTAGGCATCATCTAATATGCCAATATGAAAATCGTTTCGCTTGTACCCTCTATTACTGAGGCTTTATTCGATCTGGGACTGACTGAAAATGAAGTTATCGGCAGGACAAAATTCTGTATTCATCCTAAAGACAAAGTAAAGAATGTAGCCATAATCGGCGGTACCAAGAACATCAATATTGAAAAGATCAAAGCTTTAAATCCGGATCTTATCCTTGCAAATAAAGAGGAAAATGTTAAAGATCAGGTAGAAACTTTAATGGATGATTTCAAAGTAATGGTAACCAATGTTGAAACGATTGAAGACAATTATTATCTCTTAAAAAATCTAGGAAAGCTCTTCGGTAAAGAGGAAAGAGCCCAGGCTTTCAATCTTAAAATTTATGATATTCTCCATCAGGCAAAACTGGACACGCCTGTAAAAGCAGCTTACCTTATCTGGAAAAACCCTTATATGACGATTGGCTCTGATACTTTTATCCACCGGATCTTATCGGAAATAGGATTTGAAAATATATTTAAAGGGCAGACAAGATATCCTCAAATAACAACTGAGGATCTGGCCGATGCTGATCTTATTATGCTGTCATCCGAACCGTTTCCTTTTAAAGAAAAACATATTGAGGAGCTAAGGGTACTTTATCCTGACAAAAAGATTATGATCGTAGATGGTGAGGCGTTTTCGTGGTATGGAACGCACATTGCAAAATGTGAGCATTACTTTAAAGAATTGCTGACAGAGATCCATATGACACAGAAAGGCTGATTTTTTATTATCCTTAAAAAGCATAGAAGTTTTGTATTATTCTATAATTTTTGGTACATTGAACTGTCCTTATTATAAATTAATACTTAGTCCGCATGTCTGATACCACTATATTATCCGAAGGAGCAGAATTTGATCACGTAATACAAGAAGTCTCAAAATATATCCACCTCTATGTAATGGCGTTTGAAAAAAAAGAAAGAACCATTACACGGGTAGACAAACGGGAAAGAATGTATGGCGGAAACGGAACCGTATATATGATACAAATGTTCGATCAGAAGGAATTAGCCAATAATCGTCTGGCTGCTTATATGGTTTTATTGAACAAAGGTGACGAATCCGGATTTCATACTCACAATGAAAGAAATGAGGAAGAGCTGTACGTCGTAGTACATGGAACCGGAGAATATCGTGAAAGAACCGGAACACAAGGACCGGTGCGCAAAAAAATACTCCAAAAAGGAGATATTACAGCCATCAGCTCTATAGGCTATCATTCTATTGAAAACACAGGTAATGAGCCTTTAATAATGTTTGTCATCACTACTAATAATCCATAATAAATGAATTGCAAGCCTGAATTCAGCAGATAATAAACAAAACTCCCGCTTATAAAAGCAGGAGTTTACTATATATTCTCGTAGAATCTTAATTACAAAATTTTGGAAACTTCATTACAAAGCCATTCCAATAATTCACGGTCTTCAGCAGTAAAAGGATCTATAGTGTGGGAATCAATATCGATCTGGCCAATATTCTTTCCATCTTTAAAGATCGGAACTACGATCTCTGCTTTTGTATCAATTGAACAGCTTAAATAGTTACTTTCTTCATGCACATCAGGAACAACAAATGTTTCATTGGAAACAGCAACCTGACCGCAAATTCCTTTTCCATAAGGAATAATGGTATGATCTGTAGGAGCTCCCACATAAGGGCCTAAGATCAATTCATCCTTATCCCCGTTTTTGAAATAGAAACCTGTCCAGTTGAAATAGGAAATTTCCTGATCCAGCAGGTGGCAAACTTTTTCAAGCTTTTCTTCTGTATTATGTTTAGGACTTTCAAGAATTGAGGAAAGTCTTTTTTTTAATTCTGACATTGTATTTATTATTTTAAGAGAATTGTTTTAAGGAAAGCTCTTCTTTGTAGCCGAACATTCCACGCTCTTTGATCATTTCTGCCACACCGTCCGGAACCTGTGTTTCCCAGCCTTTGATACAGCATGCTATTTTTCTCAGTATTTCTCTCGAGTAAATTTCCAAGAAGTCCGGATTATAATTGGTAATATCTACAATACGGTTGTTACGTTTGAAATACTTGTATAATTCTTTAAGGTTCTCCTCCACTTTAAGGTTTGAAGAGTCCAATAGCTGATGGGTTTCAGGGTCTTTATAAGGATACAGATACACTCTCATCCCGTTTCTGAAAAATTTACCGAATGCTTCCAGAATTCCACCTGACAAATCTTTATAATACTTCTCATCAAATACCATCAACAGGTTATTTACTCCCATTGCCACTCCGATGTTTCCGCCTGTATAAGAGGCAAAGTAATCGATCAGCCTGTAATATTCAGAGAAGTTTGAAATAATAACGGTATATCCCAGTTTCCCCAGAATATCTACCCTATCCAGGAAGTCCCTTTCATCAATATCTCCGTCTGCTCTGAGGTTGGAGATAGTAATCTCAATAAGGACTTCAGTTTCTTCATGGGTACAGATGGCGTCTTTTAAGAACATATCCAATCCATTCTGAAGCATATCGATATTGACTTTAGTTACCGGTCTGAAGCTTCCTCTTACAGCAAAAATATTTTTCTTATATAAAACGTCTGCAGGAAGCATATTATTGCCCTGAGAATTGAAAATCACAGCGTCTGTCATCCCGTTTTTCACAAGCTGTAAAGACATCAGCCTGTTATCTACATAGGCGAAAGCAGGTCCGCTGAAATCGATCATATCAATTTCCAGATTGTCTTTTGCGATATCATCGTATAATGATTCAACCAAAGTTCTTGGATTATCATAATAATTGAAAGCCCCAAAGATCAGGTTTACTCCCAGATTACCTAAGGTTTCCTGCTGCAGAGTAGCATCGTTTTCCTTGAATTTTACGTGAATTACGATCTCATTATAATCTTCATTTTCTTTTGTCTGAAAACGGATTCCTACCCAACCGTGCCCTCTAACGGTTTTATCAAAGTTGATCGTCGTTACAGTATTCGCATAGGAAAAGAATTTACGGTCAGGATTATTATCCCTTGAAATCCTCTCTTCGATCAATGCTACTTCATAACGAAGCATTTTGCGAAGCCTGTTCTGGGTAACATACCTGTTTTTTACTTCTTTTCCGTAAATGGCGTCACTAAAATCTTTGTCATAAGCAGACATTGCCTTAGCAATTGTACCGGAAGCTCCTCCTGCTCTAAAAAAGTGACGAACAGTTTCCTGTCCTGCTCCAATTTCTGCGAAAGTACCATAAATAGTAGGATCTAGATTAATTGTTAATGCTTTTTGTTTAGGAGTTAGTTTCTGATACATTAGGACATTAAATTTTTTGTAAATTTACCAAAATTAAACCAACCTCAAAACAAAATGAAGTTGAAATTTTTAGGAACCGGTACTTCCCAGGGCGTGCCCGTTATAGGCTGTACATGTGAAGTGTGTACTTCCGAAAATCCCAAGGACAAACGTTTACGCTCTTCCGTGATGGTAACTACGGAAGAAAATAAAAAAATACTCATCGACTGCGGTCCGGATTTCAGGCAGCAAATGCTTATCAACCATGAACATAACGTAGATATTGCGCTGATTACCCATGAACATAATGACCACGTGATCGGGCTGGATGATATGCGTCCGTTAATCTTCAAAAGTGGAAAAGATGTTCCTCTCTACTGCTACTCAAGAGTTGCCCACGAGATTAAAAACCGCTTTCCCTATGCTTTTGCAGACGTAAGATATCCCGGAGCTCCCGCATTTGAACTTCATGAAATAGAAAACAAACCGTTTCGGGTTTTAGATACCGAAATCACTCCTGTTGAAGTAATTCATTATAAAATTACCGTTTTTGGATATAAGTTTAAAAACCTGGCTTATATTACAGATGCCGGCTTTATTTCTGAAACAGAAAAGGAAAAACTGAAGGATCTGGATGTCCTGGTCTTAAACTGCATCAGAAAATTTGACCCGCATCCCGCTCATTTTATTCTTCCGGACGTTATTCAATTGTTTGAAGAACTAAAACCTAAACAATTATTTTTAACCCACATCAGCCATCATTTAGGCGTACATGATATTGAAGATAAACAACTTCCCCCCGGAATGCACCTTGCCTACGACGGTTTGGAAGTAAATTTCTAAAAAAATTCTGCAAAAAAACTTTTGAGTTTTAATAAAAGTTTCTATATTTGCACACCGATTTACAGCAGCCCAGGTGGCGGAATTGGTAGACGCGCTGGTCTCAAACACCAGTTCTTAGGAGTACCGGTTCGATCCCGGTCCTGGGTACAAAAAACCTCTGAAATCATTTGATTTTCAGAGGTTTTTGATTTTTTAGGGTGGTTAAAAGGGTGGCAAAATAATTAATTGAAATTATGATTTAATAATTTTAATTAATTTGTCTAGCAAATACTCTGCTGTTAAATCCTCTTCGTCTTTTAACATTTCAACAAATTTTGCTTCAATTGCAATAGTAATTGCCAAAGAGCTGTCAATTAGGCTTTTAAAAAATGCTATATCTGGAGGGGATATTGAAAGTTTTGTTTTAAAAAAGTCAAGATCAATATCTAGAATATAGTTTTTTTCCCATAGAATAGGGTTAACACAATTATCAAAAAACTCAAAGCAAGGCTTCAGGTTTTCAGTATTTATAACACTATTACTTTCTTTTACACAAATTGAATTTACAATAATTCTTTGACCTTTATATTCTTCATCAAAATTAATTGTATAAACTCTATTTTTTCTCCAAAACGAATCATAACTGTATATTAACGCCTTCTCAATATATCCCAGCTTCAGTGCTGCATCAACATGCTCATCATTCTTTAATTCTGAAATATTATTAAAGTTATTTTCTTCAAGCTCTAATAATAACTCTTTTTGTATTTGTAAAAATTCCTCTTGTGATTCGGGCTTATATTTACTACCAATGCCATTAATTTTGCTTTGGAAGGCACAATGTACATCTGTATGATGATCAAAGGAAATAAGATATGGTTTAATATTTTTAAACCTACTCCAAAATGGCAATACTTCATTGTGTTTTTCAACAATATAAATTAATTTTCCACGATGTTCAAATTGTGCTGTCATAGTAACTAAATTTTATTCTCCAAGAAAATAGATTGAGTGTAATGGAAGGTGAACTTTCTGAGCGTCATCGAGTTTATAATAATATGACTGCCATAAAGAAATCAATCTTTCAAAGTCTATTAGCTCAATATGCTCTCTTGATTCTCTTGCTTCTTTTATAGCCGGTTTTGAAAATGTGCCAGAAGTTACAAATATTCCAACATCTGAATTACGTTTTAATGTTCCAGCAAGTTTTTGCACTTCATCAGAGGAAACAGAGTCAGTAGGTCTATGCTTAACTTGTACTATTATTCTTGGTTGGCTTGTCCCAAGAGGATCTGTATAAGCTATAATATCAATCCCTCCATCAGGTCCCCTTTTTGCGACATCAGAGATATAATATCCCATTGCTTTTAGTAACTCAGCTATAAGATCTTGAAATTCATAAGGATTTTTAGCACAAATAAAATTACGAATACCATTAGAAGCTTCCTCCTCATACTGACTCAATAAAGATTTTTGAATTTGTATACTATCCTCCTCACTACCATCACTTAAATCATTTTCAATCGTATCTGATTTACGTTTACCATCCCATTCTCGATAAAATTTTGTAGCAGTAGATAAAAGCTTCTCTGGTCCTAGGTTGATTGCTTTTTCTCCCTCTTCGGTAAGAATCCAAATTCCTTTTTGTTTACGTAAAAAACCAGCCTTCATACAATCAATAGTATAAAAGTGTAGTATCGATTCCCATCTTATATAACCTGTTTTTTCATATCTGTGACTTTCATATTCATCAAAAGTAACAGTTTTGCGAATTTTATCTACAACATCTCTTCCTCTCATTTCACCTCCATTATCTTTTATGATTTTGAAAGCTGCATAAATGGTCTTTTCAGCTATTTTCTTGGATTTAGATTTAGACATTTAAAATGTATAGTTTTATTGTTTTTATGTTTAATCTTGTGTTGTTGCGAAATCTAATGGTCATTTTCTACATTCGTGAGATAGCGATAAATCACATTTTCTTTGCGTTTATGAGTATTCAATAATACATTTTTTGCTTGCTGAATTTTCTCTTTGCTTTGCTCTATATTAAGTAACAATTGCTCTTGTTTCTTTTTGTCTTCAGGAACCGGTATTAAAATTGACTTATAAAATGTATCTGGAACTCTTCTATGCCCACTCGAACCAGTCATATTTTTTTCAGCTTCTATTCTAATAGATTCTCTATTCAAAAATGCAAATAGGTATTTGTTACTAACTTTTTTCTCGTTAGCTCTAAAAACATGAAATTCTGAGCTTCCAAACCCTATATGATTTGTTAAATTTTCGGCAATAGCACATTTTCCATTTTCCATACAAGGAGTAATTTTCGCTATAATTATATCTCCTTCTCTAAAATATTTGTAGCTTCCTGTTCTAACATCTTTTAATGAGCGATCCTCTTTATGAGATATAAATCCTTCTTCACTTACAGATGCCATCTCAACAAACGAAACAAGACTACTATCATCAATTTCACGAGTTTCAGTTTTTGATGGATTGATTTGTGATAAATCAGAAAGTTTTTCTAATGGATAATCTTTATTATAAAACTCTACAATTAATTTTTCAATTTTATCTGATTCTGTTTTGATCTTCTTTTCTAAATTTTCATCTTCTTTATCAATAGCCTTACATTCTTCAATGATTTGTTTTTGAATATCAATTGGTGGAAGAGGAATTTTCACTTCATTTCTTAAATAACTACTATTTAAACTTTTACCAAATGTATTCAATCCTACATTTTCCAAATCAATTAATTTTGCATTGAATAAATAAAACAAGTAAGAATCAATTACCTTATCTTTTTCAGTCGGAATCAAGCCAGCAATAGCCTCATTTGTATACAAGTCTTTTCCTGCAATAGCTGTTTTTCCTATAGAAAGCTTAAAACTCAATAATGTGGTTCCTTTTGGGATTAACTTAACATTTGAATCTTTAATTGCTTGCTCGGTAATTTTCTCTTTAGTATCCTCAATTAATTTTCCATTCATTTCAGATATTGACACCCATAAGTTACTTCCTGTAAAATAATTTGAATTACTTCTTGAAGGGGTACCTCCAATTGTCACATCCACTATGTCCCCTAATCTTACGACATCCCAAATCGTTTCGACATCAGATGCTATTCTATTAGGTGTTAAACTAATAATTTTAGAAAACTCGATACTTTTAAAATCAATCATATCTATCAAGCTAGAATAGGTAACATTTTTTTTAAGACTTTCAGGAATCTCAAATTCATTCCCTTTAAAATTCTGGTGAATTAAATAATTGATTTTTTCTGAATTCTTCTTATTACTAGGATCATAAAGAGGTGTGTTTATATTATTTAAGTTAAAAATATTACTTAATACACGTTTATCTTCTTCTTCTAAAGCAACATTCCCTTCATCTTCATTTTCTCCTTCTAATGGAGCCAGATTAATTCCCCCTAAATATTTGATTCCTTCATTTCCTTTTGCAGCGCTCCATTCATAACCCAAAAATTTTTTAATTTCATTAGTTTTCGTAGGGCTTTTTATTATTACTACTTTTTGAGGATTATGGCTCGCCAAAACAAAATAATAAAGCCTATCAATCTCATTTTCAACAACGTAAATAAAAAACCTCTTATTTAGCTCTTCAATTTGTTTTTCAGTACTCAATTCTTTGAAGGTTTTTCTTCCTTTTAGATTTTTTATTTCTGTCCATTTATCAAATTCATTTCTATAATCCTTAAAAATATCATTGTTCAATAATACTTCATTTGGACTACCTTTTAAAAGAGTTTGATAATCTTCAAAGTTTATCTCTAAGTGATTACAATACAATTTTAACAAATGCTCATCTTCAAAGATTCCATCTTTTGATTTATCAAAATTAAACCAAGCATTAATTCGGTTTTTGAAATGATCCGCTGGTGCAGGATTCTCTTTTTTACGTCTTATGAATAATGTAACAGTATTTGTTCCTGTTTTACCAAAAGTACCACTTCCAAACTCAGCTATTGCGACAATATCAAAATATTTTAGTAAAACTTCTCTAGTTGCAACATAAATATTTGTTGATTTAGATGTACTTTTTGATTTTCCTTTTGTTAAAATAGAGGATGGAACAATTATCCCAGCCACTCCACCAGGCTTTAGAAGTTGTTTCGCTCTCTCAATAAAAAATGCTTCTATGCTATTATTATTAGGATAACTTTTTTCGGTAACTGTTTCTAATAATTTAAATTTTTTCCTTTCAAGATCATTAAGAGTTTCAAGAAAACCCTTTACACTGTATGGGGGATTTGCAACCAATACTGAAAAACTATTATCCTTAATGTCTTTATCATTCATAGCTTTTCCTGATGACAATGCATCAGCGTAAACAATATTAATATCATCTTGACCGTACATAAAAGCAGAGACCTTTGCTACTTTAGATAAACGATATTCTTTTTCAACACCATAAATACTTTCATAATAGTCTGAAAGTTTAGCATCTTTTTTTAATTCAATAATATCTTTTATTTCTTTTGCATATTCATTTAAAAAGTGACCAGCACCACAGGCATAATCAATTGTTTTAGGAATATCTTCACTATTTTCAATTATATCTTCTAACGGTAAAGACTTTAATATAAACTTTACAATTGGCATTGGGGTAAAAAACTGTCCTTCAGATTGTTTTACACCTTGATCTAAGAACCCTTCAAACATATCTCCCAAAAATTGGTTTTCTTCGCTTGCAGAATCTGTATCTGTTTTCAAACGGATATCTTGAAGCATCTGAACTATTCTCAATAATATTTTAAAGTTTTGTTTAAATAACTTTTCGTTATGCACATCAATAAAGCCGAAATCGTTATTATTAAAAAACTTTAATTCTTTAAAGTATTCTTTAATTTTATCTTTTGTAGCATCTTTATCATTTTTAAAAAAATCAAAAGCTTCTTCGATTTGGTCATTGCTTATATATACAACGTCCTCTCCTAGGAACTTTTCCATTCCTATTTGATAAAGCTTTTGAAGGCGATCAATCAGACTAAAAGGATCATCATAAGCTATCCCTTTCCAATAGAATTTTAAATCATCAGAATTACTACTTTCATCAACTATTTTGCATAGAAATAGATTAACTAACTTATCAAAAGCATTTTCTCTACCTGAAACGTTATGCTGACGAAGAATTGTAGCAAACTCATGATATTTACCTTGAATATCATTACCATTAATTTTATCTAAATCTGTTAATGTATATTTTGTTTTTCCAATATCATAAGGAGGAATATCGGCTTCAAATAATCCTTTTGTTGCATAATCTTGTTCATAAATATCCTTCCAAACATTATAAATATCTTCAACATCAAGACTTTTTGCTTTTTCATAAGATAAAGGAGACTTACTAATTAGTTCCTTTAACAAATCTTCATTATCAATTAATGTTACTATGTTAGACCTGTAAACCACCTTATCATTATCAAGATTAGATGTATAAAGACAAACAAATTTTGTACTTCCTGCCTGTTTGACATATGATAATAACTGTCCTCCGTTTATTAACGTTTTTTTCCATGCATCATCAAATTCTTTTCCTTCAGTTTTACATTCAATAATTAATAATGATTTTCCAGAGTTGTCTTTAATCATAATATCAGCACGCCCTCCACTAGCTCCATGCCCAACTTTCCAACGGGGTTCTAATTCAATATGCTCTGGTTTATATCCTTTCTCGAGAAGTCTATTAACACATTCAAACACTACAAAATTTTCCTTTTGAGAAAAATTACACGTTTGTTTTTCATTTATCTTTAGTCCTTTATCTTCAGGATATATAAGTTGTTCGTTTTGAAAATCAACTTTTAGATAAGTATCAGAATCAGGAAATTTTTTGGAATAAATATTCCCGGATTTTGAAAAATCTAATACTTCTAAAAGTGCTTTAAAATTATCTTTAGTTATCATTATTTAGTCGAATTCAATAAGTCTGTAATGTTTACATCTAAAAGCTTCGCAATCTCTTGTAAAGTCTGTACTGATGGTTGTACTTCATTTCTACACCATCTTGAAACTGTCGTTTCTGATTTGTTCAACTGGTTTGAAAGCCACTTGCTCTTCTTTTGTTTTTCTGCTAAGACAGCTTTTAATCTATTAATTGGAATATTATGCATAGAAATATACATTTGATGTAAAGATAAAAATACTTAAAATTGTATTAGCATTTTTTGTTATTTTTATTTGTCTATGGAGTTGGCAAAATTAATTAGTTTATATCTAAATAAAATTTTGAACAAAGAAGCAACGAGTGACAAGCGTTTTGAAAAAACGAGCAGTCTGAGGAAGTGACGACTGAAAAATTTTTAATACTTTGCAACCGTCAGGAATTTGTTTTTTAAAGAAGTATGCTTACATTCACCAACGAAAAAACAGGGTAAATAAAATCTGAACAGCTTAACGGCAGGATTTCTAAAATCTGAACAGTTTTTTCATTTTGAGTTACTTGTAACTCTTTAAAAAGAATCCATCTCATAAAATAGTTATGAGATGGATTCTTTGTTTTACAAAAAAATTAAATTATAAGACTATTTAACTATAAATTTATTTATACAATCCTCTATATTAATAAAATATATTCCGTTTGGAAGATTATCAATTAATACTGAATTCCTCTTAACATTGGACTTTTTAATCATTTTGCCATCACTATTATAAATAATAATCTCTTTTACTGTTTTATTAAAATGTAAATATTCCCCGTTTTAATGGGGGTTAGGATAAATTAGAAGTTGAGAATTCTTATTATTAACTTCATTGGCTGCCAAAGTTGAATAACATGTCCAGGATATATCATCTATTGCAATTCGTTGTCCTGTATTTGGGTTCAAAATTTTAATTATAAAATCGCCGTTTACATTCAGATTATCAATAGTTGTTACGGTTACATTGGAACTGAATGGTATTATTCCAACCTGGATATCATTTATTTCCACTATGAGTTCACCAGGATTTTCAGCAAATTTTAGCTGTGTAGTTACGGTAAGGCTTTTAATTCCTCCATTAATTGTAGAACTCATTAAATTACCATTCCGGATAGTAATTGCTTTACCATTAATCGACTGATCAGTTCTTGAGTCAGAAGCTGTCCAGGTAATATTATTGTTAATCCAGGTATTTGTTTCAAAAGAACCCGAACCTATAGGAATATTTTCAAAACTTTCTGCTCCACCACAGGTAAAAGCTATTTTTGGCAAAGGCTTTTCTTCGATAAATAAATAAGATCTATAATAAAGCATATTAAAAACTCATTAAACATAATGCATTTATTATTAGCATATAAATTCTATTTTTCATTTCAAATATTTAATCGTAATATTGCGATATAATTATTTTAGTTATGGGAGTGACGAAAACCGACCAATTTACAGATCAGCAAAACAAGATGGCTATCATTACAAAAGCATTAGGTCATCCTGCCAGAATTGCGATCATCGAATATCTGCTAAAAGTAAATACTTGTATATGTGGAGATATTGTGAATGAATTACCATTGGCACAGGCAACAGTTTCCCAACATCTGAAAGAGTTGAAGAATGCAGGTCTTATAAAAGGGAATATTGAAGGAACTGCCATTTGCTACTGTATTGATGAAAATACATTTGGAATATTGAAAGACTACTTTTCAACTATTATTCTCACTACTGCCAATCAGAAATGCTGTTAAAGCATTTTTTTAAGTAAAATATCGCAATATTGCATTTAAACGATAAAAAAGAAAAATATGAAATTATCTGAAATCAAAGAAATTTTACCAACATTAGACAATGTTGAATTTCAATTAGAAAACGGAACTTTTGTTCCGGAGCATTTTCATGTTACAGAGATAGGAACCGTAACAAAACATTTTATTGATTGTGGTGGTACAATCCGCAATGAAAGAGTGGTTAATTTCCAATTATGGAATGCAAATGATTTTGAGCACAGATTAAAGCCCGGAAAGCTTTTACATATTATCAAACTTTCAGAAGCAAAGCTGGGTATTGGAGAGGGTGAAATTGAAGTTGAGTATCAAAATAACACGATTGGAAAATATGATTTAGCATTTAATGGGAAAACTTTTGTTCTTAAAAATAAAACAACAGCTTGTTTAGCTAAGGATGCTTGTGGTATTCCTGCTGAAAAGCAGAAAGTCAACTTGTCAGATCTTTCTTCTAACAAAGGTTCTTATTGTACTCCAAACTCTGGATGTTGTTAAGCTGAATTATACTAAAATTGAATAAATTATGTATCCTCAACTATTAGAAACAATAGAGCTATTAAAAAAGCAGCTTGTTATTCCGTACATGTTCCCTAGGGTTCTCTAAAAAATATGAGAACCCGTTTAATCCGACCTGCAATTTTGCCGCTATAATGACTTGTTCACAAGCAGACAAAGGCTACCCTTTCATAGCAGGAGCAGAAATATTTTATGTCTTTTCACAGGTAAGCAATTAAGGCTGAAAATGTTTCACCTCGTATATTCTTTGCAAAATGGAATAGAATTCTTATACATGCTGAAAGATTTTGAAACCAGCCAATTGATCACCAAAAAGCCAAAAATGCCCCATAAAATACCCCGCCAATTCCTGAAGATCAGAATATCTGTCAGCATTAAGGCTATAAGAGTGAAAAGTCCTATCCCCCATTTGGATAGCTGCAACCATTTAAAATGGCCGAATGTAAATTCCGGGTTGCTTGCATGTAAAAAACAGTAATTTTCCGTCCAGTCCAGAGCCATATAAACGATCCCAAGAAATAATAACAGGATGAATACAGCAGACCAGAAAGGCTTTTTCTTCGCTTCTCTTTTTTCGTTTTTCTGCTTCAGAGCATACAACACTAAAAAAAATCCCCCGAAAAATATAGCGAAATTATCATATTGTAAGGTCAGCACATCCAATTGTTGCTGGCACGTGCTCAACTTGCTGAACTCATCTCTGAAATGATCTATAGAATCATATATTTGCGGAAGTTTAAGGCATTTATTCTTCTCAAACTGAAGAAAACCCATGACTCCCCATAGAACGGATGCTGTAAAATAACAGATCCGAAGGAGCAGTCTGATTAAAAAGTTATTCATGGCTCATATTTTCTTTTTGGTTTAACCGTTCACGATCCAGCTTATACTGCTTCCAGTCAAAATCTTCCAGAAAGCTTAATGCCGCTTCTACACCTTTCAGGAACAAAATCTCTTTTTCTTCAAAAGAAAGTCCGAAATTCAGCCAATTGGTCTTCGTCTCATAAGCTTTTATTTCAGCAATGCTATGTTTTCTGTAAAACGGGTTGACTGCCAAAAAAGAACTGTCTTCATTATTCCGAAGGGTATTGATCACATTACCGACATAACTGCTGAAGGTCAGTCTCTGTTTCTGGTTGACCACAGGTTTTTCATCCATGATCCGGCCCCCCAATACCGGGACTCTTGGTTCCTGAATATGGCTGATATGAAATAAGTTGATAGGAAAATTAGATAAAGACCCGCCATCAATAAGTATCCCATTTGTTGACCGCCTCACGATTCCTTTGGCTTCCAGCCAGTCTGTACTTTTATTAGCAGGAATAATTTTCGGTTCGAAAAACATAGGAATAGCCATAGATGCCCTTACAAAAATTGAAGGATTGAAAACGGCTGAACCGAAATCATATAATTTTTCGTCCCGGGGAAAAACAATTTTACACTGATTGGCAATATCTGTGGTTACAAAAGAATAATCAAAGTCAATCTTTTTTTCATCTTTTTCTTTGAGCTTTTTATCTTCTGTTCCCTCACTATCAGAGTCTTCATTCAGTACATTTTTTTCAACCGTTTTTTCTTCGTCTCTTATAAGGTATAATTTCGGAAGTTTCAGGCCCTTATCCGAGTTGAATTTTTCCGTACTTAACTTAGCTTGAATTTGCGGAGGATCATCCATTTCGGAAATGATATTGGAATACCACTTATGCTCATGGTTTACCTCATTTTCCGGCATTGCATCATCATTAAAATACTCTTTTCTGCCTGCAAAAGACTTAAGCCTCACCTGCTCTGTTTCTGAAATCACTTTCCCCTCATCAGTATTCACAAATTTCCTGGAATCAAATTCCATATATCCTTCTGCTTTTTTTCTCAAATGTTCCTGAGTTGTAATTCCTGATTTTTTCAGCTCTCTTTTCAGAAAATTTTCAAAAACTTTTCCGGGATTGATTCCATACCTGTATTGGTGAAGTCTCCACAATAATATCACAATTATTGCTGACATTCCAATAAAAAGAGCCATAAAAATAAGATAAGCAGGAGCCATGTCAACCCCAGCATAACTTAGCAAAGGCAATATCACCAATGCCAAAGCAGCGACTGCCAGATACGAAATCAGGATATTATTGACAAGCCCAGGGCCTCTGCTCAAAGAAAATATCATAAACCTGACAATCCCCAGTTTAGCATCGATAAAGCTGCTCATATCGAACCTTTTCTTATCATACATCATCATATCAAACAATTCCGCTGATTTCGGCTCATCCTTTTCTCCCATAGATGCCAGAAACAGGGTATTGATTGCCCCAGCACTGGTACCGGCTAATCTTAAAAATCTGATCCCCAAATATTCAAGGACAAATACATAACCAACCAATGAAATCCCCAATGTTCCTCCTCCTTCCTGTACAAAATGTACCCATTGAAGTATTTTACCGTTCTTATCTTTTGAAATTGTATCTGAAAATCTTTTATTTTCAAGTTTTTCTAATCGCTCTGCAAGCGTTCCCTTCCTATCTTTAAATTTCATCTTTCCATACTTGCTTTTGATCTCTTCTAAATCTGTTTTCATGGTTAATGGTTGATTTTAGTTTATAGCTTTTTATTTCACATTGACATACCAAAGCTTCCATTTTTCATCAATAAGCGGGACACTTGCTTTGATCTGCTCTACACTGTAACAGCAGTTTTATTCTTACCACAAATTTTACGATTATATATTCGCACGTCAATTACCCGTTTGGGTAATAAATATATGATGCTATTTAAATAAATGATAAATGAATATAGCCTGAAAAACGTATATTTTTCAGATTATTAAAGCATTTGTTTTATAGGGGAATAACAATCTATCTTTAGTGGATAAATGAGTATTGATTTTCGGGTCAGACAAACCCTTGTACTCTTTTGGCCTTAGCTCAGGAGAAAGACTGACTTGAAGAGTTAAGTTATTTTTCAGGTTTCCTAAAGCAGAAACTGCATGGTTGGCGTTGGAGCTCGCTTCATTTTTCATAACACCATGCCCCGGATCTATTATAATGATTCCAGTTTTCATGATATAAGTTTTTATAAAGTTAATAAAAATTTATATACATTTTAAGAATACTTCATATATCTAAAGCTATTTATGCGAAGAAAAGAAAACCATAATCTGTTATTATAGCAATATTTAGCATCACTATCTTATCCTTTCTTCAACATACTTTGGAACTTTATTAAGATCTTTTTTTTGAGATTTCATTAAAGAAAGATATGTTTTATAATTTTCTATAGCCTTTTCTTTTTTTCCTATATTCCAATAGCTATTTGCAAGATTAAGATACGCTACAACCCGATCAGGATATTTTTGAATTATTTTTTGAAGTACATTAATTGATACTGAAGGATTAATACTTTCAAGATTAAAGGCAAAATCATTTATTTTAGTAATGTTATGGGATGAAATAACTACATAATCCAGCCAGCTTTTATCCGCAACCCAATCATAATAATTAAACTTTATCTTAGAAAAATCACCCGCATCTAATAGTATTGTCGCCTTATCGTCTGCTTCAACTGAAAAATAACTTTCCTTATATGTAAAGAGATCAAAGGTATTGTTTGAAAATTTCAATGTGAAATCAATGACAGAATATTTATCAGAGGCAAAAGGGGCAATACAGGTTGTGTAGGAAAGTAAATTATTTTCAAATTTCAGATTATCAATATTCACATTGGATTTTCCGCTGCATTCTTTGCAGGGAAAAATAGTATTGCTTTCATAAGTAGATCGTTCGGTATTATTTTTATTCTTAAAAACAATAATAAGCTTTCTTTGAGTGAGTTGCTCAGACTCTTTTTTAGCATTCTTTAATGTTAAAATATATAAATCATCACGAACACCATCATTGTTAAAGTCATTATGAAGCTGGGCTACAATCTCATTTGATTGTAATAAAGACTCTACTTGAGAATTTTGGGAATTACAACTTATTCCTGAAAGAAGAAGTAATAAAGAAATTTTATTTATCATCTTTAAATATTTTAACCGTTCTATCAAAAGCATCCCTTCTGTTGCTATATGATATAACATAGAATCTTATCAAAATATCACCTTCCCATCATTAATCCACCTATTTTTCCTATCCCATTTTCCACCACAATCTGATTGTAATTCTGTCACAACTTTTTTCTTCACTATATCAACAATAACACATAAATAATTCTCGTATAATGTTTTATTAGTTCCGTCTTCTACATATCCTTTAGAAATGTAATCCATAACTATAAATCTTTTATTAGGTGATATGCTTAGAATTTGTCCTCCGGAATAATTTGAATTATCATAGCCTTGTATTTTATATTTCTTACCGCTTTTCAGAATAAAAGGGTTTTGATACATATTAAATTCTTTATTATACTCATTAAACCCTAATTTGCAACATTTAGAAATGGAAATAAGGGGCAACCCTTTTTTCGTTTGTGAATAGGTTATACAAGTGATTAGTAATAAAAGTACTATTAGCGTTTTTTTCATTATTCTCAATATCAGACAAAATAGAAGAAACTACAAAATCTTAAAGCTTTTTTCATCAGTTAACTTGACTAAGTGGATATACATTTCATCACATTCTCTGAAATGTGTATACTGGTTCATTGAATTGCCAGAATTTTGAATAGAGATTGTGTCATTTGAATACATACCTCCTATACCCTCATTAAAATCCAGATAGGTTACACTATCTTCTTTAGAGATCTTGACAGTCCCTTTATATTTTTTTATTTTTCCCATACTAAAAATAAAACTATTATCATGAGCTATTTTTAGATTGAGCTTACACTTAGGCTCTACCGATGAATAAACACCAATAATACTTTGAGAATAGGCAAAGTGGGAAATGAAAAAAATTAAAAATATAAATGGTCTAATCATCAAGTTTTTCAATTTTGGCTTTATTGTTTTTACCCCATTTGAGATTTTTAATATTTGTTCCATATTACTTTCTTTTCATCACTTTCATTCAAGGCTGTTTTTCGAACACTTTACCCAATATTTCTTATTATCTAATAGCTTTTCCTGAACGTTATCAAAGTTATTTTTCGTCAAAGAAAAATTCATTTTCCTTGGTATTTTATACTGACACTTTTCAGTCATTAACCTTTCACTTAAAGGATTAGTTCTTGAACTTAAAATATCCGTCAAAATCCAATCTTTTTTTAGTTTATCATAGCTAAAGTTTAATAAATCAAAATCGAGATATTTAGGCGCGTAAGTGAATTTAACACTGATAAGACTTTTTATTACTTTGACATTTAAACTTCCTGCTTCTGAATTATAATTTGAGAAAAAAAATATTGAATCATTTTTCCTGTTCTCAATTGACTTCCCATATTCAAAAATTAGTTTATTGGTAACTGAATCTTTATAAATAACATCCTGGATTTTATCTAAATTCAGATCTTTTTTGGCAATAATCTGATATTGTGCGTTGCTAAGCAGAGGAACTAGTACAAGCCCAATTATTTTACTTTTTTTTAGAAATACACAATTCGTCATACTTAAAAAATAATTTTAGATTTTTCGTAAATTCTTTTCTTTCTTTCAATCCATAAGGATGTTTCACTTTTCCATTTATGTATTGTGAGAACTTTAATACATCATCTTTTTTATCTGCATTTTAAATTTTTATCTTACGGGACCAGACCTTTTTTTCTTGGGGTATTTCTTATTATCGATAGACAAAAAGTAGTCTTTAGGTAAATTATTTTCTATTTTCCCATTTTCATATTTGTAAAGAGTTTGATCTTTTGTAAGTATCCAACTATTATATTTTGAACAAAATGACTATTTATAACTACAGTTTACCTATTCTTTTTTAAATAATATCCTTTTTAATTTTGAAGTACTTTCTTTTACCAAGCCAAATTGAAAATGATTTTGTATAGCTGAATAGGTATTTTTATCTATATCAAATGTTACTTCATCCTTGTCTTCAAATCTGCTCTCTACATTATTATAAATCTTATATTTATATTCATTTCCATTTTTTGACAATAATTTTTTATTAAAAGAAGGTTCTCCCTCTGTTGAATTTTTTGTAACAGACTGCAATATATTTTTACTATACTTGTAGATAACATCCCATGTATCCATTTCATCAGATTGTGTTCTTTTCGTCACTAACGAAGCTTTTAATATCTTTAAATCATGATTTTTGTATTTTTTATAGGAGGATATTCTATTCAGATATTTTAATTGATATGGATAATCTCCTAAATTATCATCCAATAAGTCTACTAAGTCCAAAATATTCTTTTCTCTAGAAATGCTATTCTTAAGTTCAGTATAATAAGATTTATTCAAAAAATAAGTATCCTTTTGATTTAGAGTTACTGTTTGGTTTTGGTCTGTAAATCTCACAGTAAGACTATCTGATATTTTTGATTGTTCATATATTATTAAGCTTAAGGTATTACTTGATTGTTTAATGTTCTTTAGTACAAAAATTATTGGAATCGTTTTATCCAATGATTCATAAGTATCATTATAATACCCCACACTATCTTTTTTTAAATTAAGAGTATAGACATATGAAAACACTTCTTTTTTATCATCATTTTTTATGAGTGTATCATTTTCATATGTTTTTAAGGGAATGTATTGTTCTTTTATTCTTATTATTTCTTTATTCTGAGAAAAACAAGAATTAAATACAATAGTAAATAAAAATAAAATATGTAGTCGATTCATAATTCAAATATTAATTTTCTTTCCAAAATATAGAATATCCTGCAATTTGAGTTGCTGTTATTCCTTTAGGTTTTTTAATTTTATTTTTATAATAAAAATCACCCGTCGTCCAATATTCTTCTCTGCTAAAATCACTTGAAGGTATGGAATATATCGCCCTCATACCTCTACTTGTTTCTTTATGAACATGAGAGCCTTTATCAGTTTGAGGATTATGAGAAGAACCATAAGGTTCACCATTTGGAAATTTTTGCTTTATTTTTGCAACAAATTGATCATATAATTCTTTTTTGATTTTTATATAATCATAATCATCAAATTTGTTATGACCAGTTTTAAGATTACTATCTGCTTTTAGCTCTGTATCAACTCCCCAGGCTAGAAAATCAACACCATCCCAAAATCTAGCACCATCTGTAGGATCAGTTTTTGAAGTATCAATATCTCTTAGTAAGGCATCAATTACTCCTTTTCTTGAGTACTTACTCAAAAGATCTACAGCATTATCTGATAATGGAAACTCCTTATCTCTTAATTTAACTGAAGAATATGATGTCATTAGTCTTGCTAACATTGTAGCTCCTTTATCTTTACCTTCGTTATAATTAGCATGCGCAATAAAGATATATTCATTTTCTTCATTTGATAAGCCTTCATGTTTGACTATATTGCATACACGTTGAAAATCACTATGTGTTATGTTCAACTTTTTAGGGTTCTTGTAAACATCATTTTCCAAACCTTTTCCGTTACAAGCATATACATCATTTTCTTTTCCTTTTTTCTGACCCGTAACATTTCCTTCATAAGCTCCATTATAGTTATAAAAATATCCATTCACCTTTTCCTCCTGTTCAGGTACCGGCGCTCCCTTCGCATCAATACTTTCAGGCTCATTAACCTGCCCCGAAGTAACAAACTCTATCTTTCCAATTTCCGGAGGGATATTACCAGGCATCTTGCCTTCAGTTCGTTATTGTTCTGCGCTGTACTCTGATTTTGAGTTTCCGGACGGGAGCTTCTCAAATAAATATTCTTTTGAAGCTGTTAATGACAAGGCTTATTCTTATTAAAATACAATGAAGGAAGCGAACACCCATAGAACCTTTTAGAGTATAAGTTTTTGTATAGTCTATTTTACCTTCTTTATTATAATTAATATCGCTTCCCACCAAAGATCACAACTCCAGGGCATCATTGCTATATTTTGATTATTTCAAACTTATCTACATAGGTATTTGTAGAGTTGCTATCTTGTATTGAAGTAATTATTTTTTTTAATTTCTTACCATTATAATAATAGACTCTTTGATAAAAAATATTTTGCCCCATATATTCTGCCTTAATATCAAGTTTTTTCAGATAATTATTTTTCCTCGTTAAATTAATAGAAATTATTCTTGAATTTATAGGTAAATATGATAATTCGTCTTCTTTTGGGAGGATAAAATCGCAATGATTATAGCTATTTGAAGTAAAATGACAATTCTGCTTTGCAAGCAACTCCAAGTCTAAATCTTTTTTTATAAAATTAAAATTTATTATAGGAACTTCATTTATGAATAAAGGATTTCCCGTGGAAATAATATCTGAAACTGAAGAAAAATAGTCAACATATCTTATATTACCATTAGATTTTTTTTCCTTTTCAATAATTGTAAACTCTTCCATTATCAAATCATTCCCTTTTTTGATAAAAGTTAATGAATCTTTTGGCGACGTATCTCCATAAACTCGTGCAAATTCTTCATTATTAGAATGAAAATAATAAATCGAATTTATTATGTTATTACTTGTATGAATTACCTTATAATCCTGTGCTTTACAAGCAATAAAAATAAAAAACAAAAGAAAAAATATATTATTTTTTTTCATCAGGTTTCTTTTTTCTAGTTTTTAATTCTTTCCAAAATATGGTTCCTAAATAAACAGCTCTAGACTCTAAGGCGATTGTATTTGCTGTTGCATATTTATTATTTGGATTTTTTCCGGGAGTGTATTTTTCAGCAGGTGCATTAAAAGTCGCTCCTAATCTTTCTACTCCTGCTTTCCACTTGTTGTGGTGCTCTTTTGAAATTGTCCACCCCATTGTATTCATATGGATTTCAAATTTCCCTGTAGAATATCTATCATCAGTTATTGGGAAAGCAGCCTGTTCTGCACCATCCCACATTGTTGCTCCGTTACTAGGATCATTATCAGAAGTTAAAGAAAAAATTATTGCATTAATGGCTAATTGCTTTTTCGTAGTATTCCTTTTTGCTATTTGAGTATTTCTAAAAAGTTTTGCTTGTGTACTATTTACACCATAAGCAACTTTGTTTATTTTATGAACACTTGCAATAGCCATCATTTCTAAGGCTAATTCTTCTTCAATATCAATATTCCCTCTATACGCAGAGCTTTCACCATATATTGTTGATGCTTTTTCTACAAATTTTGTATGTGGAATATCTAGACCTTTTTCTTTCAGCAAATTATTTTCTTTATTGATTAAAGACCATTTTTTGTTCTTTTTTGCTTTGTCATATTCTTCTTGTGTAGAGAGGTAAACTTTTATACTGCTTTCGCTACCACCTAAATAAAATCCATCTTTTGTATAATAAATATACTCTGTATTATCGTCTAAATTTTCCGGCACCGGCGCACCCTTCGCATCAATACTTTCAGGCTCATTAACCTGCCCCGAAGTAACAAACTCTATCTTGCCTGTCTCAGGAGGTATATTGCCCGGCATCTTGCCTGTTCCCGGTAAGGTTGATTTTTTTAATAATACATAATTCTCCTGTACTTTAGCTGTCCCAAAATCCTGCCATTCTGTGAGGGCAATCATTTGGAAACCGTCATCAAAGATAAAGTTGGGAATCTGTTTTTCCACAATAGTTCCGGTAAGCTTGTCCTGGGTAGTCGGAACATTATTTAAAACTTTAAAGGTTCCCGAATGGGCATTAAATTTTATTTTCGCACCATCTATTGCCAATAATAAACCTTCATCTTTATTATCTTTCTCTTCATTTTCAGCACGTTTATCATCCATCTTTTGCTTATTATCAGCCTTCATTTTGTCGTTATCCTGTGCAGTATTTTGAGTTTGAGTTTCCGGAGTATTGCTTTCTCCCTCGTTCTTTAACCTATCCATAACAATGAATGTTTTAAATGAGAATTCTGTTTTTTGATTTCTATAAAACCTTCTTCATAATGATCTCCTTTGCAGACGAATAAGCCTCTAAAGTCATCAATATCTGTCTGCTCCAGATTCTGGGCTGAGATTTTCAGCATTATTTTATCTCCCACTTTTACAGGAGTCATTATTTCTGTAAATCCATCTAAAGATTCTCTTCCCCTTTTGGTTTCAAATGATTGTAACAAACCATTAAAAAGCAGTCCGAACATTTTATAGCTTCCCAGAAAATCTATCAGCTTCGCTTCATCCCCGAGCAGGTCGCTTATCTGGTTGAAATAATGTTCTACCACCTCACCTTTATGGGTCTTTGATAATTCGGCCTGTATTTTCGTCCATCTCAATCTAAGAAAAAGCAGATTATCTACTGCTGTGATATTTCCTTCTGCATCTACCTTACATTCCAGTTCATCAAATAAGTAGCTTATCTTTTTTAAAAACTTACCCATTGCATCTTCATCATCAGAAAAATCAAAATCTACAACCAGGACCTGAAACTGGTGTTCTTCCTTCAGCTTTCCCCAATAATATACCTCAACCTGTCTGGCAAAGCTTTTTTGGGTAGAATAAAAAGCGTTTCGCTGTTCTGTGACGATCGTTTCCAGCCTGTATATTTTCCGATGAAGATTCTGCAATATATTGGAGGTCATTCTTAGTATATTCTTCTTTGATAATCATTATTGGGATCCATTCCCATCCAGTCTCTGTTCGCTGACCAATGAAGGTATTCGTTGCGGATAATCCTCAATAGTTTCTGAGGATGATAAGCAGTGACTACAACTTCTTCTAAAGTTACGGTCTTAATTTTATTGCCATATTCATCCGTCACCTCATCGGGAAAGCTTTCCTGTACCGGTTCTTGTACGGGCTCCGGATTGTATAATTTTTCTCTTGCCCGCTCCTGTTTTTCTTTTTCTACCTGTTCATCTGTCTTGAAATTCCATTTGTCTCCACCTGTAAAGACATACTCATGTAAAAGATCTTTTGCATGAGGCAGATATTGATCATGTTCTATGGAATAGCTTGTTTCTGTTTTTATGATCAGCTGATGGTCATACAGATTAAGGCCAAGCTCTTCCATAAAATGAAGCGGAATATAGCTGTATTCTTTTCTTAAAAAACGAGTCCCTGTAATCTTTCGATATACATTTCCGAAGCTTATAGCATTCAGAAACTTATTGTTGATTTCTATTTGCTCTTCATTATACCAATGCTCATCAATCAATTGTTGTCTGCGTTTATTTAGGAACCATAAGGGTTTGTGATTGGAAGTTTCTATTTCATCCACGACTTCCATTCCGTTTTCGTAAGCACCTCCAATATCACAATGCACTCCCGGGAATTCTTTTTCTACACTGCCTGGAAACAGGGTTAATGAAAAATTTTCACGATGCTCGTTAGCCGCCGTAAAATGAACAGCTCTAAAATAAGGCCCGGGATTTTTAAGCTGAAGCTGCTCTACATCATCTCCAAAGTTATATTTTGGTCCCAGAACAGAATGTTTCATTCCTTCCCATCCCACACGTCTCATTCCTCCCATATCCCCATACTCTTCATAAGATGAAACAGTATCATACACTCCAATAAAACGAACATCCAGATCTAGATCTTCGAGCTCTTCTCTTGTCAAAATATCTTTACTCAAAAGATAATATCCCAAAAAGCCAAATTTTGGAAGCTTACCATCTATTATATATTGGGGATCTATTTCTGTATTATCTTTATCTATCCATATATCTCCATATTCAGGTACCGTTACCGGGTCTTCATAGGAATCCATCTGAGTATAGCCTATGATCTTTCTTGATTTTTTTATCTCAACATCTTTGGCTCTTTTATTCCCATTGATTTCATAGGCAAAATTCCTTGCTGCAGCAGCTCCACGGCTGAATCCAAAGGTATCGATTGTGATTTTGGTCAATACTTTTCTCTCACGCTGCTGCTTTTTTAAAGCACCAATCCTGTCAGCAGCCATTTCACATCCAATCCTTACCTTTCCTCTAACTCCTGTTTTACCGGAACCATACTGGAATCCGTCATCGACATCCCTGCTGTTATTCAAGGTCCCAATTCCTTCCACATACACACCATAACCTTTTTGCTCGCAACATTGGTACATTCTTGCCACATTGGTATAATCATTACTAAAACTGTTATCAACTCCCTGACTATCAAGCCATGACCGATGACTCGCCTTAAGATAGCGTTCATACTCAGAGTCATTATCAGATATTTCTTTATTTTTAAGTTTTTTGTATTCTTTTTCCTGTAAGGCTCTTGTATCTTCAATTGCCTTTTCTTTTCTCAGGATTTCTTCTTTATTGTCGGTACTTTCTATCTTATTCTTTCCATCCCTATACTTCATTCTTAACTCGCTATTTTTCAAGTTGTTCAAAGTACCGTCGAAGAACACTCCTATTTCAAGATGTAGTTCGCCTATAGGAGGCTTAGCATTGCCCGTATTGTATACGAATGTTTTTCCCATAACCAATTTGATTTTTGTTATCAATTAGTATTTTTATACTTTACTTTAGATTTATACATCTCCAGATTATCTGTTTTAATAAAAGCTTCTTTTCCATTCTCCCCCTTCAATAAAACAGTAAAAAAGCTGTATGCCTCATTCACCTTAATGATGATACTTGCCTTAGTTGATTTAGGATCATCACCAAATACTTTGGTAAAAGCCTCAAAACTGGATTTCTCATCCAGATTGCATCCTGCTTCATATTTGGTTTGGTCTGCCGCAACCAAAGAAAATGATATTAAAGTTGGTATTGCCCTCCATTCACTCTCTGTTAATGGATTTTTTTCCGCATCAAGCTGCTCCCATTCACCATTAATTGTTGATATTCCAACATCGGTCAGTGGATTGAGCTTAGCATTTTCCGGCAGCTCAAAAACAGGTTTCCAGCTGTAGCGTATTCTGTAGGTATCCCACAAGCCAAGCGGAATAGGCTTTTCTTTATTTTTCTCTCTTATCTCAGCAGGAATGACCTTACCATTATTAAATACTTCATCAAGATAATCTTTCCTCCAGAAGCGGTTCTCATGGCTATCCAGCTTAGCAATTTCCGATTCAGGGATCGTTACTTTTTTTCCTTGATATCTTCCTACTTCTTTCTGAACCCCAACACCTGCTACCCAAACTACCACCACACCTCCAGGAGCCATTCCCACACAAATTTCATTATAATTCAGATGTTGAATATTCCCACTACCACTGTTTGCTTTTATCTGATAGCCCTTACTGAAATATTCTTTAATTTTAGCTGTATCAATAGCTGTATCAATCATGTAAAACTGGTTCTCCGGATAAGACATCCAGATAAAATCCAAACGGGAAGGAAGACTTTTAAAACCATTCCCCATCCCATGATTAATGGAGCCCCAGGAACCATTTCCAGGAATGATTCCAAAACCCAAGCTTACCCATTCTCCACCTTCACATTCTATTCCTCCCTTGTATACTTCCATCGGATATCCTAAAGGGGCAGAAGTTCCTTCAGTCCATTCATATTTTGTCATAGTGTTAGTTTTTTGATGCTCTTTCTTTTCCTGACACGAAATCTGTGTAAAGAATAAAAAGCTTAACAGATATTTTATTAGTCTATTCATTATTAATACCTTACATTTTTTTTTAACAACTCACTCTTCATTGTCGCTACTTGATTATTCTTATGACATCAACGGAAGGATAATCACTAAAATTAATGATATCACAAGAAAACATATACAAAAAGAGTAAAAACAAAATAAAAGAAAGTCGCTTATTTCGTTTTGTTTACGTTTAGAGGCAATCACAAATGGCAGAGCAAATAATACCGGAAAAAAAGCGAGGATCAACCAAAGGGCAACCCATCCATAATCTCCTTGGCTATACTGTGTTGTGAGATCCATAAAACCTAATTCAATAATAACAAGAGCCACTACTGCCAACACAGAGGAAAAAAAGGAAATAAGGCCTTTTTTTAACATATTTATCCTTTATTTACTTTCGCATCTATTTTACCCAGCATTTTGGCAACCCCTGAGCTCTGTAATAAAATATCACCATTCTTTGCTTTGTGAGTGGTTGTAGAAGTAGTCTCCTGCAAATCACCTGTGACATTGATGGTTTTATTTTCATTAATGGTCTGCTTGTAATTTTTTGAGGTAAACCTGTGATTATTGATAATATTGACAGCGTTATCATTACCGACACTGGTTTTCATATCCTTCCCTACATTGATCGCCAGGTCTTCTCCTACATTAAAAGTCATATTTTTAGGAGCGGTCACAATAATATTCCCTTTACCATCCATAAAATAATTGTTACCGCTCGGATCAATAATATTGACACTTCCTTCGGCATCATTCATTAAAATACGGATCCCGCTACGGGTCTGTATGGATTTCAGATGGTTATCCACACCTCCTCCCAATGCTGTACCGCCGTGAAACATTCCTCCCATCACGAAAGGACGGTCCGGATGGTTATGGACAAAGCCTACCATGACCTGGTCTCCCACTTCGGGAACAGCAACATATCCTCTGTTCTGAGTGATCTGATCTGTTCCTCCCGCATCAGGGGCCATCATTCTGATAAAATTGGTGGTATCATGTAACTGCCAGTCAAATTTTACGGTTACTCTCCCTTGTCCCAGGGGATCTGTATTGGATATGACCGTTGCAATCTGTGGCTGTGCAATAGGTATGGTAAAATCTGGTGTCGGGATATATCCTGTATCTGAGGCGATCGCTTCAAATCTTCCTGTATAACGTCCCAAAGTATCCACTTCATGGATTACTTCCGTCATCATCAGCTTGGTAAAATAGGACGTTTTATTCGTATCTGTTTTCCGCATATTGATATCTGCAACACATCCCGGATACAGAAAAGGGATCGTAGTTCCTCCTGAAACAGTAAAAACCTCTACTGCTTTACTTCCTGCCATACTTGTCTGGGAAATGACCACATCCATATCCGTAGCTGCTTTTATAGGAGCTACCTGTAGTGAAGGTGTTTTGAATATTCCGTCATTATTTTTATAGGCTGTTTTGGCAAGATTTCCGACATGGTTTATTGGGGTATCTCCGGAAGTGAGCTTTGTATTGGAACTGCTGTTGTACCCATAGAAATGAGGTTTAATGTGTACAGCTTTCAGTTCTACATTGACATCGGAGACATTGCTCCCGTAGATCAGTTCCAGTGCTTTATTCTGAGGAGGCATATTTCCGAAATGCAGGATCTCACCGTCATAATAAAACTGTTCACCATAGGCTTCCGCCATTCTGCAAAGATAATTGTAGTGGGTCTCGTTATACTGGGCACTGTAAAGGATCTGAGAAGACGCCTTTGCATTAACATTCACGTCAAATTTACTGCTATCTATTCCCTGTTTGATAACGTCCGTAGCAATGATTCCCATATTGACAGGCTTTTCTCCTCCAAAACTCTGGGTATGGGGAGCTGCGTCCAGCAAAACAGTAGGGCTGTAACCTTTTAAAACAATATTTCCGAGACTGTGACTTTCCTGGCTGAACCCTACTTTTGTGATCACTCCTACAAAGGTTCTTTCCGGGCTTCCTTCTACATCTTTATATTTAAATACTACGGTCAAACGTTTTCCTAAAAACTGCTGGGCTTCTTCCAGGTCATGGTTCTGTACTCCGTCTAAGGTGTCATGCGCCAGAGTAAGCTCAAATTCATGATGCTTTTTCACACTTTGCAGCAAACGGAAGTGTTTGAAGTGCTTTATTATTTTGCCTTCAATCACGATATCCAGCTTCACCACACGGTTGATTCCAGGAATATGATTCTCCGAAATCTTTTCGGAATTCGAGATATTTTTATTCATATTATGTAAGGTGTTTGGTAAGATCTTTATTTTTAAAATAAATTCTAAAAACAGGCGATCTTAATATAAAGTTATAAATTTTTCACAATATAAAATTTACTTTCATTAGCTTTATTTTTAAAATCACAATATATTTCGCAAGAGAATTTTTACCGATCTGTTTTGCCCGGAAAGGAATCAGCAGAGACAAAAAAACAGAACAGCATTCCCATTATCGGATGTACCATTCTGTTTCATGTTTGTTTGATTTCCAGAGATCAGGTTCTTATGCTGAAGGCCATGCTCCGTCGTAAGAGGAATCTCCAAGCTCAATCTGTTCTGCACTTACAACAAAGCTGATGTACATACTGTTTTCATTCACGGCATCGAAGTCTACTTCGTGCTGAATCACATAGCCGTTATTCCATTTTAATGTTGTAAGTGTTCCTTCTTCGTGAGATTTGTTGAAGGTAACTTCTCCTACGGTTGGCTTATATTTTCCGTTGAGTAAGCTTTCCAGGATATCAGACTTTTCAGTAGCTTCTACTGTAATCTTGATTAATGCATTGGAAGGGTCTGATGCTACACGTCCTGAAACGTCTGTAGATCTTGCTACACTATAGTTAAGCTTTAATAGCTTCTGCCCTTCACCGTTGTTGAATTTTAAGATTCCTCTTGAATTTCTTTCTGCCATGATCGTAAATTTTAATCGTTAATATTTTGTGATTTGTTGTTGGTTATATCACCAAATTTAGATCTATTTATCTTACTGAAAGCATCTTTTCATTTAAATCTGAAAAAGTGTAGTACTTCTACGACTAACAATCGTTAGGCATATTATTGATTGTAAATCAAAAACTTACCATTAAACCTAAACATTGATGTGCTTAATAAGATCCGGCTTACTCGAAAGAATTGACAGGTTTTCACATAAAAAGGTTACCCCCGCAGAGATAACCTTTTTATCATATTACCATGAAAGCTTCAGACTTCCTGCTCAAGGTGAGCTGCAGTCCTGTGCTTGTGGTTGTTTTTAACTTCCTTTTTCTTTTTGGATGATTTGTTTCTCCTTCCCCACCAGATCAGAAACCCTGTGATCGGTAATGAAGTGGCAATGATCCCTGCCAGGAAGGTAGAAAGTTTTCCGATCTGTCCCCACCATTGTCCCATATGCAACTGCCAAACTATATTTTCGGTTTTTTCATGCTGCAGGTATTTTTGATCAACATTGATTTCTTTTCCTGTATAGCTGTCATATACATCAATAGATGCATGCTCAATGCTTTTGAGTCCCACTTTTCCTGAGGTGAAAATATAAGCACCCAACTTTTTCCTTTCAAAATTCCAGATGCTGACTTCTTTCTCACCAGTTTTATTAAGTACAGCATAAGCAAACGGAACGATATCCTTCGCTGTTTTCGTGGAATCCAGCTTAGGAAGCTTATCCATCATGTGTTCTGTGGTACCATTCGTCATTTTAACTGTAGTTTCCATCAGAGGCTCAAAGAAGATAATAAGCCCTGTCATTCCCAGGATAAAGCACACGATAAGCGAATAAAAACCATATACATTGTGAAGGTCATAGTTAAATCTTTTGAAACGGGCTTTCCATTTGATAGTGAAGCTGGCCTGTCTGGTAGTTTTATTCCATTTCTTAGGCCACCAGAGGATAAGTCCGGTGATCGTACTGATCACAAAAACAATGGTCGCAAGTGCCACGATCCAGCCTCCTGTTTTCCCTGCCAGAAATGAGGCATGAAAATGGGCCATCACAAAGAAAAACTGCAGTGATTCATCCTTTTTAAGGATTTTTCCGGTATAAGGATCTGCATATACCATAGCCAGCTTCGGTCCTTTAGGGCTGAATGCCCTTATACGCACACTCCTTTCCGGATCTTTAAAGAATACGAATTCCGAAATGTCATATCCGGGATTGGCTTTACTGAAATTGGCTTTTAATACCTCTGAAGAAACCCGTTCCGCATCCTTAGGCACATTCACATATCTTGCTTCTCCTGCACTCCAGTCCATAATTTCATCACAGTAGACGATGATGGTCCCGGAAAGCGATACCACAACCAGGATCACCCCAGCCACAATACTTGGCCAGAGATGCAGCCAGGCCACAACTCTGCTGAAAAGTGATTTTCCTTTTTTCTTCGGTACTTTTGCTTTATTGTTCGTATTCATCCTCAGATTATCTTTTGATTATGGATAATATTGTTTTTGCAGTTTCTCCAATTCCCTCACCGAATCCGGCGTACCTCTTTCTTTCGCTATATCAATTATTTTTTTGAAAAATAGTTCTGTGGGCTTGAACGAATGGCTCAAATCCTTAGAAAGCTCCTCATAATGCCGGGTAATCAACACAGGGTTCTTCAGCGCTTCTCTGAAATTCCATTTACTGGATTTGAAGATGAAACGCAGTCCGTCATTATTACCGGGTAATGGTACTGTTCCATGATCATCATTCTGATAGAATCCATATTTCCACTGCAGATTTTTCAGCTTCTGCTGTTCCAATAGCGTTTTAAATTTTCCAATGGCTATTTCATGCTCATCCTCTTTAACGTTTCTCGCCTCAGCATTATTGGCCTGAGCCAGGAAAAATTTAATGTCTTTAAAATCTGCCGTAGAGCTTTCCGCTTTCTTAACCATCAGTTCCTTATCCCACCAAAGGCTCGGATCATTGGCAATATAAGCATTAAAAAATGGCTCTGACAAAAGGTTATTAACACCTGCAAGGCCTCCAAATGAATGGCCTACCAAAACTTTATAGCCGTTTGAACGGTATTTCTTTTCAATAAACGGATATAATTCGTCTTTGATAAATTTCATAAACACCGCATTGCCTCCGCTTTCTTCAAACATCGTCTGCTTTTTGCCTGCAAAGTTCATTTCCTTTGAAGCTTTTGTAGGGGTAAGGTCTCTCGTTCTGTTGGTATTGGCTATTGCTACCAAAATTGCCTGTGGCAGAACTCCGAAAGGTTCTTTACTCAGATAGTGATATACTGAGGAAAGGTAATTGAAGTTGTTTTCAGCATCCAGCACATAAATCACAGGATAAGCTGTTTGGGTATACTGGTCATATCCTTCAGGCAGAGATACCCAAACAGAGCGCTCTTCATGAAGAAGTTCTGACTTCAGCGGAATTTTTACTCCTATGCTGATATTCTCAGGCTGTGCAGTCTGCGCATTGAGCTGCAATACACCTGTGACAAAAAATAATATAAATAATAATCCGGTTCTCATTTTATCTTTAATTATCTTACAGAATACGTTTTTGATTAAAATTTATAGTTTAAAGAAAGTAAAAGCTGTCTTGGATTTTGAACATAGGTCCAGGAATCCCCCAGATAATATTTCTGATTGGTAAAGTTATTCAGCTTAAGAGCAACTCTGTAGGAAGAATGTTCGTAGAAAACAGAAGCGTCAAATTTCGCGTAGCCATTGGATACTACATCAGAGCTGTCTACAAGGTAGAATTTGGATTGCGTATTTCCTCCCATACCTATACCAAAACCTGAATATCTTCCGGATGGAACGGTATAGCTTAGCCAAAAGTTTCCGGCATGTCTTGCCTGGCCTGCAGGTCTTCTTCCCTCTACATCAGCTTTAGCTTTTTCATAAACACTGTCATTATAACCATATCCAAGAATAATATTAAATCCATGGAAAGGTGAGGTGATCAGATCCATTTCCACCCCCTGGCTTCTTTGGGTTCCGTCCTGAGTAGTCAGTGTAGGATCTTTTTCCGTAGGGGTATTACGCACCTTATCTTTTACCAAGATATTATAGTAGCTCACAGTTCCTGAAAGTTTTCCTCCCAGCAATTCATACTTTACTCCTCCTTCCCACTGATTGGCCTGCTCCGGCTTGTAAGTTCTTACTTCTCCCAAAGAGCTGCTTGGAGCAATATTTTTGAATCCGTTCATATAGTTTCCGAATAAGGAAACTCTATCCTTTACCACCTGATATACCACTCCTAATTTCGGAGACCAGGAATTTTGTCTGTAATCATCTGAAACACTGTTAAAATTGTCAAATCTCAGGGAAGCCATAGCAAACAATCTGTCTGAGAAGCTTATAACATCAGATACATACACACTGAAATTTCTGTAATCACGTTTATAGCCTCCATAGACTGTTTCACCTAATATTCTCTGATAAGCAGCCTGGGAAATATAAGGTGAATTTTTATCATTAAATGCTATCGGGACAAATTCTTTTGGCTTATTTTTTTCCATTCTGTCATAGATTTCTTTATCAATATCCCTTACTACCCCTCTTTTATCTGTAGTTTTGGTTGTTGTATAATCGAAACCTACCAACAACTTGTTTTTAATATTTCCGCCAATATTAAAATTACCTATAAAATTCTGTTGAATCTCAGTCAGGTTAAATGTACTCGGAATATGGTAATAATCTCTTCTTATCGTTCCTTTGTTAGATAAATTCAGGAAAAGATAATTGGCATCATTTTCTGTTTTTGCAGAAGAGAAACTGGTTTGAGAAATCCAGTTATCGGAAATCTTATAATTCGCCGTAGCAAAAGTATTGAATATTTTAGCCTTACTCTGGATCTCGTCACTCGCATAAGAGATTTTTTTATCCAGATTAAAGTCATTAATGCTCTTATCTTTAAAGATCAATGGATTCCCGGCAGCATCCTTTCCCGTGATCAGTCCCATATAAGTGGTATTCCTGCTGATATCAAAATATTCAAAATCAAGGTTAATGTCCAGGCGGTCATTTACTTTAAATGAAAATGAAGGAGCGATCGCAACTGATTTTGACTTCCCGAAATCCTGGAAGCTTCCGTCATTATTATAGGCCGCATTAATACGGGCCAGGAAAGTCTTACTTTTATTCAGCGGAGTGCTTACATCCATTGTAACCCGGTTACCACTCCAGCTTCCTGCCGTGTATCCTACTTCACCTTTAAACTGATGTAATGGTTTTTTGGTCACTCTATTGACAAATCCGCCATATCCTACCAATAAAGCAGACCCGAATAATGTTCCGGAAGGTCCTTTGATAACTTCAATAGCTTCAAGGTTGACAGGGTCAGACAAGGAAACAAAATTGGTCGCCATACCATTTCGCAACGCTCCTGCTGAGGCGTTGGAACTGAATCCACGCATGGTAAGTCCCAATCCTACCCCTCCACTTCCGACACTTACCGATACGTTATTAACTCCCGGAAGCAGATTCAGTGAACTTTGCAGATCGGTAGCCACCTGCTGCTGCATTAATTCTTTAGGAAGAACAGTGTAAACCTGTGGATTTTCAAGATTTTTAAGGGGCATTTTAGCAACATATTCAGATTTTTTCTCTGCATACTTTTTTACCCCGGAAACAATTACTTCTTCAATGTGTTTTGACTGAACAGCTGTGTCTTTTTCTTGTTGTGCTAACACCAATACTCCTGATAATAAGGAAATCGAGCACATTAACTTCTTCATAGTTTATTTTTGCTGCAAAGGTATTTATTTTAATTAATTCTAAATAATAATTACCGCAAATATTCTAGCTCTCCCATAATTTACAACCCAAATTCAGGGTTAATTTTGAAAAAAATTCAAAATTTCTGTTTTAGCCACAAATATGAGAATTCTTTGGTGCATGTAGAGCCTGATTACATTTGTATTAAATATTATTTCTCGCTGATTTTGCAGATTCAGCAGATCATTATTCGTAAATCAAATCAGCGAGATCTGCAAAATCAGCGGGAAAATAAAAAAATAAAGCGTTAAATTAATTAGACAAAATGATTAGCAATTAAATTTAAACAGGCTCTTACATCCGTAAGACAAAGCATTGTATAAAAGGAAAAAACAGTTCTTTATTTACTATTAAGACCTCCGGATTCCTTTATGCCACATTTATTCCAAAAAGATGTCCTACCAATGCGGTAATACCCATGGCTACGGTTCCCCAGAAGCAGATTCTCAGCATTGCAATTCCGATATGTGAGCCCCCTGTCTTTGCAGAAACAGCCCCCAGGAGCATCAGAAAGATAATGGAAAAACCATATTGAAAATATACCATCTGCTTGATAGGTGCCAGGAGAGATACGGTAAACGGAAGCAAGGCTCCTACAGCAAATGAACCAAATGATGCAACAGCCGCCTGAAAAGGTTTTGCCTGCGTAATTTCATTAATCCCAAGCTCATCACGGGCATGAGCCTCCAGAGCATTATGTTCTGTAAGCTCAGCAGCGACCCGCATCGCTGTTTCTCTACTCACTCCCCGGTTTTCATAAATTTTAGCGAGTTCCCTGAGTTCGATTTCAGGCATTTCTTCCAATTCGCGCTTTTCCCGCATCAGATCTGCTTTTTCAGTATCCTCCTGAGAGCTTACAGAGACATATTCTCCGGCAGCCATAGACATTGCTCCGGCAATCATTCCGGCTAATGCGGCGAGAATAATAATATGACGATCCGGCTCTGCTGCTGCAACACCGATGACAATACTTGTTGTAGACAGTAACCCGTCATTTGCCCCCAATACGGCTGCCCGAAGCCAACCTACCCTATTTACATAATGTTTTTCTAGCTGATGATGCATCGTAAAAATATTTCTGTGTTGATATTGCTATTAAAGTTATACAATATTTCTTCAAGAATCATTTTAAATTGAGATGCAGCGTATCAGCTCAGTTCAAAGCTGAGAGTGTGTATTCACTCTTGAATCTGTTAAAATCTTCGAGAGTATATTCAGGGCATGCTCCTTCCTGTGATGTAATAAAAGCTCCGAGCGAGACAGCCTGCACCATTATTTCATGCACAGAACTTCCTTTTTCCAGTTTTTTTGATAAAAATCCTGCTAAAAAAGAGTCTCCGCTTCCAACGGTATCTTTGATCTTAACCGGGATCGTGGGATAGAGATAAAAATCGTTCTTATCAGCATACAGAGCTCCTTTGCTTCCTTTAGAAATAATAATTTCCTGAAGGTCAAACTGATCCTGCAAATATCGTATGCTGTCTTCTTCATTCGTATATGTTTTCCCTAAAAAATCCAGCATCATACGCAATTCGGCCTTGTTAAATTTCGCAAGATGTGTTTTGTGCAACAGATCCTTAATCAGGCTAACCTCATAATATGGCTCTCTAAGATTAATATCAAAAACATTGTAAGAGCTGATCTCCAGTAACCGGAATAAGGTATTTTTGGATTTCTCACTTCTTGCTGCCAGTGTTCCAAACACCAAAGCATCTGTTTTATCAAGGATTTCCTGATTGGCCTGGGTGATATCAATAAAATCCCACGCTACATTTTCTACAATATCATAATGAGCATCATTATTTTCATCCATTGAAGCAATAACAGTACTGGTAGGGTACTCTGCGCTTATCTGGATGTGCTCTGTGGGAATTTTCCAGTTTTTGATTTTCTGTAAAAGATCATGCCCAAGCTGATCATCTCCAACACTACTGATCATATTGACATCAACTCCCATTCTGGAAAGATGATAGGCAACATTAAAAGGGGCTCCTCCCACTTTTTTTTGTTGTCCCGGAAAAATATCCCAAAGAACTTCTCCAAAACAAACTGCTTTATTCTTTTTTGCTTCCATTATTTTAAAAATGATAAATATATTGGTTTAATAAAAATACTATTTTTCAGAATGAATAGGCCTGTACAGAAAACTGCAGAAAAGCATTATTATTCACAGGATTCCACATTCCCCATATTCCGATGGGTATTTTATATCCTCCAATGGTAAAGCTTTTTGAAATCATAAGGCTCACCTCATTGAATCCTGCTTCTTTAGCAAAAAAATTATTCTTTTCACCGTTGCTGTTGTTTAATGCAAAGCCATATCCTACTCTTCCTCTTACTTCCAGATTTTCTTTGTGATACACCGGATATTCACCCGATACAAATGATGAATATTTATTCTCCGTATTGTCACCGTTTCTGTCTCTCCCGAAAACAACAGTGTTCCAACTCAGAACTAACGGAAACTTTTCGCTTATGATGTAATAAGATCTCAGATCCCAGAAACGTCCGGTTTCCCTCGCTGAATAATTAAAAAATTCTTTATTATTGTATGAGGCCCCTGGTGAAAAATTATAAATATCCCATAATTCCAGGGTAAGGTGCTTGTTTTTATATCCTACATAATTATTAAATTCTTTATAGGAACCATCCACATGACCACCCGCCCAGAACCCTGCATAGAAATTTTTATAATCCAGATGTACATCTCCGGTATAGATCAAACCTGCAGATACTTCAATACCACGCCATAAATGGCTGTTTCGAAGCTGTAAAGCAGAATGTATCTCCTGTGCATTCAAAAATAAATTTCCTATCATCACAGAAAAAAGCAATACAATAAATTTTAACATGATATAAGTCTTTTTTAATATAAACAACAGGTACCCTCTATCCGGTAATTATTTACAGGATAATAAACTGATACCAGGAAAATGTATGATTGTCAGCTAGTGAATGAGATCTTTTTCTCTTATCCTTGATCCAAACAGAGCATAAGTGAGCATTAGCAATTCACAGGTTACAGTAAGCCACCAGGTCCATCTCCATGAGCCTAAAACATCCGCTAAACCACCCTGGATAAGGGTAAACACAGCTCCGCCAAATACTGCAGAAATAAAAATACCTGATGCCTTTGAAGTATACTTATTCAACCCCTTTATAGAAAGGGTATAGATACAGCTCCACATAGATGAATGCAGAAGACCTATTGCTACCAGAAACCAAAGGTTCTGTGTAACCATAGATAGTATAGCCAGCATTGCGGCAAGAATTGTTGTGGCTATCAATTGTGTTCTTGCAGAAATCTTACTGAAGAAGCTCGATATCGCTCTTCCTACAAGAAAGCCACCCCAATATAACGTAGACAATAGTGCATGAATTCCTAAATCCATACCGCCAATAATAATATCTGTTTTCCCAAAAAATGTGATCGGGTGCCCGGAATCCATCAGCTCAAAGGCATACAGGTTAATATTGGCTCCGATAGCGACCTCAGTCCCAACATAAAAAAAGATTGCCAGAACACCCAGCACAAAATGCCTGAATGACCAGATGCTTCTTTCCAGCTTTTCTTCTCCTACGATTCTTGTATGGGCAATATCAGGAAGATGAAGCTTCCTGGTAATCACAATGATAATTAATATGCATATGATAAGTACCAGGAGCGGAAGCAGCAATTGTCTGATTTCTATATTTTCAATGGAAATCCCGCTGAACATGACCACAGTAACAAAAAATGGAGCGGAAGTAGTTCCGATAGAATTAATGGCTGTCAGAATATTCAGACGCTGTACCGGCTGGGTTCCCTTCAATTCATAGGATGCCGCATAAGGATTTACCACTACCTGAATAATGGCAGCAGCAGTCCCCATTAAATAAGACCCTATAATGAAAATGATAAATCCGAAAGGAATAACAGCATCCTTAATGCTGAACTTTAAATCAGGGTACCGATCACCAAACCAGGATGAGCATAAATACATGAAAAGACCTGAAATCATAAAGAAAAGTCCCCGCAGGATCGTATTTTTATATCCAAAGGCATTTACCCATTTACCTCCCAGCATTCCGTTCAATAGATAGCCAAGAAAGAAGAAAAAGGAAATCAAAGTGGTAAATGTATTTTTCAGACTGCCCGCATGGCTTAGAAAAGTAAATTTTAAGGGTGCCTGCAGCTGTTCATTCACGGTTGTCAGAAAACCTACAATGAAATAAATAAAGGTAATGATCGCAAAGGGCAATATGGCATTGTTTGTCTTGTTTTCTGAAGACCCTGTATTTGTATTTATTTGCATAGCCAATTTATTTTAGGATTGATGTTAAAACAGAACCGATTCCTGAGTCTCTAATATCCTGCACAAACCGGGTATACAGATCTATAAATGGTTCAGAAGCTTTCAGATGAACTCCTTTAAAAGCTGATAATTCTAAAAAGTCCAGAGGATTTACACTGTCAATAAGCAATTCATCATTGGTAGCCAGCCAAGGTTCCGACACTTCAAAAGTATTTCCATGGTCGTCTGTTTTGTATTTCAGATAATGCCTGTATGAAGCCATAAGAAAAGCAGGCCTTGTAAGGTCTTTCCCTTCTTTTATCATTTTATCGAGGTTGGGAATAATGTATACCGGAAATTTTGAAATTCCGTCAGAGCATAACCGGCTTATCTGGTCACTGACACTATGATTGGCAAATCTTTCAATAAGGGTTGCTTTATATTGTTCCAAGTCTGTGTTTTCAGGTATGGGAACAAATGGTGTAATATCGATATCCATAAAGTTTCGGATAAACTGTACCAGATCTTTATCTTCCATGGTCTGGTCTACTTTACGATATCCCATCAGAAAAGACGGATAAGATAATAGGGTGTGCGAAGCATTCAACAGGCTCAGCTTCATATTTTCAAATAAGGTTACATCATCCGTAAATTCCACTCCTACCCGCTCCCAGGCAGGTCTTCCTGCAATAAAGCGATCTTCTATGACCCATTGTGCAAAATCTTCACAATAAACAGGAGCTTTATCATCTGTCCCATTCAACTTGTTCAGTCTTTCAACATCTTCAGGAGTCGTAGCTGGAGTAATACGGTCTACCATGCTATTGGGAAAAGTCACATTTTCTTTTACCCATTCTGCAAGGTCTTTATCCTGAGCTTCTATAAATGCTGTAAAAGCTCTTTTCGCTGTATCTCCGTTATGCTGAAGATTATCACACGAAAGGATTGTAACTGCTCCTCCATTGTTTACTTTTCTCCGGCGTAATCCTTCTGCAACAAAACCAAAAACGGTAGAAGGGCTGGCAGGGTTTTCCAGATCATACTGTATTTTTTCATCGTGCAGAACAAATTCACCAGTTTCCTTATCGAGATTATACCCTCCTTCTGTAATGGTTAAAGTGATAATTTTAATAGAGCTATCGGCAATTTTTCTGATCACTGCATCCGGATCTTCAACTCCCCAGATCAATTCCCGTAATGAATATATAGTATACACCTCATTCATGCCGTTTCTTCCGCAAACCGTTAGCGAGTATCTGAGATCCTGGGATCTTAAATTGCTGACTATCTTGTCATCTGAAGGCAATAAGCAAACTCCACAGATCCCCCAGTTCTTCTGATCTTTATCATGTAACAGCATATGGGTATAGAATTGTTGATGAGCTCTGTGGAAATTTCCAACACCAATGTGTAGAATTCCTGCACGAATTTCCGAAACATCATGATTACAATATATCTTATTCATAAGTAAAAAATTATTAACAGATTAATCAATTCGCTAAAACTATATTAACAAATAGTTAATTCATTAATTTTTTTACAAAATTTAAATTGGGAACGTTCCCAAAGTTTAGGGAACGTTCCCAATTGCCTATTTTTTTTACTAATTTTAGCCAAAAAGATAGCCGGATGAAGCGTATTACGATTAAAGATCTGTCTAAATTTTTGTCATTATCGACCTCTACCGTCTCCAGAGCACTCCTTCATGACAAAAATGTAAATGATGAAACAAGAAAAAGGGTATTGGACGCAGCAGAAAAAATGGGCTATAAACCCAACCTTACCGCTCTAAGTCTGCAATCCGGCCAATCCAAGACCATAGGGTTTGTCGTCCCTGAAATGATCACTCCTTTTTCAGCGAAAGTTCTTAAAGGAATTCAGAATATACTGTACCCGCTTGGGTATCGGATCATCATTACCCAGTCTGATGAAGATCCCCTTATAGAAAGAAAGAATCTTCAGCTACTGGAAGAGTTTAACGTGGATGCTATTATTATCAACCTTTGTCATGAAACCTATAACAACGATATATATCAGCACATTATGGGACAGGGAATTCCTTTAATATTCTTCGACAGGCTCCCTCATCAATCCTTAGATGTTTCGAAAGTAATTGTGAATGATTCTATTAAAGCATCATTAATGGTAGAATATTTAATCAAAACAGGGAGAAAAAGAATTGTCCATATCATGGGTCCCGCAACGATCCGGAATGTTACGGAAAGAATGAATGGGTACAAGCGCATTCTTATGAAATACAACCTCTTTGATGAAAACCTTATCATACAGGCCAATGGAATGACTGTTCAGCATGGAAGAGATATCATCCAGAAACTGTTAAATAAGAATATAGAATTTGACAGTATTTTTGCATTCAGTGATACCTTAGCAGTAGGTGTGATGAATTATCTTCTTGAACAAAAGATAAGAATACCTGAAGATGTAGCTGTAGCAAGCTTTTCGGGAACTGAATTATCATCAATGGTATATCCCCAATTAACCAGTGTAGAACAGCCTTTGGAGAAAATGGGTGAAAAAGCCGCAGAGCTGGCACTGGAAAAGATCAAAGATAGTTCAGCCCCAAGCCGGTCAGTCTTAATGGATGCAGAACTGGTCTACAGAGCGTCCACTTAATAAAAAGTATGGGCAAAAGATACTGCTGTTCATATACTACCAGCTCATTTCCTGTCTGATTACAAATCACAAAGGTCATATATTAATTGCTGCACTGCCTTTCAAAAGTAAGAGCACCCTGCTAAAACTTTATGAATCAAATGATAGCCTTCTAAAACTGACCCAAACTATTCAACAGTTCCTATTTTCTTATATTTGCATCTTTAAATCAGACAACATTATCAATGAGTTTACTATACATCAACTGGGATGTCAATCCTGAAATCGCCCATATTTTGGGAGTTCCTTTAAAATACTACGGAATATTATTTCTTACAGGTCTTATTTTATGCTTTAACATATTAAAAGGCATCTATAAAAAAGAAAACCTGAGCTCCCAGGCTCATGAAGCTCTGTTTTCTTATGCCCTTATAGGGATTTTGGTGGGAGCCAGGCTGGGACACTGTATCTTTTATGATTTTGATTACTATTCCCAGCATCCGCTTGAAATATTTCTCCCGATTCAGAAAGGGCCGGACGGCGTTTACCACTTTACAGGTTTTGCCGGGCTGGCAAGTCACGGAGGCGGCATCGGGCTGGTGATCATGCTTCTGTTATATGCAAGAAAATTTTCTATTCCGTTCATGACGGTTCTGGATGCCATTGCTATTGTACTTCCTCTGGGCGGCACTTTTATCAGGCTGGCCAATCTGATGAACTCAGAAATAATAGGAGTTCCTACAAATGTTCCATGGGCTTTTGTATTCAGGCAGGTAGATGATCTGCCAAGGCACCCTGCCCAGCTTTATGAAGCGATTTCCTATGTTATTATTTTCCTTCTTGTTTATCTGATATACAAAAAAGATATTTTCAAGATCGGGAAAGGGTTTTATTTCGGGATCAGTGTTCTTTTAATTTTCATCATGCGTATCCTGATTGAATTCATCAAGGTAGACCAGGTAGAATTTGAACATGGAATGAGTCTGAATATGGGACAGCTGCTGAGTATTCCTTTTGTTCTTTTAGGGTTATTCTTTATCATTAAGAGTATATTGGAAAAGAGAAAAATGAAAACTTTATAATTCTGATATTTACATTAAAAATTTCATCATAAAGCTGTTTAAACTTTTCCAATGAAAACCCAAAAAGCAAAAAAAGATTAAACACTTAAGTTGCTTTTAAGTCACAAGCTTGCTGCACAATAAGTACACTTGAGCTTTATGAAAATCTTTGATTTTTTTCTTATGTGAACTTTTTATACAGTATCATTTTAAACTAACTTAAGTGGACTGAAATGTTTAGAATAAAAGCTTTTTCAAGTCAAAAAATAGCTATGATTCTTATGAGATAAAAAGTTTAAACAGATTCCATAAAAAAACTCACTGAAAACAATTTTCAGTGAGTTTTTTTATGAATTATTTAAAAGATTACCTTGTGGTATATCCTCCGTTAGCAAAAATGGTCTGTCCGGTGATCCACCAGCCGTCAGTTACTAAAAATTCTACCAATGGTGCAATATCTTTGATATCAGTAAGCCCTCCCAACGCAGCTGCCGATTTGTGATAAGCTACGGCATCATCAGTTTCCTGACCGTAGAAGAAAGGAGTATCCATTGGTCCGGGTGCTACAGCAGTTACGGAGATTCCTCTTGCCCCGAATTCTTTGGAAGCCGCTCTGGTGAAATGTTCTACCGGCGCTTTTGCTCCCGCATAAGTGGAATATAATCCGGTATAAGCTGCCAGCAATGAGGTAACAATCGTACAGATCTTCCCATTATCATTCAGCTTTTTCCCTGCTTCCTGTAAGAAGAAATAGGCAGACTTTGAGTTGACATTGAACATCGTATCATATTCCGCTTCCGTAGTTTCAGCAAACGGTTTTTTCAATACCATTCCTACTGTATTGATCGCAATATCAACGCCACCAAAACGAGAGATCGTTTCGTCAAAAAATTTAGTCAGATTCTCCACTTTAGTAAGGTCTGCCTGAAACAGAAACGCTTCAGCTCCTAACGCCTGAACTTCTGACAGTGTTTTTTCACTTTCAGCCTTAGAACTCTCACTATTGTAGTGTATAGCCAGCTTCGCTCCTTTTGCTGCGAAGTCCTTACTTAATAATCCGCCTAAGTTCTTACCACCTCCGGCAATTAAAACAACTTTTCCTTTTACATCTTGTGTTGACATTATTTTTAATTTTTAAATGTTAATAGAACAAAGATGAATAATAAATTGCATCTCAACATGGTGAATTTTTCGGGAGTTGTATTAAAGATCAGTATGATACTTTTAAAATGCTTCTTTTCAATTACAATTACAGCAAAATATTTAAAATTTATATAAACAAGCTTTTTCAACATCCCCTTATTTACCAGACAGATAAGGTTTGAAACACGGTCTTTATATTAAACAAATTCTATCATTCTCTAACATTAGTGAATTTTAGGCATAGGATTTGATGCTTTCCCACCCGTATTATACATACACCACTTCATTCTGTAATATATTTTTTTATAATCCTCAGCCTGCTGGGGATTTTTTACAGGAATATCAAAGTAACTTTATCAGTCTTAAACTCTGCTAATAAGGTCTCCATACCGGTTCTGCCAAAAACCATTTCTGATAATCAATCATTTAAAACCGCATTATTCATTTTATTGTTGTATATTTGTACGCTAGTAACCAAGTCACTACTTTGTTTTCTGTAACGACCAGAATATCTTTTTATTCAGTCTTTGCTTTTTGAGCAGCCATATTTTTTAACTTTTATTCTTCTATTAAGAACAATACTTGTCGGAATTTTAAAGCTCTGTATGATTGGGGAATCCAAAGCAGAAAACATCGGCAGGCTTTACAGGTCTAAGGAAGACCAGATTGAACCAATACAATTTATAGAAACTAAATACTTAAATAATTTATGGCAGATTCTTTTTCTAAAAAGGAAAATTTCAAGAAAAAAATTCAAAAGCAAAAAGAAAAGGCGCTAAGACGCGAAGAACGTAAAACGAACAACAACAAAGGAAAGGATATGGAGGATGTATTCATGTATGTAGATGAATTCGGAAGATTAACTTCTACTCCACCTGAGCAAAGACAGGAAGTGAACCTTGATGAAATTCAGCTGGGTGCAGCTCCTATTATTGAGGAAGATCCGAGAAAAACAGGAATCATTACCTTCCTGAGCGAAAAAGGATACGGCTTCATTACTGAAGATAATACCAAAGAAAATATCTTCTTCCACAACAACAACTGCAAAGAACCGGTGAAAAAAGGGAACAAAGTCTCTTTTGAAAAAGAAAAATCTCCAAAAGGATTTTCTGCTGTTGAGATCCAAATCGTTAAATAAAAGATCAGCACTTTCTGCATGATGCAGAAAGTAGCGTAAAAAATACAGAAAGCCACCTTTTCAGGTGGCTTTCGTCATGCATTATAAAAACGGTCTCCGGAACCGGTAAAAAGAATATTTTTTTAAAACATTAAGGACAGCCTTATTTCAAGACGACATTGCTTCCATCTTTGGTTTACAATAGCTATCCTTAATAATTTCATTTTCTGAGTGATCTATTCCAGCTTTCCTCCCAGGGCTTTAAACAGCAAAACATTATTCCGGGTATTCTGATGCTGAAACTGTAAAAGATCCAATTCAGCGGTAAGCTTGCTTTTCTGGGAATTGATCAGCTCAAAATAGTTTGCATATCCTGTCAGATACAGATCATTAGACACCTCTACACCACGGTCAAGAAAGCCTACCTCTTCTGATTTCAGCTTCAAAACACGTTCATAGATCCTGGTCTGCTTCAGAATAGACTGAAGCTCATTAAATGCTGTTGTAACACTTTTCTGATAATTTAAAAAGGCAATCTCCTGTTCTTTACTTGCTACTTTAAACTCGTATTTCAATTGTCCTTTATTGAAAACAGGAACCATTAATCCTCCCAGCAATTGTCCTGCCAGCGAACTTGGCTTGAACAGGGTTTCAACAGAGAAAGAATTCAGTCCAAAGCCTGCTCCGAGATCAATCTTCGGGTAAAAAGCAGCTCTTGCAGCCTTGGCATCAGCCTGGGAAGCTTCCAAGACATAATAATTAGCCGCCACATCCGGTCTGGAGTGAATCACTGCTTCTACATTAATACTTTTGTTTAAAACCTCCATATTGGTAGGCATCAGTGTTTTCCCACGTTTGACCTCTCCTCCATAGCTTCCTGTAAGGGTGGTAATCGCTTGTTCTACCGTAACAATCTCTACTTTGATATGCTCAATTTCCGCCAGCCAGTTATTATTCTGCGCTTTAAACTGCTGTACGGCAAGCTCCGTAGCTTTTCCTACTTCACGCTGTGCCAGCACAATTTCAAATGCCCTCTGCTGAAGGTTATAGTTCTTCTGATAAATGGCCAGACGGTTATCCAAAGCCACCAGCTGATAATACAGGTTGGCAATATCCGTGAAAAGCTCCACCTGAAGTAATCTCAGCCCTTCCGCAGAAGCCAGGAACTTTTTCTGTGCCGCAATTTTTTTATTTTTCAGCTTGCCCCAGGCATCAATTTCCCAGCTGCTTCTTGCACCCAGCCAGTAGTTAGGAGTAAAATCCCGGTTGATCTTCTGTTCTTCGGTAATATTGGGAGAGAGATTGGTATCATAGTTTCCTACGCCTTCCATGGTATATTTACCATACCGGTTCCCGGAAACTTCCGCCCCCACTTCAAGAGAAGGTAAAAGGTCCATTTTTGAGCGCTGCAGAAAACTGTTGGCTATTTCCACCCTTTGCTGCGCAATCTGGAAATCCGGATTGGCCTGTACCACTTTATCAAAAAGCTCAAGCAGATGAGGATCTGTGAAATAGGCCTTCAGATTGAGCTGCCGGAATTCTTCCGAGTCTTGTCCCGTTTTCACAGGAGCTTCAGGCAGTGTCTGAGCCTTTTTCAAACCAGCGACCTGCGGGACAGCACATGATACTAAGCTTAATGCAGCTATCCCGTATAATATATTTCTATGATTTAATCTTTTCATCTTTCTTCTTATTTTCAAGTTTTGCAAAGAATATATACAGTCCCGGAATGATCACCAATCCGAAAACAGTTCCCAACAGCATTCCTCCTGCTGCCGCTGTACCGATGGAACGGTTTCCTATCGCTCCTGCTCCCGATGCAATACACAATGGAATAAGTCCGGCCACGAAGGCAAAAGAGGTCATCAAAATAGGTCGCAGACGCTGTCTCGCTCCTTCAATGGCCGCCGGGATAATATCAAAGCCCTGCTTATTTCTGGCTACCGCAAATTCTACGATCAGAATAGCGTTTTTAGCCAGAAGCCCAATCAGCATGACCAAAGCTACCTGTGCGTAAATATTATTATCCAGCCCAGCCAGCACCAAAGCAATATAGGAACCGAAGATCCCTGTAGGAAGGCTTAATAATACAGGCATCGGAAGAAGAAAACTTTCATACTGAGCTGCTAATAAAAGATATACGAACAGCAGACAGATCAGGAAGATATAGACGGTCTGGTTTCCTGATAAGATTTCTTCCCTGGTCATTCCGGACCATTCGATATCAAAACCTCTCGGAAGGGCTTCTTTTGCCACACGCTCTACAGCTGCAATCGCATCTCCCGAGCTGTAGCCATCCGCAGGCTCTCCGTTGATCATTGCAGACATATACATATTATACCTTGTCAGCACTTCAGGGCCGTATACTTTTTCGATGGTAATAAATGTTGAGAACGGAACCATTTCTCCCTTATCATTTTTAAGGTATAAATTCAGAATACTTTCAGGGGTATCGCGGTGCTCAGGGCTTGCCTGAACCATTACTTTATACATTTGACTGAAACGGATAAAATTAGTTGCATAATAAGACCCTAGCATTGTCTGTAACGTAGACATCGCATTGTCTACAGAAACACCTTTCTTTGCAGCCATATCGTAATCAATATTGATCATATACTGTGGGAAAGTAGCGTCAAAACTGGTAAAATTGTTCTGCAGTTCGGGTGCTTCATTCAGCTTTTTAACAAAATCTTTGGTGATCTTATCCGTATTCTCAATAGTTCCGCCGGTCCTGTCCAGCAGGCGTAGTTCAAAGCCACTGGTATTTCCGAATCCGGGAACGGTTGGCGGTGCAAAGATCTCGATCTGGGCATCTGCAATGCTTTTTGTTTTTTCTGAAAGTTCTGAGATGAGATCATTTACTGAAATATTTCTTTCCTTCCAGTCTTTAAGATTGATCATCGCCATTCCGTAGGAAGAACCTGCGATTTCCGTTACAATACTGTATCCGGCGAGGGTTGTTACGTTTTCTACACCTTCAATTTTCTTTGCCATCACCGTCACCTCATCCAGCACTTTTTCCGTTCTTTCCACAGTCGCCCCTTGTGGAGTAGTTACGCTTACATATACCATTCCCTGGTCTTCCATTGGAATAAAACCGGTTGGCAGGAATTTGCCGGTTACAAAGGTCAGCCCGATAAACAGAAACAATAAACCAAAAGTAACGGTTGTTCTTGTTGCAAATTTTGATAAAATGCTCACATAACCATTGGTCAATCGGTCAAAACCGGTATTAAAGCTTTGGAAAAACCGGTCTGCAAGTGTTTTCTTTTTGTTGTGATCATGAGGTTTTAAAATAATAGCACAAAGTGCCGGAGTCAGTGTCAATGCATTCACTCCGGAAATAACAATACTTATCGCCAGTGTCAATGAAAACTGCCTGTAGAATACTCCTACCGGACCATCAAGAAATGCTACAGGAATAAATACCGCAGACATTACGATAGTAATTGCAACTACTGCTCCTGCAATTTCTTTTGTTGCGCTGATGGTGGCATCCATGGCATTCATCCCTTCTTCCATTTTAACGTGGACAGCTTCTACGACGACAATCGCATTATCCACTACAATCCCGATGGCAAGTACCAACGCGAATAAGGTCAATAGGTTTACTGAGAAATCCAGCATGTTCATAAAAGCAAAAGTTCCTACAAGCGCTACAGGAACCGCCAATACGGGAATCAGGGTTGAGCGCCAGTCCTGAAGGAAGATGAACACTACGATCCCTACCAGGATAAAGGCTTCGATAAGCGTTGTCAGTACCGCACTGATAGAAGCATCCAGGAATCTGGAAACGTCATAAGCCATATTATATTCCATTCCGGGAGGAAAGGAAGAGACTTTCAGTTCTTCCATTTTAGCCTTTACACTCTCAATTACCTCGGAAGCGTTAGATCCCGGACGCTGCTTCATCATAATAGACGCGGAAGGTTTACCATCTGTTTTGGAAACCATGCCGTAGTTCATCGCCCCGAATTCCACTTTAGCAATATCTTTCAGTTTTAAGATCGTTCCGTCTACATCAGACCTGATGGGAATCTCTTCGTATTGTTTAGGCTCAAAGAATTTTCCTTTATATTTAATCACATACTGAAGCTGGCTGGAAGTTTTCCCGGAGGTCTCTCCTACTTTTCCCGGCGCCGCTGAAATATTCTGCTTTTGTAATGAAGTGATCACCTCATCTGCGGAAATATTATAGGCAGCCATCTTCTGCGGATCCAGCCAGACCCTCATCGAGTATTCTTTCTGTCCCATGATCTCCGCACGTCCTACTCCATCAATACGTTTCAGCTCCTGGAGAACATTGATATCCGTAAAGTTGTAAATAAACTGCTCGTCCTGGCTGGGATCTGTACTTGTAATATTGAGGTACATCAGCATACTGTTTACCTCTTTTTCAGTCGTTACTCCGGCACGGATCACCTCTTCAGGAAGCTCATCAAGGATCGTAGTCACCCTGTTCTGAACGTTTACCGCTGCAACATCCGGGTCTGTCCCCACTTCAAAGAAAACCTGAATCAGAGTGAGACCATCATTAGATGTTACCGTCGACATATACGTCATACCCGGCACTCCATTGATGGCACGTTCCAGCGGAAGCGCTACCGCATTGGCTGATACTTCGGCATTAGCTCCGGTATATTTTGCCGTAACCGTTACAGAAGGCGGTACAATATCCGGAAACTGAGTGATCGGCATCTTCAGCAATGCCATAATTCCCAGAAGCACAAATAATATGGAAATAACCAACGAAAGGACCTTTCGTCTTATAAACATTTCTACCATTGTCAATTGATTTAAAGATTACGAAAGGTTAATACTTCTTTTTGATTCTGATCACATCACCGTCTTTCAAAGACTGGGTCCCTTCATAAATGATTACATCTCCTTTTTTAAGACCGCTTTCCACCATATAGGAATCTCTCAGGGTGGTTCCGATCTTAATATTGGTCATTTTCACCTTGTTCTGCTTATCCACTACAAAAACATAGGTTTTATCCTGGATCGAGAATGTTGATTTTTGCGGAATAAGGATCGCATTATTCTGCTGCTCGGAAATAATAAGCTTTCCTGAGGTACCATGCTTGATCAGGCGATCAGGATTGGGGAAAAGTACTTTATAACGGATAGAGCCTGTCGTTCTGTCAATTTCTCCTTCAGCTGTTTTTAATGCTCCGTTGAACTGATAATTAACGCCATTAGGCAACGTAAGTTCAATCTTTTGATGGTTCCCGATCTTATCATTCGCTAAAAGTTCAAAGTATAAGTTTTCCGGAATTGAGAAATAGGCGTAGACTTCATTAAGCTGGGACAGTGTTGTCAGTAACGTACCGTTTTCCACCAAACTTCCTTCCTTATGAGGAATCACGTCAATCACTCCATCAAAGGGTGCGGTGATCTTTGTAAAGCTTATTTTCTGAAGAACCGCTCTTTTTTCCGCATCGGCAAAGGCATGCTTAGCCTGAGCAGATGACAGTTTAGCTTTTACCATTTCCAGCTCGTTGTTAGCCACAAACTTCTTGGCATGAAGGCTCTGGATCTGTTTCAGCTCTACTTCTGCAATGCGTACATCGGCTTCTGTCTGCTTCAATGCAGCATTCGCCTTAAGAAGTTCCATCTGCAGTTCGGCATCATTGATCTTGAATAAAGCCTGCCCCTGCTGTACAAACTGCCCCTCGTTCACATAGATATGCTGGATAATACCTCCGATCCTGGAACGCATTTCTACATTTTTTTTAGCCTGGATATCAGTGACAAACTGGTTATTGACCAGAGTATCTTTTTCTTTGATCTCCAGTACGGGAAGCTCTTTCTCTTTCTGATTGTTTTTTTTCTTGTTTTTACTGCATGACACAGCGAATAATATTGCAAAACTGCAAATTATTACGTTTTTAAAATACATTTTTAAATGTTTAAGTTAAGAATTTCGTTAAAATGATTTGGTATTCAACAACTTAAACGTTAATACAACTGGAGGAGATGGAGAAAGGATTTGACCCCACAGATAACAGAGACGGCAATTTCAGGAAGTATAATTTTAGGAATCCCTTTTAATATTCCTGAAAAGTTCCCAACAGCCAGATCATCTTTACGGGTAGAATATTTTACAATTTTAGAGGCTGCAGGCAGCGCATGCGTGTTCATATCCGCCTCTTCATAAACATCGAGCAGGTGAATATTACTCACATGAGGAACATAAGGAATATTCTGCAATGATTTTTCCGCCCAATTCGAATTGAAAAGGGTAAAAACCAGCATGATATAAAATAAGAAAAACGACCTCAGCCCTGCCATGTCAATCAGAACACATTAGTTTTTTAGTAAAAAACGATAGTTCAGCAAAATTAGGGATTTTTACCGGAGCTGAGGCTCCTTTAATTGTTAAAAAAACTTAAACTATGGGAAAATATCAGATATTTTTGGATGTCTGCACATTTTCTAAATGATCTTGAAACCGGTAAATTTTTAATATTCTTTAGGCTAAGACTAAATCAGAGTAGGAATAATTTCTGAAAGAGTGACAATCATTTTTTTATAAAATCATTATTTTACCTTAATGCTTACTAGGAAAAAACAAAACTTCTAAGCATTAAAATTTTCATCTGAGACATCTATCTGTGCTGTTTCTGAAGAAACTTATTCAAAATTAGGGTATTGAAATCAATACCCTAATTATTTATAATAACTCTCTTAATTTAAAACGTATAAGAAAGATAACTTTTTTGTAATAAAAAAAGTACCTATCTAATATTATTTAGATATAAACGAGTTAATCACTTACCCAAAGTCAGATAAGTTGATTAAGAACCATCATTAGCTCTGATAAAAGTCTACTATTTTGTTTTATTCCAGTCTTTATCCAACGCTTTTTTTGTATAATTGGTGATTAATTCTTCATCAGCTTGTAATTTATTTTTAATTGTAATATTTCCCTTCTCTGAAATTTTAAAATCTTCATTATAATATTCTAAAACTTTTTTCAAATTACTTTCGAATTCTTTTTTATTAGCAATTTTTTTAATTACATAATTGCTTCCATCAAATGAAAGAGGCTTGAATTCTGTATAAGAATTTTCATAAAACCAATACACAGATACAACACTTATTATAAATATTAAAACAATTAGAATTTTCTTTTTATTCATATTAATTATATTATTTCCAGTTAATATTTTTAGAATCAAACCAATAAGGTCTAATTGTAATAATTCCAGATACAGTAGAATTCCATTTTGATTCTAATAAGGAAGGGTCTTGCATTACCATATTCTACTAAATAATTTCCATCATCATCAGATACATCGCCAAACCCAGGAAATATAAGCAGACATGCCGGCATTCCAATTATAAGGATCATACCACCTATTTTGAACCGAACCAGAGACTGTAATTGTATTTCCTTTCCTTAAAACTTTTTGATGTTACCTGACTCATACCGCTAGCATAGTACAACTCTGAAAAAACACTAGGATCAATGACTGCATCCCAATAATCATTAATGATAATAGATTGTCCATCTTTTAATTTAGTAGCAGCATTATATAATTGATCTTCAAATCTAGATTTGTTTCGATTGACACCATCATTAAAAGCTCCAAATTGCGCTAAAATTGCTATATCTATTTTTTTTGTTCCTCCTTTTCCATCCAAAAAAAATTGTAGATTATCTGCTGCAAAATTTTTTCCTTTTTTTCTTGCATCAATAATCATCATTTTATATCTATCCTCAATTTCCTTTATTTTTTTGGGATCCCCTTCCTGTAAATATGCCATTATATCTTTAAACAGCTTAGTTTTTCCAAAAGCAATACTGCCTCCACCACCTTGCATACCCATAGTTCCGGTCAACAAATCCTGAAAAGCTCCCAATCCATTATTCTGAGCAATAAAATCCATAAGGGCAGCTGTATCTTTCTGGCCTCCTGACATAAAGAATCCCCAAAGAGATTTAGGATACATCACCGTTGCTGCTTCCCGATCCGGTGCCATAGGTTTCCTACCATCAGGATCTGTAAACTTTACAGGATTGTTATAGGCATAATTATATGGGGAATATCTTCTCATCTGCTCTGCCAAAGGATCTATCACACCCCATCTTCCAAGATCAGGCATATAAAACCTGGCTCCGAAATCAAACATTCCCGTTTCCTGAAGCTCCTTACCGCCAAACTTATAGCTCCTCCAATTTCCAAAGCTTGCCATTCCAAATGCTCCTTCAATATGGTTTAGCCCGAAAGGGTAGTAATTAATTTCAGGAACATTTGTGCTGTTTCTGTCGAAACTTATTCAAAATTAGGGTATTGAAATCAATACCCTAATTATTTAATTTAAAGTGTATAAAGAAGGATAAACTTTTTGTCCTAAAAAAGGTATCAACTCCATTTTTTATCTGCTCAAAGTCGAGAGACTTTTAAGAAGGTCAGTCTTTTTTGAACTTCGCAATACACTGCTCAATAAATTGTGTTGATGTGAAGATTACTTTTTTTTCATTTGTAAACATAAATAACGAATCGCTTTTAACTGTATTGGATTTTCTATCATGAACATTTAAAAGAAAAATTGCCTGATAATTACCTGTTTTAATATTTTTGGGTTTCAAATACTCCACACTTTTTATAATTTTTATTTCGTGTTTCATACTGTCCTCTACTTTTGCATATTTTGATTTGATTCGTTCCAAATCCTTTATTGTTTTAACATTTTCAAGTTCTTTTGCTAACTGTTGCTGTTGTTTATTTAATATTATCAATCTTTGAGTAGAATAGTTAGATACAAAGTCAGCTTCTTGCCATTCTTTTAAAGTATCAAATTTTATAAGTTGAATGGATTCTAAAGTAGAACCATCTTGTTTAAGCTCTTGTGTAATTTTTTTTTGGATAGATTGGGTTAATTCTTCTTTATAACT